>NZ_BAAGRO010000045.1:0-150203 GCF_054782915.1 Nocardioides hungaricus | reverse complement strand
AGGATGCGCCGCAGCAACCCACCCAGGCCAGCCCGATCCTCGGCGGTCAGAGGCGGAGCCTCACTGGTAGAATAGATACTTGGACGTCCTACTATCTGGGCAGTCGACCCCTGGGAGTGCCGATGCACGACCTCCACGTCCCGGGCCACCCGGTGCGTCTCGTGTCTGCTGCGAGTCTGTTCGATGGCCACGATGCCTCGATCAACATCATGCGGCGGATCTTCCAGTCGCAGGGGTGCGAGGTGATCCACCTGGGGCACAACCGCTCGGTCCAGGAGGTTGTCGATGCGGCGATCGAGGAGGACGTGCAGGGCGTGGCGGTCTCGTCGTACCAGGGTGGTCACGTGGAGTACTTCGAGTACCTCGTTGAGTTGCTCCGCACCCATGGGGCCGGGCACGTGCGCGTGGTCGGGGGTGGGGGCGGCGTGATCGTGCGTGAGGAGATCGAGCGACTGCGGGCCAACGGGCACGCGCTCAACGCTGGGCCGAACCCGACTCGACGAGAGGCGCCAGGACTCGTGACGGAGCCGACGACGTGGCTGCTCGAGGAATTCGAACCGGTTCAAGGGGATCACCGCTGAGACCACTCGCTTCGCCGCATCCGGCAGGGCGGGAGCCTGCCGTCACCGCGAGAGCAGCTGCCGAGGTAGGTGGGCGCCGCTCGGCCGGTCTGCGCCGCCGGCGTCCAGGACAGCGTTCGGGCAGCGGATCTCTCGGTCGACGGGCTCACGGAACGCTCCTCATCCAACGATGAGCCTTTCGAGGCAGTCGGCGAGGGCCACGGCGCCGGCTTCCGCGTCCACGTCCTCGACGTGCTCCTGGGGCGAGTGGGAGACGCCGGTGGGGTTGCGGACGAACAGCATGGCGGTGCGGACGTGCTCCTTGAGCACGCCGGCATCGTGCCCGGCGCCGGTGGCGAGGACCGGCGCGTCGGACAGTACGCCGACCAGGTCGTCGCGAAGCTGCGGGTCGAAGTCGACCGTGGGGCTGTAGGACTCCCTGGCCAGCGCGGCGGTGCAGCCCTCCTCGGCGGCACTACTCGCTGCCGCCTGTGCGATCTGCTCGACCAGCGCAGCTACTACCGCGTCGTCCGGGTGACGTACGTCGAGCCACAGGTCGGCCCGGGATGCGATGACGTTGGTCCCACCTGGTGTGACGGCGAGCCGCCCGACGGTCGCCCGGGCTCGAGCCGTCTGTCGAGCGATGGACTGGACCGCGACGATGACCCGGGCCGCGGCGACCGTCGCGTCGCGGCGGTCGGACATCGGCGTTGCCCCCGCGTGGTTGCCCTCGCCGAGGATCGTGATCCGCCAGCGGCCGTGTCCCAGGATGGACGATGCGACCGCGACGGGTCGGTCGACGTCGGCGAGGTGTCGGCCCTGCTCGACGTGCAGCTCGACGAAGGTGTCGATGCGGGCCAGCGCCTCGGGGGCCGCTCCCATGTGGGCCGGCTCGAGGCCCGCCCCTGCGCAGGCCTCGGCGAAGGTGATGCCGTCGACATCCTTCAGCCCCAGGGCTCGCTGGGGGGAGACGGCGCCCGTCACGAGTTGCGAGCCCAGGCAGGCGAGGCCGAAGCGAGAGCCCTCCTCCTCCGGGAAGACCACGATCGCGCGAGGGCGGCCCGAGGTGCCGCGCCTCGCGAGCGCGTCGAAGGCGACGAGTGCGGATGCGATGCCGAGCGGGCCGTCGAACGCGCCGCCTCCGGGAACCGAGTCCAGGTGGGAGCCGGTGACGACGGCGCCGTCCCTGTCGCCGCCGCGGGCATCCCACGCCCAGACGAGACCGTTGCGGTCGTTCTCCACCTCGAGGCCCCGCTTGGCGGCATGGTCGACGAACCACGTGCGCAGGTCGCGCTCGGCGGCCGAGAGGACAGGTCGGCTGTATCCGCCGCGAACGGCGTCGATGCCTACGTCGGCGATCTCGGCCAGGAGGCCGGTGACGGTATCGGCGGGCGCCTCGGTCACCGCATCTCTCCTGCGCCGACGTAGGGGTGGAGGCTGGTCAAGGGCCTTCCCTCGGCGAAGCGCTCGAGGCGGAAGTCCTCAGCAGGGACGTTAGGCTCGGTGCTGTCGCCCTCGAGGACCAGGTCGGCGACCAGGTCGCCCACCGCGGGGCTGATCTTGAAGCCGTGGCCCGCAAAGCCCGCGCAGAGGATGAGTCCGGCCACCTCGCTGACCGGCGCGATCACCGGGTTCCAGTCCGGCGCGACGTCGTAGACGCCGGCGTAGGTGTGGGTGACCGAGGGGTCGGGGAAGCCGGGGAACCGGTGCAGGACCTTCTCGGCGTACTTCTCGATGCTCGCGTCGGTGGCGATGTTGGAGTACCTGTCGGGGTCGACGAGCTTCCTCTCGAAGTCGGTGTGGTCGCTGTTGCCGACGAGGAACTGACCCGCTCCCTCGAGTCGGCAGTACTGCAGGCTGATCAGGTCGGAGACCACGGGCAGGTTCGGCAGCGGCTCACCCGCGTCGACGATCATCAACTCGGAACGGTATGCCTCGACGGGGAAGTCGATGCCCAGGTCGGCCATCAGCCTTCCCGACCACCAACCCGCCGCCACGATCACGCGGTCGGCGTCTAGGACCTCGCCACTGTCGAGCTCCACACCGGTGACCTTGTCGCCGCCGGTCAGGATCCGCTCGACGGCTGCGTGCTGGCGGATCCGAGCTCCCCGATCTCGTGCCACCTGCCCGAAGTGGAGGGCGAGCTGGGTGGCGTCGGCGAAGCCTCCCCTGGGTTCGTACGACGCCAGCGCGACGTCCCCGACGTTCATCATCGGCCACAGCCCGGCCAGCCTGGTGTCGTCGATGAGGTCGACCTCGATGCCGAGCCTCTGTTGCATCGCTATGTTGGCCGTGAGGGGTTCGACGTTCTCCTCGCCGACGATGACGGCGTAGCCGACCTGCCGGAAGCCGACGGAGTCGCCGAGCTTCTCGAAGCAGGGCAGGCTGCGCCAGGCCATCGCTGCGATCGACGGCACGCCGTAGTGGGCGCGGACGATGCCGCTGGACTTGCCGGTGCCGCCCCCGGCCAGCCCGTGCCGCTCGAGGACGAGGACCTCACGCGCGCCGCGCGCGGTCAACGCGCGGGCGATCGAGAGCCCGATGAGACCGCCGCCGACCACGATGGTCCGGGATCCGGTCATGATGATGCTCCTGCGCTGCGGCTTCAGAGTTCTGGTCGAGGACGGACCGCGTCCGTCCGTGCATCAGTACAACCGTCTCGTCTTGCTTCCGTCCAATATCAATGTGGTCGTTATTGTGTGCATGTTCGGAACAATCAGGGATGAGTGAACAGATGGAGATCCGTCAGCTGCGGTGTGTGGTCGCCGTCGCCGAGGAGCTGCACTTCGGCCGGGCGGCCCAGCGGCTCCAGATGTCGCAGGCGCCGCTGAGCGCCCAGATCAAGCGCATCGAGCGTGAGGTCGGCTTCCCCTTGTTCGAGCGGACCACGCGAAGCGTGCGGCTGACGACCGTCGGTGCCGAGCTCTACCGGCGCGCGACCGCGATCCTCGACCAGGTCGACCAGGCGACGGCCGACCTCGAGCGCGTGGCCGCGGGGCGGGCCGGGCACCTACGGGTCGGGTACGTCAGCTCGGCGAGCTACTCCATCCTCCCCCACGCGGTTCGCCGGACGCGGGAGACTGCTCCGGAGCTGGAGCTCGAACTGGTGCCGCTGACCAGCGCTGAACAGGTGGACCGGCTCCATGACCGCTCCCTCGACATCGGGCTCGTCCGGGGCGAAGCCGGGGCCTTGGACCTGCCCACCGAGCGATTGTTCGAGGAGGAGATCGTGGCGTGTGTCCCGGGCGACCATCCCCTGGCTGACAACGACGTGGTAGCCCCCGAGGAGTTGGCGGCGCAGGAGATGATCTTCTTCCCTGCACGCGACATCCCCGGCTTCGTGGCGGAGATCCGGCCGATCTTCGACGACGTGATGTTCCCGCGCATCCGGGCGCGCGTCGTCCACCAGGAGACGGCGCTCGGCTTCGTGGCCGCGGGCATGGGGTTCACACTCCTGCCGGCTTCGGTCGCGGGGTTCGTGCCGAGCGCCGTTCGAGTGGTGCCGATCGTCTCCCGGCCGAGAACCGTGATGTGCATCGCCCGGACATCGCAGGTCACGCCGGCCGCAGAGCTGTTTCGTCAGGCCCTCATCGAAGCGGCTCGTCCAGGAGGCGGTCGTCCACGGGGGCATGGGAGATCAGTTCCGGCGCGCCGTCGGTGATGATGATCTGCTCCTCGTACTTGGCGCCTACCGTCCCCCCGATGGCCCCCATGTAGCCCTCCACGCTGATCACCATGCCGGGTTCGAGAACGCCGGGATGGTTGTCGCCGAGCCTGACGACCGGGTACTCGTCCACGGCTCCGCAGCCGTGCGCGATGAACGGATACCGCTGCTCGACGTACTGGTCGGACATCCGGGCGCCGAGCTTCTCGCCCAGCTCGACGAAGCTCCGGCCGGGCAGGAACTCGGGAAGGCTCTCGTGGACGAACGTGTACGCAGCCCGGTACACCTCGCGCTGCTCCTTCGTGGCGGGCCGGTCCCCGCACAGGTAGGTCCGGGAGATGTCGGTCAGATAGCCGTGCGGACCCACCAGATCGGTATCGAACGCGACCAGGTCGCCGTTCTCGACGACTCGGTGGCCGGCCTCCTGCATCCACGGGTTGGTCCGCGGGCCCGAGCACAGCAGCCTGGCCTCGGCATGGAGAGCTCCGCGCGCGAAGGTCTCTCGCGCCAGCTCGCCCCACAGCTCGTTCTCGGTCTTGCCCGGCGTCAGGCCCGGGAGGAAGGCGCGGACGGCGTCGTCGGCCAGCCGCGCGTTGTCGCGGTGCACGGCAAGCTCGAGAGGTGTCTTCACCGCCCGAGCCGTCTCGAAGACCGGTGCCGCGTCCACGACGTGAACGCCCTGAGCGGCAAGCTCGAGGAAGGCGATGGCCTCGGCTCGATCGACCCCGAGGGGTTCGTGCTGGAGCTCTCTCACCCTGAGCTCGGAGACCACCTCGGCTATCGCGCTTCGTGCATCGCGTCCGCGGTTCGGTCCTGACCCGAAGTAGCTGAACCCGGATGCATCACGGATCTCTCCGCCCCAACGCGACCGACTCACGTGCTTCTCATCGGACCCCTCCCAGAGCACAGGCTCGTCATCGGCGAGGACCAGCGCCCACCGGTACCAGCAATGTTGATTGAAGACCAGGTGTTGGCCGTCGCAGGTCACGTAGCGGACGTTCGCCGGGTCGAAGAGCAGTGCGGCGGCCAGCCCCGCCGCCCGCATGCATTCCTGGGCTCGGATCAGGCGTTCGGTGGTGAGCGCCACGACGTCGATCGTCATCGGTCCTCCTCCCGGGGGATAGGCCCCGCTGCCTGCCGTCGTTGCCGCGGAGTCTCGCGGTCGGCGGCCGTGGTGTGGTGCATGACATGCTTGGTGCGGGATCAGTTCTCCAGCGCACAGAGCGACAGGTCGCGCCCGTAGCCGGATCCCTTGAAGCCTCCCCACGACACCTCGTTGGCGCGTGCGATCGCCTCGTCCTCGTCGGAGAACGTCTCCACGGTCACCGCGGGACCGAAGATCTCCTCCTGCGTGCAGGCCGCGCCCACGGGTCTCCTTGGCCCTGGCCGCCTCGACGGCGTGGTCGACGTCCTCGGCGGTCCCTGGGTGACCCGCGCGACCACGTCCTCCGTGGCGGGGTCGAGGATCGCCGCACCCGATTCATCGTGGAACGAGCCGTCGATGAAGCACCCGGCAGGCGACAGGAGGGAACGGTCGAACGTCGTCTGCGGGCGCCGTACGGCGGTCGAGGGCTGTTCGGTGACGGACATGTGCGCTCCTTGGTGTTTGGGTCGGTCCGTCGTCACCGCACGCGCAGCCGGCGGTGCCGGGTCAGCGGACGACTGGGTCGGGGGATGACGACACGAGGTCGGTCGCCAGCTGGGTGATCGTGGCCGCCGCTTCGCCTTCGAGCGGAAGCACGGGGAGCCTCGGATCGCCGACCGCACCTCCGATCGCGTTGAGAGCGGCCTTCACCGCCGAGACGAAGGGCACCGACATGATGGCGTTCATCAGGGGATAGAGGTGATCCCACTCGCGACGTGCCCGGTCCAGGTCGCGTTCGACAATGGCGGTGTGGATCGAGACCAGCTCGGCCGCGAAGACATTGGCCGTCCCGGCCATCACCCCCGCGGCGCCCTCGGTCAAGGCGGCGAGCAGCAGAGCGTCCCACCCGACGAACGTGGAGACGACCTCGCCGTACTGATGGATCAGTTGGGCGGCCTGCGCGAGGTCGCCGGTGGTGTCCTTGACGTACCGGATGTTCTCGACCTGGCGGGCGAGCTTGGCCACGAGCTCCGGGGTCATGTTGACCCCGGTGGCCACCGGCAGGTTGTAGAGCATCACCGGAATGGTCACCGAGCCGGCGACCGTGCGTAGATAGCGCTCGGTCTCCTCGAGCGACAGTGGCTCGTAGTAGGGCGTGACCACCATCAGCACGGACGCGCCGGCCTGCTCGGCGTGCCGTGAGAGCTCGATGGCCTCGGGGGTGGACTGCGCCCCGGTCTGCGCGACGACCGGCACGCGGCCCGCGGTCTGGTCGATCACGGTCTCGACGACGAGGCGGCGCTCGGCGCCGCTCAGGGTGGTGAACTCTCCGGTCGAACCGCAGGCCACGACGCCGTGGACACCCCCGTCGATGTTGCGGTCGACCACTCGCCGCAGGGCGGCCTCGTCGAGAGCACCCTGGCTGTCGAACGGTGTGATGAGGGCGGACAGGATGCCGCTCAGACTGGGGAACATGGCAGAGACTCCTCGCGGTAGGTGGGCTCCGGGTGGGTGGACGTGTGCTACCAGGCGGCGCCGTCCGGTGGGTGCATGGCTGTGCGAGGCTCCGGTCGATGCGTGCGGACGACTCGTTCGGCCGCCTCGGCGGCGGCGTAGCCCGAGTGCACCGCGCTCTCGGTGTACTGGGTGCCGAGGTAGTCGCCGGCCAGCAGCACGCGGCCGTTGCGCTTGGTGAGGGTCGGTTGGAGCCTGGCCCGTCCGGGGAAGGAGTACGGCGAGGCCTCGGGCCACCGGGCGATCTCTGACTCGACGAGGTGGGAGGCGAAGCCGGGCAGCACCTGATCGAGGTCGTCGACGAAGGTCCTCTCGATGGTCTCGTCATCCTGTTCGAGGAGCCGCCGGGCCAGGCCGGCGGGGGAGAAGGCCATGAAGCTGCTGCCCGGCAGGCGTTCCTGCGTGAGGGGACGCACGTTGTTGGACACGTTGAGGACGACGTTGAAGGAGCGCTTGGGCGTGGCAATCGCGTAGGTGTTGTCCCAGGGTTGGCACTGGGTCTCGTCCGTCAGGAACGCTGCGCTCACGAAGGGGCCGTACTTGACCTGGGACAGCGCCTCGCGAACCTCGCGATCGAGGTCGACACCGATCCGGCGGCTCACGCTGGAGGTCGTCGCGAGCACGACACACCGTGCTTCGATCGTCTGCTCGGTGCCGTCGCGCTCGTAGCGAACCAGGACCGAGCCCCTCTTGTCGACCACCTCCTCGACGCGGGCGCCGAGCCGCACCCGCTCGCCCAGTGCGTCGGCAACTCCCTCGGTGAGGGTGGACGGTCCGCCGACGATGCCGTGCGACAGGCCGGCGCCGATGTTCCAGACCAGGTTGAAGTAGCCGACTCCGGCCCCGGCGGCGATCTCGTGCATCTCCGCCGATGACCTGGTCACCGTCGGCTTGAAGAGCGCCTCGGCGTCCTCGGGCAACTCGCCGATGAAGTCGGAGAACGAACGGTCGTTCATGAACTCGTAGATCCGCTGCTGACGAGCGGCCTCGTCCTCCCCGGGACGCCGCTTCGCCAGCCGCGCGTAGCGGGCCACGGCCAGGCGGACCTTCGCCCCGGCCCGGACCAGACTCGCCCGGTCGCGCCATGACATCGGAACCCGGAACGGCAGCGTCTCGACCCGGCCGCTGAGCAGCAGCCTGCCGTTCATGCTGAGCGCGGCCAGACTGCCCGGCACCGGGCGCGAGGGGAAGCCGGTCTCCCGCAGAAGTCGCTGGGTAGCCGACGCAGGGCTGCCGTCGAAGACGTGGCCGCCCCAGTTCAGCCAGTAGGGACCGCGGCGCTCCGAGCGGACCCGGCCGCCGACCCGGTGTGCGGCCTCCAGCACCACGACATCGTGTCGTCGTAGGCGCCACCCTGCGGCGAGCCCGGCGATGCCGGCTCCGACGATCACGACGTCGACCACGTCGTCTGCCATGGGTATTTCCTTCTCGTTGTCCGCGGGGCGGCTGCGGAGGAGGAGCGCCCCGCGGGGAACCGCCCGCCCGGCCCGCCCGCCCGGCGAAGACCAGATTGGAATGATTGTGATCACAGATCATCACAACGCGACCTGGCATGCAAGGGTCAATTCGGAGCAGCCCGGGAACGGCCCTCGGGGGCGGAAGGCCGCGACCCTCTCCTCTCCACGGGCACCGGGCATCGGGAGTGTTGTGGCGCGTCAGGACGGGTGGTGGGCACCCGGCCGGTGCTTCGGGCAGACGCCCGTGGTTGAGGCCAGGATGAGCCGCCGCGATCGAGCAAGATCAGCGGCTCAGGTTGGCCCTTGACAGTGGCATGGGACACACTTAGCCTGATCTGTGATCACAAAATGAATGTGGAAGAGGCGTCAGGCATCCGAGGTGTCGCCGTGGGACTCCTGAGATCCGGGAGAGTCCCACAGCCGCGTCGCCCGGGCGATCGCGGGGCCACCGCCGCGAGCTGGGTGCGATGGAGCGCTCGTCGCAACCGGCCCGCGAAGAGTCAGCGACACGACCCGCCGAGCCCGCCGTGACGACGGCCTCGTGACGTCGAGCCGCGACCCGCGGCGCCGGGTTCTCGACGCGACGAAGGCCCTACGAGAAGCCCTGTTCGACCTGGCGAGTGCGGCACCTTCATCTGCGACTGGAGTCCAACATGAATGCGATCGAGGCCCGCGAGACCTACAAGGTCTTCGGGAAGCGGCCCGAGAAGGGTGTGGCGCGTCTGCGCGCGGGTGCGACGCGTGAAGAGCTCCGTAAGGACGGGCTCACCGCGGCAGTGATCAACGCCTCTTTCGAGGTGCGCGAAGGCGAGATCTTCGTGGTGATGGGACTGTCCGGTTCGGGCAAGTCGACCCTGATCCGCATGGTGAACGGACTGTGGGAGCCGACCGCCGGCGAGCTGCGCGTCTACGGCGAGGACATCGTCACGATGAGCAGACATCAGTTGAGGCAGACCCGCCGCGAGAAGGTGAGCATGGTCTTCCAGCACTTCGCACTCTTCCCGCATCGCACCGTCGGTGAGAACGCCGCCTACGGGTTGCGGGTGCAGGGACTGCCCAGGCACGAGTGTGAGCCCCGGGCGAGGGAGGCGCTCAACCTCGTCGGGCTCAAGGGCTGGGAGGACTCGCTCCCGGGCCAGCTGTCGGGAGGGATGCGCCAGCGCGTCGGGCTCGCGAGGGCGCTGGCAGCGGGCACCAACATCATGCTGATGGACGAGGCGTTCAGCGCTCTCGATCCCCTGATCAAGCGCGAGATGCAGGACCAGCTGGTCGAGCTGCAACACAAGCTGGGCAAGACCATCCTGTTCATCACCCACGACCTGAACGAGGCGATGCGGCTGGGCGATCGCATCGCGATGATGCGCGACGGTCGCATCGTCCAGATCGGCAGCTCCGAGCAGATCCTCAACGATCCGGCCAACGACTACGTCGCCCAGTTCGTGCAGGACGTCGACCGGACCCGCGTGCTGACTGCCGGTTCGGTCATGACTCCGCCGGTGGCACTGGTCGGCTCCGAGCAAGGTCCTCGGACGGTGCACAAGCTCATGCGTGAGCACCAGACGGCTCGGCTGTTCGTCGTCGACCGAGAGAAGAAGCTGCGCGGCGCCGTGGACGAAGAGGCGGTCGTGGCCGCCGTGCACGACGGCCGCGACACCCTCGAGGGCATCCTCGACACTCAGGTGGTCAAGGTCGCCGTACACGCTCACCTGAGCGATCTGCTCCCCCTGAGCGCCGACCACCCCAAGGCGCTGGCCGTCGTCGACGACGACGACCGCGTCGTCGGCGTGCTGGCCAGGGTCACGGTGCTCCAAGCACTCGGCCAGGGTGCCTCCACCCGCCGTGCGAACGGAGGCCCGCACCCGGGTCGAGAAGCGCGGGACGCGGCCTTCGCCGCCACGGGGGTGTCCGCGTCGTGAGCACCTCCGACATCCCCGTCCCGAGGATCCGGGTGGGCGACCGGATCCAGGACTTCTTCGACTGGCTGACCACGCACTTCGGGTGGTTCTTCGACTCGGTCACCAATCTCGGGAACAGCGTCATCGACGACCTGATCAGGCTGCTGCAGGCCCCCGACCCGGTGGTCACCGCGGTGATCTTCTCGTTGATAGGTCTGTTGGTCAGGGGCTGGAGGTTCGCCCTGCTGGCGCTGCTCGGGCTGCTGTTCGTGATCAGCATGGAGCAGTGGAACACCGCGATGCAGACGCTCGCGCTCGTGCTGGTCGCCACAGTGGTCGCTGTTGCCATCGCGGTCCCGCTGGGAGTGCTCGCCGCACGAAGCCAACACGCGAGCGCGGTGTTGCAGCCGATCATGGACCTGATGCAGACCATGCCCGCGATGGTGTGGCTGGTCCCGGTCGTCACCATGTTCAGCATCGGCGTGGTTCCTGGTGTGGTGGCGACGATCATCTTCGCGCTTCCGCCCGGCGTCCGACTCACCGAGCTGGGTATCCGCAACGTGGACACGGAGGTCGTCGAGGCCGCGAACGCCTTCGGTGCAACGTCTCGTCAGACGCTGCTCGGCGTGCAGTTGCCGCTGGCGATGCCCACCATCATGGCGGGCATCAACCAGGTCATCATGCTCGCCCTGTCGATGGCCGTGATCGCGGGCCTGGTCGGGGCTGAGGGCCTGGGCGGTCAGGTGACCCAGGCGATCGCGACCCTGGACCTCGGTCTCGGCTTCGAGGCGGGCCTGTCAGTGGTGATCCTCGCGATCTACCTCGACCGGGTCACTGCGTCCTTGGGGCAGAGACGTGGCAGCGGCTTCGGCTTCCTGCGGCGCAGGCGCAAGCCCAAAGCCTCTCCGGTCGACGACATGTCCCTAGTAGCGGAGGAGCAGGACCGGGGCGAGGTGGCACCGCTCGAGCTCCACACCAGAATCGGCGCCTAGCGCACCATCGGCCCGCCGCGGCCTCAGAGAGGAAGACAAGGAAGATGAACAAGCGACACCGCACCCTTTCGATGCGACTCGGCGTCGTTGTGAGCGCCTTGGCCATGGTCACGGCCGGTTGCAGTGACAGCGCCGGGGGCACCGGATCCGGTGCCGAGGGCGACAAGACCATCACGTTCGGCGTGATCCAGGGATGGACCGACGAGACCGGCACCACGGGCCTGCTCCAGAACATCCTGGAGTCCAACGGCTACAAGGTCGAAGTCAAGGAGATCAGCGACAACGCCCCCATGTACACCGCGCTCGCCAACGGCGACATCGACGTGTTGTCGTCGTCGTGGAAGGACAAGACCCACAAGACCTACTGGGACCGATATGGCGACAAGCTCGAGGAGATCGGCGTCTACTACTCGGGCGCGACCTCGTTCATGGCCGTGCCCGACTACGTCGACGTGCAGTCCATCGAAGACCTGCCCAGCCGCGCCGACGAGTTCGGTGGTCAGGTCATCGGGATCGAGCCGGGGGCCGGGCTGACGGAGATGACCCAGAAGAGTGTCTTCCCGGCGTACGGACTCGACAGCGACTTCAAGCTCCTGACCTCCTCGACCGCCGCGATGCTCACGGAGCTGAAGAAGGCCACCGACGCCCAGAAGCCCATCGTGGTCACGTTGTGGAAGCCCTTCTGGGCCAACAGCGCCTTCCCCATCCGGCCGTTGGAGGACCCCATGGGTGCCTACGGACAGCCCGAGGACCTGTATGTCATCGCCCGCGACGGGTTCTCCGAGGACTTCCCGGAGGTCGCCGACATGCTGAAGAACTTCAAGCTCAACGACGAGCAGTACAACAGCCTCGAGGACCTCGTCGCCAACAAGTACGGCGCGGGCAAGGAGACCGAGGCCGCCGCGGAGTGGCTCAAGGCCAACCCCGACTACGCGCCCGCCCTCGAGCAGTACCTGAAGGCTGCCGGCTAGGACGTGTCCGGCCGCGCCGGAGCAGAACGGAGTCACGGACATGGCAGACAACAAGGTCGTCGTCTACAAGGGGCCCGGCCAGGTCGCGGTCGAGGACGTCGACTATCCGAAGCTGGAGATCCCCCGCGAGGTGGCCGACGGTCTCGGCATCAAGCGGGCCGCCCCCCACGCCGCGATCCTCAAGCTGGTCACCACGAACATCTGTGGCAGCGACCAGCACATGGTGCGCGGCCGGACGACCGCACCGGAGGGTCAGACGCTGGGCCACGAGATCACCGGCCAGGTGGTCGAGATCGGTGACGACGTGCTCTTCCACCGGGTGGGCGACATCTGTTCGGTGCCGTTCAACATCGCCTGTGGCCGCTGCCGGACCTGCAACGAGGGCAAGACCGGCATCTGCCTCAACGTGAACCCCGCCCGTGCCGGCGCGGCCTACGGGTACGTCGACATGGGCGGCTGGCTCGGCGGCCAGGCCGAGTACGTCATGGTCCCGTTCGCCGACTTCAACCTCCTGAGGTTCCCCGACCGCGACCGAGCGCTGGAGAAGATTCTCGACCTGACCATGCTCTCCGACATCTTCCCGACCGGCTACCACGGTGCCTACACCGCCGGCACGACCACCGGCTCCACCGTGTACGTCGCCGGCGCGGGGCCGGTCGGCCTCGCGGCGGCGTACTCGGCGCACCTACTCGGTGCCGCGACGGTCATCGTCGGCGACATGAACGCCGACCGGCTCCGCCAGGCCGCGAGCTTCGGCTGTGAGACCGCGGATCTCTCGACCGGCGACAGCCTGGCCGACATCGTCGCCGACATCGTGGGAGAGCCGCTCGTGGATGCGGCCGTCGACGCCGTCGGCTTCGAGGCGCGCGGCCACGGACCGGACGCCGAGGAGGAGCCGGCGACAGTGCTCAACGACATCATGGACGTGGCGCGCGCAGGCGCCACGCTCGGCATCCCCGGTCTCTACGTGACCGGCGACCCCGGCGCTCGCGACGACGCCGCGAAGCAGGGGCGGATCGGCGTGCGCCTCGGCCTCGGCTGGGCGAAGTCGCACCAACTCGTGACGGGGCAGTGCCCGGTGAAGAAGTACAACCGGCAGCTGATGAACCTGATCCTCGCCGACAAGGCGCACATCGCGAGCGCGGTGAACGCCACCCCGATCAGCCTCGACGACGCGCCGCGGGGCTACGCCGAGTTCGACCGGGGCGCCGCGCGGAAGTACGTCATCGACCCGCACGGCATGGTCCCCGCCTGACCCGCTGCGGAGCCACGGTGAACGACCGGGCAGGACCGGTACCGGTGTCGGCGCAGCGGGTGCTGGTGGCTGGTGCGGCCGCCGGTCCGGTGGCCGCGAGTCGGCAGATGCTGAGCTTCTGGGGCGGCGTCGACCCCGGCACCGGCACCGTCATCGACCATCGGCATCCGCTGTGCGGTGAGTCGCTGGCACAGCACGTCGTGGTCCTGCCCAAGGGCAAGGGCTCCAGCACGGGGAGCTATGTCCTGGTGGACGCGTGGGTCGGCGGCACCGGCCCGGCCGCCATCCTGCTCAACCGGGTCGACGAGGTGATCGCGCTCGGGGCGGTCGTCCACGAGGAGCTCAACGCGGTGTCGGTCCCGGTCTTCGTCCTCGACGACGCGTCGTTCGAGCGGGCGCTCGGGGCCCGGTCGGCGGAGCTGTTTCGCGACGGCACGGTGATCCTCGATGGCTGAAGGCGCGCGCGATCCCGGGGCTGCCGTCGAGCTCTCCGAGCGCGACCGGGGAATGCTGGCGGGGGAGTACGGCGAGGCGGCGCGGCTCGCGATGCGCATCGTGGTCAGGATGGCCGCGATCCTCGACGCCGCGCGGCTCATCGACGTCACCCACGTTCACATCGGCGGCAGCATCTACACGGGGCCGGGCAGCCTCGCCGTCGTCGAGCGGTTCGCCGGCCTCGGTGCCCGGGTGCGGGTCCCGACCACGCTGAACGCGATCTCGGTCGACCGGCTCCATGGGGTGGAGGACGGGGTCGACGCGGAGTTCGTGGCCCGGGCGGAGAGGCTCGCCGGCGCGTTGGAGCAGATCGGCGCGCGACCGACCTTCTCGTGCACGCCGTACGTATTCCCGGATGGGCCTGGTCGGGGGGACGACATCGTGTGGGCCGAGTCCAACGCCATCGCCTACGCCAACAGCGTGATCGGGGCCAGGACCAACCGGCACGGCGACTTCCTCGATCTCTGCGCGGCCGTGACGGGCCGCGCGCCGTACTCAGGGCTGCACCTGGCCGAGAACCGGATGGGGGAGCTTCTGGTCCGCGTGCCGGAGATCGAGACCGCGGACCCGTCGTTCTTCACCGCGCTCGGCTACCTGGTCGGCGCGCACGCCGGCTCGGCGGTTCCGGTCATCGACGGGATCCGCGGCACCCCCACCGCCGAGGCCCTCAAGGCGTTCTGCTCGACCGTCGCCACCTCGGGTGCGGTCGGCCTGTTCCACATGGTCGGAGTGACGCCGGAGGCGCCCACCCTCGCCGCCGCCTTCGGCGGTCGCGAGCCGACCCGGATCGTCGACATCGGCCGCGACGACCTGCGCGCTGTCTGGGCCCGGCTGTCGACGGGGGTGGGGGACGAGTTGCAACTCGTCGTCATGGGGAGCCCGCACGCGATGCTCGGGGACCTCGTCGAGCTCGCCGCGCTCGTCGACGGACGGGTCAAGCACTCCGATGTCGAGGTCCTCCTCACCTCCAGCCGGCGCGCGGTGGACCAGGCCCGGCAACGGGGCGTCCTGGGCGTGATCGAGGACTTCGGCGTACGGGTCAGCACCGACCGGTGCCTGTGCATGCTCAACGAGCAGATGCTCCCGCCGGGCACCGTCGGCGTGATGACCGACTCCGGCAAGTTCGCGCACTACGGACCTGGGCTGATCCGCCGCGGTGTCTACTTCGGCTCTACCGCGGACTGCATCGGCTCAGCGGTGGCGGGCCGACCGATCCTGGGCGAGCCGGCCTGGTTGTCGGGGCCGCCGGTCGAGGGCCGTCCGTGGACCACGAGCGGGTCCCCGACCGAGACGGTGCCGGGCTCGACCACGTCGGCATAGATGCCGAAGGTCGTGCCGACCCCCAGCTCGGTCTGCTGCCGGTCGCGGTAGCCGTTGATCATCCGGAGGGTTTGGAGGTCGACCCGTCCGGTGTCCGGGTCGCGCGTGGTGGCAGCGCACCGCTTGACCCGTCCCGCGGCCCGCAGCACCGTGTCACCGACCCCGATGAGCATCCCCGCCCAGCTGTCCTCGACGTGAGCCGTGCCGCCCGAGAACTCGATCAGCATCCGGAACCGTCTGGCGTCGACCTCTGGAAGGTGCGCCCGCCGGGCGAGCTCCTCGACCGACGCCGTCCCGAGCAGGGTCGCCGGGCGTACGTCGTAGACCGGCCCGCCGGCGTGCATCAGGTGGACTCGCCGGCCGACGGCGTCGGAGAAGAACGCGCTCCAGACCGGATCGGCGACCTGCGCCGCCCTGATCGTGCGGACGCCGTGCAGATCGGTGTCGACGGGCACGCTCGCCTCGACGGCCGCCTCGAGCAGCGTCTCGCCGCCCCGCCCGACCCGGAGTCGACGCTCCTGGTCGTCGTAGGTGGCCCGCAGCCCGTACAAGCCGGAGTGGTGGGTGCAACTCTGGAGCTTCCCGGCCTCGTCGACGAGGAAGAAGAGACGATCCCCGACGGCGCCGTCCGCGTTCAGCGCGATCGAACGCGGATGGTGCAGCGACAGCCCCTTGACCGGAGTGGTCGACAGCCGGGTGACGGTGAGGTCGCCGGTCATGTGCGCGCCCGGTCGGAGTCTCCGTGGGCACGCAGCTCAGCGCACAGGTGGTCGGGAATCACGCACGTCTCCGCCTCGGCCGGGGCCGACCAGACGCTGGTGTCCGCCCCGAGCTCGCCGGCCCAGCGCTCCAGTTGCGCCTCGAGGCGGTCGGGGAAGGCCGGTGCCAGCGCGTCGACCGACACCGCCGCGATCACCACCCCGATCGACGGCGAGGCGGTGCCGCGGTCGAACGGCGCTGCGTCCACCGAGAACGACCCTCCCCCGAGCGTGGCGAGCACCTCGACGAGCAGAGCGATGTTGCCGCCCTTGTAGCCTCCGAACGGCAGGAGAGCGCCCTCGAGACCGGCGGCCGGCGAGGTCGTCGGCACGCCGTCACGGTCGACGGCCCAGGTGTCGGGGATCGACTCGTGATGCGCTGCCGCGGCGCGCACCCGGACCCAGGCCGTGGCGCTCGAGGCCTGGTCGAAGGCGAGCCGCCGGCCGTCCGGAAGGGGGACGCCGAACGCCAGCGGGTTGGACCCGAGCACCCGGCCGCGTGCCCCGGCGACCGTCACCAGGGCGGGCGAGTTGGCACAGGCGAGTCCCAGGAGTCCGCGACGGTTGAGACGGCGTACGTAGTAGTCGAGCTCGCCGGCCGTGAAGGATCGGTGCAGGGCGAGGACGGCGACGCCGTGCTCGACTGCGCTCGCGCACAGCGCCGGCAGTGCGACATCGAAGCCGTGCTGGGCCAGACCTCCACGACAGTCCACCGTGAGGACCACCGCGGTGCGCTGCTCGAGCGACGGTGACTCGGGAGAGATCCGGCCATTGCGGAAGCCGTCGAGGTAGTCGACCAGGTGGGAGGCGCCGACCGCGTGCCGGCCGAGCGCCTCCGCCTCCCCGGTCGCCTCGGCGAGGACCGTGGCTTGGGCGGCCGAGGCCCCGCTACCGAGCAGCGCGCGCTCGCAGAGGTCCGTCAGCTCGCTGCGGTGCAGCTCGACCATGACGGTCTCAGCCCGGTCACAGCGCCAGGTAGGGGTAGGTCCAGTCCGTGGCCGGCGAGAGGGTCTCCTTGATGAAGCGCGGAGAGAGCCAGCGCTGGAGAGCGAGCCGGGAACCGGTCTTGTCGTTGGTGCCGGAGGCCCGCCCACCACCGAAGGAGACCTGGCCCATCAGGGCGCCGGTCGGCTTGTCGTTGATATAGGTCATGCCGGAGGCGTTGCGCAGGCCGTCGAGCGCGGTCGAGATGGCCCGCCGATCGGAGCCGAAGATCGAAAGCGTCAGGGCGTAGGCGCTGCCCTCGTCGACGGCCTTCACGACACCCTCCCAGTCGGCGTCGTCGAAGACGTGGACGGTCAGCAGCGGACCGAAGAACTCCTCCGACATGGTGAAAGCGGTCGGATCCGTGGTGGTGCAGAGCGTCGGCTGCGCGAACCAGCCCGTGCTGGTATCCGTCGTGCCGCCGGCGAGGAGCTCGTGGGTGTCGAGCGCCGAGGCACGGTCGAACGCCGACTGCAGGCGCTCGGCGGCGGCCCTGTCGATGACCGCTCCGACGTAGGTCTCGTGCCGCGTCGGGTCGCCGACCGGCAGCGCACGGACCACGTCGACGAGCTCGTCCTTGAGTCGACCCCAGGCCGACCGCGGGATGAACGCGCGCGACGCCGCGGAGCACTTCTGGCCCTGGTACTCGTAGGCGGAGCGGACCAGGGCGGTGCGGACGGCGTCGAGGTCGGCGGAAGGGTGCACGAGCACGGCGTTCTTGCCGCCCGTCTCCCCGACCAGGCGGGGGAAGGACCGGTAGCCGTCGATGTTCTCGCCGACTGCGCGCCACAGCTGGCGGAAGGTTGCGGTGGACCCGGTGAACGTCAGGCCCGCGAACTCCGGGTGTGCGATAGCGGTGTCGGAGACCGTCTGGCCGGACCCGTTGACGACGTTGATCACGCCCGGCGGGAGGCCGGCCTCCTCGAGCACTCGCATGCTCACCTCGCTGCTGAGGGCGGACTTCTCCGAGGGCTTCCAGACCACGGTGTTGCCCATCAGCGCGGGGGTCGAGGGCAGGTTGACGCCGATGGCGGTGAAGTTGAAGGGCGTGAGCGCCAGCACGAACCCCTCGAGCGGCCGCTGGTCGATGGTGTTGATGTCGCCCGGGAGCGACGGTGGCTGGTCGGCGTAGATCTGCTGGGCGAGGTGGCTGTTGAAGCGCATGAAGTCCGCGAACTCGCAGGCCGCGTCGATCTCGGACTGGTGGAAGGTCTTCGACTGCCCCACCATCGTCGCCGCGACGAGCTCGTCGCGATACTTCCCGGCGGCCAGTTCGCCGGCGCGGAGGAAGACGGCCGCGCGCTCCCACCACGGTGTGCGTGACCACTCGTGCTGGGCGTCGAGCGAGGCGGCGACCGCGTCCTTGGTGACGTCGGGGTTCGCCTCGGCGAGTCGCCCGACCACGCTGGAGCGGTCGTGTGGCTCGACCACGTCGGTACCGGCACCGGTGAAGAGTCGCTCGCCGTTGATGACGTGTGGGATGTCGGTGACGCGCGACCGCAGGTCGGCGATCTTCGCGAGGACCGCCTGCGACTCCGGCGAGCCGGGCATGAAGTCCCGGACGGGCTCGTTGACGGGGGCGGGGACGCGCGGGTTGGCGGCGATGCTGATGGTCATGAGAACCTCGGCTCGGTGTGGGTGGGAGGTGGGATGCGCTGGCCGTGAGGGCTAGGACGTGATCTCGGCCTCCAGACGTCGGCGCGCGGCGGCAACGGACTCTCTGTTGATGTCGATGGCCAGCTGAAGACGGCCGGCCTGGAGGGCGTCGACCAGGGCGGGCTGTGGCTCCCAGAGCGAGGCGTCCTGGTGCTCGATGGCCACCCTGGCTCCCATCACCTTGTAGGCACGGCACTGGACCCACAGGGACTCGATCACGTCCAGCAGCACGGCGTTGCCGCCGGCGCCGTAGAGCACGCGCAGCAGGGCCTCGTCCTCGTCGATCGCGTCACTCGCGCGGTTCTGCACGACGGCGCGGTACATCCGCGCGTTCGCAGCGCGCATCTGCTCGAGGTCCTCGGGCGTGACCTCGGGCGCCCCGAGCCGGGTCGCCTCCAGCTCGAGCAGCGTGCGGACGTCGTAGATCTGGATCAGCTCGCGGCGGGTGAACTCGCGAACCCGGGCGCCGCGGTGCGGATGGCTGACCGCCAGGCCGTTCTCGACCAGCTGTCGGATCGCCTCGCGGACGGGCATCACGCTGGTTCCGACCTGCTCCGCGACCTCACGGACGCGAAGGCGGGCACCGGCGGGGAGCCGGCCGCTGAAGATGTCGCTCGCCAGGACGTCGTAGACCTGGTCCGCGACCAGCGTGTGCGCGACCTCGTGCGGCCCGTCGCTGCGACCCGAGGCCCCGACCTCCTCGAAGGCTGCGCTCATCGCACCAACGATCTGAGGAACAGCAGCAGGTTGGCGGGCCGCTCGGCCATCCTGCGGGTCAGGTAGGGGTACCACTGCTCGCCGTACGGCAGGTAGACGCGCACCCGGTAGCCCTCGCGGACCAACTGCTCCTGGAGCGATCGTCGTACGCCGTGCAGCATCTGGAACTCGAAGTCCTGCTTGCCCAGGCCGAGCCGGTCCGCGACGCGCTTGACGTGTTCGATGCACGCGTCGTCGTGGGTCCCGAAGGCGGGGTCGGGGAGGTGCTCGAGCGCCCAGGTGCTGAGGTAGGCGAACTGTGCGGTGACCTCCTGGGAGTCACGGATCGCCACGTCGAGCTTCTCGTCGAAGGCGCCCTTGACCAGACGGATCCGGGGAGGGCTCTCGAACTCGGCGAGGTCCTGGAAGGCGGTCCGCAGGTAGGCCTGGATGGCCAGGCGGGTCTCGGGGAACTCCCCCTGGACGCGGCGGAAGATCGCGAGGGTGTCGCGGCCGGCCGAGCTGTGCTCCATGTCCACCTCGACGACGCGGCCGCGGGCCCGGGCCGCCTCGAGGAGCAGGCGCAGGTTCTTCTCGCACTGGGAGGCGTCGAGGGTGACCCCGAGCTGCGACAGCTTCACCGAGATGGTCGGCGTGGGCGAGATGGCGCGGATCCGATCGATGACATCGAGGTAGTCGGACGTGGCCGTCTCGGACTCGGCGAGGTCGGTCACGGACTCGCCCAGCAGGTCCAAGCTGACGTCGACGCCGGCCCGGTTGAGCTCGGCGGTGGCCTCGAGCGCATCCTCGAGCCGGGTGCCGGCGACGTACCGCTGCACGATCGGCTGGGTGAGACGGTTGGTGCTCACGACCCTCTCGAGCGTCTTGTTCTCGGAGGCGATGAGAAGGAGTCGATTAGGCATCGGTGGTCCTTGTGATGTGGGTGCCGGCTCATCGAAGGGGAGAGCCGCGACGCGTGCGGTAGATACTAAGAATGTAAGATGTGATCACACTTTCGGCAAGGGCCTGATGGGGAGATCTTCCTCCGTGTGGCGCGATTTCGAGCGAGGATTCTCTGATGGAAGCAGGTGAGAGGACCGCCTCGACAACTGGCCAATTGTGATCACAGATGCCAGCTACGGTCCTCGCGCTGGCCGGGCGGGGCTCGAGCCCCGACCCAGAGGGGTGCACCTCGTGCTCGGGCCGGGGCACGCTGCTCGGCACTCAGCTGGCCGGTCGACCGGGCTACCGGTGCGGAGGTCGGGCATGACCAGCCGGTCGCGCCTATCGGGCGGGGCGTCAGCCAGACTTGGGGTAGCCGTTGCGCTCTGAGATCTCGGCGGCGGACGTCATGACCTGGCGGGCGATCTCGGGGATCGTGGCATCGGTGATCCGGAACGTCGGGCCGGACACGATCAGGGTGGCGATCACCCGGCCGTCCAGTGCGCGAACAGGGGCGGCGACGGCGGCCAGCCCGATCTCTTGCTCGTCGACCGTCTGGGCGTATCCCCGCTGACGGACGAGGGCGAGCTCCTTCTCCAGCTCGGCAGGGTCGACGACCGTGAACTCGGTGAGTCGCTCCATCTCGTCGTCGAGATATGTCTGCAACTCGGCAGGAGGCAGATGGGCGAGGAAGACCTTGCCGGCCGAGGTCGCATGCAGGGACTGGTGACGACCTACCCAGTTCACCGAGGTCACCTGGGACGACCCGATCACCTGGTCGATGGTGACCACCGAGCGCCCCTCGTGGACGGCGACGTTGACGGTGTCCCCGACCGCATCGGCAAGTGCGGTGCACACCATGCGGCTGGTCACGGTCAGGTCGTGCTTCCTGGCGATGCCCTCGGCCAGTTGCACGATGCCGTAGGACAGGCGATAGCTGCCGCGATGTGAGGTCTGTTCGACCAGTCCCCGTGCCTCGAGCGTTCCGATGAGCCGGGAGGTGGTGGACTTGTGGATGGCCAACTCCTGCGAGATCTCGGTGACGCCGGCAGTGCCGCGCCGAGCGATGACCTGGAGGATCGAGATCGCCCGGTGGACGGACTGGACCGACTTGTCCCGTCCTCGTCCGCCACCCTCCTCCACGGCGCTCAATCTACCTTGCCTCCCGTGGCCGCCAGACTCCGGCGACCGCTGCAGGCAGCGGTCCGGTGTCCTCGACCGCAGGCACCGAAAGCATCTCGGATCGGCGGATCTCGCCCGCTCCGACCCCTTGCCGCGCGGCGGACCGCGGTCGTACATTTGTCGCGTATCACACACTATTGCGTATTGCGCGACAAATGTGTCCGCAGCGAGTGCTCCTCGGATTGGGAGGGACCCGTGAACTTCTTGACCGGCTCCGCCGCCTCGGTCGCCGAGATCGCCGCCCTGGTGGAGCGTCGCGCTGTGGGCCACAGCTTGGAGGCGCCCTACTACACCAGTCAGGCCGTCTACGACCTCGACCTGGATGCGATCTTCGGCCGCCACTGGCTGTTCTGTGCCACCGAGGCGGAGTTGGCCGAGCCCGGCGACTTCGTGACCGTGGACATCGGCACGTCGTCGATCATCATCGTGCGCGACGACGACGAGAACGTCCGGGCGCTGCACAACGTGTGCCGGCACCGGGGATCGCGGATCCTCGAGGAGGCATGTGGCGCGGTCGGGAACCTGGTCTGCCCTTACCACCAGTGGACCTACCGCACCGACGGCGAGCTGGTCTACGCCGAGTCTCAGCCGCCCGGGTTCGACCGGGGGCGGTTCGGCCTCAAGCAGGTGCACACCCAGACGGTGGCCGGGCTGGTCTTCGTGTGCCTGGCCGAGGAGCCGCCGACCGACTTGGACGACGTGGCCGCCGTGGTCGAGCCCTACCTGAGGCCGTACCGGCTCCAGGACGCCAAGGTCGCGCACCAGACCGACGTCGTCGAGGAGGGCAACTGGAAGCTCGTGATGGAGAACAACCGTGAATGTCACCACTGCGATGCCTCCCATCCGGAGCTGGTGACCGCCTACTTTCCCTTCCACCGCTACTCCGAGGAAGACGTGACGCCCCGGCTGCGGCCGGCGTTCGAGCGCTACCAGGCCGCCACGGCGGATCTCAACGCGGTGTGCGAGCGGAGCCGGGTGCCCCTCGAGACCCATCGTGAGCTCGACGACCGACCCACCGGCTACATGATCATGAGGCTGCCGCTTGACGGCCACGGCGCGTCGTTCGGGACCGACGGAGCCCAGGTCAGCCGCAGGCTGATGGGTGACGTCACCGACTCCAGGTTCGGCGACCTCTCCCTGCACCTGCAGCCCAACTCGTGGTTCCACATGCTCAGCGACCACGCGGTGGTCTTCCGCGTGCTGCCCATCGCGCCGAACAAGAGCCTGGTCCGCACCACCTGGCTCGTCCACGCCGACGCTGTCGAAGGCGTGGACTACGACGTCGACTCGCTCACCGCGGTCTGGCAGGCCACCAACGACCAGGATCGTGAGCTGGTCGAGACGGCTCAGCGCGGTGTGAGCGACCCGAGCTACGAGCCGGGTCCCTACGGCCTGGTCGAGGACGACGTCGAGGCATTCGTCAGCTGGTACGTCCGCCGTGTCGGCGACTACCTCATGCCGCACCACGGGCATCTCGAGCAATTGCGTCGCCTCAGCCCCGTCGCGAGCCAGTAGCGTCGACCTCACCCATCCCCGGAGCACGAACATGTCGGTCATCCATGACACTCTGGCCCGTCTGGTCCCCTCACTGCGCGTACCTGACTGCTGGGAACACAGCGACCAGACCGTCCTGGTGTGCGCCGCGGTCTCGGATGTCACCCACGACGTCAAGAACTTCGTGTTCGAACCCCAGGACGATCGCGTCTTCCAGTTCGAGCCGGGACAGTTCCTGACGCTCATGCTCGACGTCGACGGGTATCGGGTGAACCGCTGCTACACCATCTCCTCGCCGCCCACGCGGCCGCACCGCATCGCCATCACGGTCAAGCGAGTGGTCGGTGGTCCGGTGTCGAACTGGCTGCACGACAACGTCATCCCGGGCAGCAAGGTCACCGCCGTGGCGCCGCTCGGGACGTTCACGCTGGCTCGTCAGCCGGCTGACAAACACCTCTTCCTGTCGGCCGGGAGCGGCATCACCCCCCTGATGTCGATGACTCGGACTCTCTACGACCTGGGCTCGGACGTCGACGTGGTGTTCGTGCACAGCGCTCGCACGCCTGCGGACATCGTGTTCCGCAGCGAACTCGCGGCGATCGAGGCGGTCATGCCCAACCTGCGCGTGGCCCACGTGTGCGAGAACGACTACCCCAGCGAGCGCTGGGGCGGGCTGCGTGGTCGGCTGACACCCGACATGCTCCGGACGCTGGTGCCCGACCTCCACGAGCGGGTCACGTTCAACTGCGGACCCGTGCCCTACATGGAGTCCGTGCGCCGCATCCTCGGTGGACTCGGCTATGACATGGCTCGGTACCACGAGGAGAGCTTCTCGTTCGACGACCCGGCCCGGCCCGGGGGTGCACCGCCGCCCGAGGGCGTCGCATACGACGCGATCGCGGTCGCTCCGCCGCCGTCCGGGACGGACGACGACTCTGTGACGACGTACGCCGTCGAGTTCGTCAAGAGCGGACGGACGATCTCCTGTCGGGCCGACGAGAACGTCCTCGACGCCGCCTTGGCCGCGGGGCTGCGACTGGCGTCGTCGTGCAGCCAGGGCCTGTGCGGGACGTGCAAGCTCGTGAAGCTGTCCGGCGAGGTGGACATGGACCACAACGGGGGGATCCGGCCCCGCGAGATCGCCGCGAACAAGATCCTCGTCTGCTGCTCCAAGCCCCTCAGCGACCTGTCCATCGACGGCTGAGGACTCCTCCCAGAGGGCGATCGCTCCAGTTGTGATCGTTGATTACGCTTTGGCCGTGGATCTCTCGAAGGCGGTGCAGCCCACGCTGCTTGCCGATCAGGTGTATAACGTCCTGCGCAACGCGATCATCAGCGGCGAGCTACCCGCCGGCTCACGGCTGCGCATCCGGGACGTCGCCGAACAGGTGGGCACCAGTGTGATGCCGGTGCGCGAGGCGATCCGGCGACTGGAGGAGGGAGGCTTCGCCCACCGTGAGCCGCACAAGGGTGCTGTCGTCAAGGGGTTGACCCTCGAGGAGCTGATCCACGTCTACGACGTCCGCAAGGTGCTGGAGCGCGAGGCGGCCCGGCGCGGTGCCGAACAGATCACCCCGGAGGGCTGCGCCCGGATGGAGGCCGAGTACGGATTCATGCGGGCCGCCGTCGCCGAAGGACGCCTCGAGGATCACCTGCGGCTCGACGAGGCACTGCTGACCGTGCTCTACACGGCAAGCGGCAACCCCGTTCTGGTCAAGACCATCCAGAGCCTGTGGGTCCAGTGCCGGGCCTATAAGGCCATCGGCATCAAGTCCACCTTCGACTCCACCAAGTCCAACGAGGTGCTCTGGCGCTACCAGGGAGAGCTGGTGGCGGCGGCCCGGGCCAACGCCCCCGATGCTGCGGCCGATGCCTCCGATGCCTCGCTCGACGTGGCAGCCGCCGAGATCCGCCGGCGACTCGCCGCGGAGGGCGGCGAGGAGCGCCTCACCGAGGCGTCCGCGCCCGTCTGATCGGGCCCTCTCGGCTGCCCGACGATGCCCGGCTGATCTGTGATCCCATCGGCGCATCGTGGTGTTGACCCGTAGCCGAGAGAGCAGTGGGCAGGTCCGCCACGAGGATGATCCACGCCGTCGAGACGCGCTTCGGCGAGCCGATGCGCGTCGTCACGAGCATCCCCTGCAGCTCGCGCACATGGGGCGCGCCGGCGCGGGCGTCGGACCAGGACGCGGAGAAGCCGTCGTCGAGCGCGCGCCTGGCGGCCGCGGCCCACGCCGCTCGATCGGCATCGGGGCGGCCTCGAGGTCGAGGTTCGTGGTGACGCCGGCGCATCCTCGCCCAGTCCCGAGGCGACGCGCTAGGAGGTGCAGAGGCCGTTGGCCTCGGCGTTCTCCTCCGACCCGCTCGGGTTGCGGCCGCTGATCGCGCCGCGCCCGAACGCGCCGAGCGGCTCGTCGTCGATCACCTTCTGCCAGAGCTGATCCGCTGCGGGGGTGAGCTGGAGCCGGCCCCAGTTCGGGCTGTCCGGCGGGAAGCCGGTGGTGGGCGCGGTGACGAAGCGGATCTTCGCGAGGTCGGCCTTGCGCAGCGAGGACGCCAGCCTGACGAGCTCGCCGACGCTCGCGATCTCGGGGCTGGTGGTGATCGACCCGGCGAGCGCGCTGGCGAATCGGTACAGCTTGTCGGGCCGGGTCAACGTCTTCGCCGACATCACCTGGCTCAGCATCGAGGCGACGAACGCCTGTTGGCGCTTCATCCGGCCGAGGTCGGAGTTCGGCGTCGAGCTGCGCTGTCGCACATAGGCGAGCGCGTCGTCCCCCTGCAGCGTCTGGGTGCCGGCGTCCAGGCTGATGTTGTGCGCGGGGTCGTCGATGTCGGAGGGGATGCAGACCTGCACGCCGCCGAGGGCGTCCACCATGTCCTTGAAGCCGCCGAAGTCGACCACGATGTAGTCGTCGACGAAGACCCCGGTCACGGCCTCGACCTGGGCGACGGCGCAGGCCGCGCCGCCGACGGCGTACGCCTCGTTCCACATCACGTCGGTGCCGCCGGGGATCTGCTTGCCGTCGACGACGCAGTCGGGACGGTCGACCAGGGTGTCGCGCGGGATCGAGATCCCGTACGCCGTGCGCCGCCCGTCGGCCACGTGGAGCAGCATCGTCACGTCGGAGCCGCCGAGGCCGCCCTCGCCGTCGATGCCGCAGCCCTCGCAGCTGCGGGTGTCGGTGCCCAGGACCAGGACGTTGAACTCGCCGGTCGGCAGCTTGGGCCGCTGCCGCTGGACCTCGTGGGAGATCGGGGCGCCCTCGTCGATCTTGCCGTCGATCCGGTTGTAGGCGAAGACGACGCCGGTGCCGGTGAGGAGCGCGACGACCAGCTCGGCCACCACGATCACGGTGAACACCGTGCGGCGCTGTCGACGGGTCGCCTTGGCCACGCCGGACCTCCCTCCCTCCCGATCCCACGCTGTGCGCGGAGCCTACGCCCCCACCCGTGACGGATGCGTCTCGTGAAGACGATGGCCGTGTCTGATTTCCGCCAGTAGAGTGCGGGCGAGTCAGGGAGGATGGTGGGCATGAGCCAGACCCTCGACCCGGAGTCCTGCTATCGCGCAGTGAAGTCGCGGGACCGGCGCTTCGACGGCGTCTTCTACACCGCCGTACGGACCACCGGCATCTACTGCCGGCCGTCCTGCCCGGCCCGGACCCCGGCGCTCCAGAACGTCACGTTCCACCCGAGCGCCGCCTCCGCCCAGGCCGCCGGCTACCGCGCCTGCAAGCGCTGCCTGCCCGACGCCACGCCGGGCAGTCCGGACTGGGACGTCGCCGCCTCGGCCGCCGGACGCGCGATGCGGCTGATCGCGGACGGCGTCGTCGACCGCGAGGGCGTGGACGGCCTGGCCCGGCGGATCGGCTACACCCCGCGGCATCTCACCCGGATCCTCACCGCCGAGCTCGGTGCCGGCCCGCTCGCGCTCGCTCGCGCGCGGCGGGCGCAGACCGCGCGGGTGCTGATCGAGACGACCGAGCTGACCTACGCCGACATCGCGTTCGCGTCCGGCTTCGCGAGCGTGCGGCAGTTCAACGACACCATCCGCGAGGTCTACGCCGCCTCACCGACCGATCTCCGCGGACGCCGCGGGGGACGGCCGGCCACGGGCACGGTCGCCATGCGGCTGGCCGTGCGCACGCCGTACGGCGGCAGCGCGCTGCTCGGGTTCCTCGCGGTCCGGGCGATCCCGGGCGTCGAGGCCGCCGGACCCGGCTGGTACGCGCGGACGCTGTCGCTGCCGCACGGCACGGGCACCGTGCGGCTCGAGGTGCCCGACGCGGACGAGCCCGGGCAGACGGCGTTCGCGACGGCGACGTTCACGCTCGACGACCTGCGCGACGTCGGCGCCGCGACCGAGCGCGTGCGCCGGATGCTCGACGCCGACTGCGACCCGGTCGCGGTCGCGGAGGCGTTCGCCGGGGACCCCGTCATCGGGCCGCTCGTGCGGGCGCACCCCGGACTCCGCGTGCCCGGCCACGTCGACGGCCACGAGATGGCGGTGCGGGCGGTGCTCGGCCAGCAGGTCAGCGTCGCCGGTGCCCGGACGGTCGCCGCCCGGCTGGTCGCCGAGCACGGCCGTCCGCTGGCGCAGCCGGTCGAGGGGCTGACCCATCTCTTCCCGGACGTCGCGACGTTCGCCGCACTGCGCCCCGAGGACCTGCCGATGCCGCGCTCGCGCGGCCGCGCGCTGATCGCGCTGTCCTCGGCGCTGGCCGCGGGCGACCTTGCGCTGGACCGCGGCCCCGACCGCGACGACGTACGACGGGCGCTGCTGGCCGTCCCCGGCATCGGCCCGTGGACCGCCGACTACGTCGCGCTCCGCGCGCTCGGGCACCCCGATGTCTTCCTGCCGACCGACGTCGGCATCCGCGACGCGCTCGCCGGCCTCGGCCGCGACCCGTCGGCCGCGGCCGCGCTCGCCGAGGGCTGGGCGCCCTGGCGGTCCTACGCGCAGCTGCACCTGTGGCAGACACTGACCCCGTCGAACAAGGAGAACTGACATGTGGACCGTGATGGAGTCCCCGATCGGACCGCTGCGGATCGTCGAGCAGGGCGGCGCGATCGCCGCGATCGAGTTCTCGCCGTTCCGCGACCTGGACGGTCGCCCGCGTGGCGACCGCGACGACGCCCACCCGGTGCTGGTCGAGGCCGTGCGCCAGCTCGATGCCTACTTCGCCCGCGACCTCAAGGAGTTCGACCTGCCGCTGGCACCGCAGGGCAGCGACTTCCAGCAGCGGGTGTGGGCCGAGCTGCTCGGCGTCGGCTGGGGGGAGACCGCGTCGTACGGCCAGATCGCGTGCCGGCTCGGCATGACCCACGCCGCGTCCCGCGCGGTCGGCCTCGCCAACGGCCGCAACCCGATCCCGATCGTGATCCCGTGCCACCGGATCATCGGCGCCAACGGCACCCTCACCGGGTACGCCGGCGGCCTCGACCGCAAGCAGCTGCTCCTCGAGCTGGAGCAGGATGCCTTGTTCTGAGGGGGTTCGTTTCGCTGGATGGATCCCCGGCTGACCGGTGATCCCTGACGTTGTCAGGCGTTGCAACCCCTGACAACGTCAGGCTTCCCCGGCTGACCGGGGATCCATCCAGCCGGTAGCCCGACCGCGACACGCTCGGGGAGTTCGTGCCCCACTCGCGCGACACTGGACCCCGACGCCGCGCAGGCTCAGGCAGGCACCTACTCGGCCGCGGCGCGCCGCAGCGACTCCGAGAGCCGCTCGGCGGCGGCGAGGACGGCGGGGGCGTGCATCCGGCCGGGCTGGCGGGAGAGTCGCTCGAGCGGGCCGGAGACCGAGACGGCAGCGATCACCTTGCCGCCGGGGGAGCGGACCGGGGCGGACACGGACGCGACGCCCTGCTCGCGCTCGCCGACCGACTGCGCCCAGCCGCGACGGCGGATGCCGGAGAGGGCGGCGGCCGAGAAGGCGGCGTTCTGCAGGCCGCGGTGCATGCGCTCGGGGTCCTCCCACGCGAGCAGCACCTGGGCAGCTGAGCCGGCGCGCATGGTCAGCTGCGAGCCGACCGGGATGGTGTCGCGCAGGCCGGAGGGGCGCTCGGCCGCGGCGACGCACACGCGGTGGTCGCCCTGGCGGCGCCAGAGCTGGGCGGACTCCCCGGTGATGTCGCGCAGCCGCGCCAGCACCGGGCCGGCCGTGGCGAGCAGCCGGTCCTCGCCGGCCGCGGCGGAGAGCTCGGCGAGGCGCGGGCCGAGGACGAAGCGGCCCTGCATGTCGCGGGCGACGAGGCGGTGGTGCTCGAGCGCCACCGCCAGTCGGTGGGCCGTCGGCCGGGCCAGCCCGGTGCCGGCGACCAGGCCGGCGAGCGTGGCCGGGCCGGACTCGAGGGCGGTGAGCACGAGGGCGGCCTTGTCGAGTACACCCACGCCGCTGGAGTTGTCCATATGGCAATACTGCCGTCTCACAACATGGGATGCAAGTAGTACGCTCTGTGAGACGGCATGGGGATCACGAGGACGTGAGGGAGAGATCCATATGGGCAGGACCCTGTCAGAGAAGGTGTGGGACGAGCACGTCGTCCGCGCGGTCGACGGGGAGCCGGCGCTCCTCTTCATCGACCTGCACCTCATCCACGAGGTCACCTCACCGCAGGCCTTCGACGGGCTCCGCCTGGCCGACCGGCGGGTACGCCGGCCCGACCTGACTCTCGCGACCGAGGACCACAACGTCCCGACCGTCGACTGGGACAAGCCGATCGCCGACCCGGTCTCGCGCACGCAGGTCGAGACGCTGCGCCGGAACTGCGAGGAGTTCGGCGTCCGGCTGCACCCTCTCGGTGACGTCGAGCAGGGCATCGTGCACGTCGTCGGCCCGCAGCTCGGCCTGACCCAGCCCGGCATGACGATCGTGTGCGGCGACTCGCACACCGCCACGCACGGCGCGTTCGGCGCGATCGCGTTCGGCATCGGTACCTCGGAGGTCGAGCACGTCCTCGCCACGCAGACCCTGCCGCAGGCCCGCCCCAAGACGATGGCGGTCACCGTGAACGGCGAGCTGCCCGAGGGCGTCACCGCCAAGGACCTGATCCTCTACCTGATCACGCGGACCGGCACCGGCGGAGGCCAGGGCTATGTCGTCGAGTACCGCGGCGACGCGATCCGCGCGCTCTCGATGGAGGGTCGGATGACCGTGTGCAACATGAGCATCGAGTGGGGCGCCAAGGCCGGCCTGATCGCGCCGGACGAGACCACGTTCGCCTATCTGAAGGACCGGCCGGAGGCGCCGAAGGGCGCCGAGTGGGACGCCGCCGTGGCGCACTGGAGGACGCTGGTCACCGACGAGGACGCGGAGTTCGACGAGGAGATCGTCGTCGACGCGGCCGACGTGACGCCGTGGGTCACCTGGGGCACCAACCCCGGCCAGGGCGCGCCGCTCGGCGGGACCATCCCGGCGCCGGAAGACTTCGACGACCAGATCGACCGCACCGCCGCCGAGAACGCCCTGCGCTACATGGGCCTCGAGGCCGGCACCCCGCTGCGCGAGGTCCACATCGACACCGTGTTCGTGGGGTCCTGCACCAACGGCCGGATCGAGGACCTGCGCCTCGCCGCCGAGGTGATCCAGGGCCACCGGGTCGCCGACGGCACCCGGATGCTCGTCGTACCCGGCTCCGCGCGGGTGCGCCTCGAGGCCGAGGCCGAGGGGCTCGACCTGGTCTTCAAGGAGGCCGGCGCCGAGTGGCGCGGCGCGGGATGCTCGATGTGCCTGGGCATGAACGCCGACACCCTCGCCCCGGGGGAGCGCAGCGCGTCCACCTCGAACCGCAACTTCGAGGGCCGGCAGGGCAAGGGCGGTCGCACGCACCTGGTCTCGGTCCCGGTCGCCGCGGCGACCGCGGTCCGCGGCACCCTGTCCAGCCCGGCCGACCTCGTCACGGTGGGGAGCAACTGACATGGACAAGTTCACGAGCCACACCGGCGTCGGTGTCCCGCTGCGTCGCAGCGACGTCGACACCGACCAGATCATCCCGGCCGAGTACCTCAAGCGGGTCGCGCGCACCGGCTTCGAGGACGGGCTGTTCGCCGCTTGGCGCAACGACCCGTCGTTCGTGCTCAACAACCCGGCGTACGCCGAGGGGTCGGTGCTCGTCGCCGGCCCGAACTTCGGCACGGGCTCGTCGCGTGAGCACGCGGTCTGGGCGTTGCAGAACTACGGGTTCAAGGCCGTGCTGTCGCCGCGCTTCGGCGACATCTTCCGCGGCAACTCCGGCAAGGCCGGACTGCTCACCGGCAGGGTCGACGAGAAGGTCGTGCAGCGGCTCTGGGACTACCTCGATGAGAACCCCGGTGCCACCGTCACCGTCGACCTGGAGAGCCGTACGGTCCGTGCCGGCGAGGGTCCGGACGCGATCGAGGACTCCTTCGACATCGACGACTACACGCGCTGGCGGCTGCTCGAGGGCCTCGACGACATCGGGATCACGCTCGGACACGAGGACGACATCGCGGCGTACGAGGCGGGCCGGCCGAGCTGGAAGCCGGTGACGCTCCGCGCGGGCTGATCGAGGCCACGAGGGGGCGAATCCCCAGCTATAGCTGGGGATTCGCCCCCTCGTCTTTCCTGCTGACACTCGTCCGCGGAGGGTGGAGGTGCCCGGAATCGGCTCTGCTGACCGGTTCTGCACGCTCTGAGGCTTTCAAAATCACTTCACGAAACACGGCCGAGGTGATTGTGAGTGCGGCTCCGAATACCTAGCGTGCAAGGGAGTTAGTCGAGCACGGGCTCGACCCCAGTCGTTCATTGGAAGGGAAGACAGTGAACAAGTCAGAGTTCATCGAGGCACTCTCGGCGCGATTCGACGGCAACAAGAGGGCCGCATCGCACGCCCTCGAGTCGGTCCTCGACACCATCACCCGCGAGGTCGCGAAGGGCGAGAAGGTCGCGATCACGGGCTTCGGCTCGTTCGAGAAGCGCATTCGGGAGGCCCGCTGGGTCCGCAATCCCCAGACGGGTGCCCGGATCAAGGCGAAGAAGACCGCGGTGCCGAAGTTCACCGCCGGCGCCGAGCTGAAGAACGTGGTGTCCGGCGCCAAGAAGCTGCCGAAGGTCGCGGTCGCCGCCGCGGCACCGGCCGCGAAGAAGGCCGCGACGGCCGCCAAGAAGGCCGCTCCTGCCAAGAAGACGGCGGCCAAGAAGGCCGCGGTCAAGAAGGCGGCACCCGCGAAGAAGGCTGCTGCCAAGAAGGCGCCGGCCAAGAAGGCGACACCGGCCAAGAAGGCGCCGGCGAAGAAGACTGCAACCGCCAAGAAGGCCCCCGCGAAGAAGACGGCGGCCAAGAAGGCCCCCGCGAAGAAGACGGCGGCCAAGAAGGCGCCGGCGAAGAAGGCCACGGCCAAGAGGACCGCGAAGCGGTCCTGAGCCGCACCTCATCCACCGTCGACGGGTCGTCGTCCTTCCGGACGGCGGCCCGTCGTCAGCTCAGGCGTCAGGTGAGGAAGGCGGTCCGCGGTCCGACGCCCATCCGGATCGCGTCCGCCAGGTCGCTGGCGTCGTCGACGTCGCGGCGTACGGAGGCAGCGGCGTCCGCGACCTCGCGGACGCCGGCGTCGAGATGGGCCGCACGCGAGCCCGGGCCGAAGCGCGGGTCGAACGCGTCGTACGCCGCCGCGTAGAGCGTGGTGCCGACGCCGGCCGCGTCCGGGACGAACCACGGGTCCGCGATGCCACGGCCGAGCACCTCGTCGAGGTCGCCGGGCCGCAGCGCGGGCAGGTCCGCGCAGAGGGCGGCGGGCGTCAGGTCCGGCCAGCGCCGGCGTGCCTCGGCGGCCGCCTGGCGCAGGGTGCCGTTGAGGTCGTCGGCGACGCCGTCGGGGATCGCGGACGCGCCGAGGGCGGACAGGTGGGCCGAGAACTCGGCGTCGTCGGTGACCACGAGCACCCGGCCGACCAGGCCGGCGTCGAGGCACGCGGACACCGTGTCGAGCGCGAACGCCTCCGCCAGGGCACGCCGGTCGGCGACCCCGAGCAGGCGCGACTTGCCGATGGCGGGCGGCTTCACGGGCACGAGCAGGACGTAGCGGGACACGGGCATCGCTGCCGATCCTGTCAGGTCGCCGACCGAGTAGCCTGCGCACGTGGTCGTTCGCACGATGCAGGAGAAGCGCACCTGGGCCTGGCGCCTGGCCGAGCCGATCGTCAGGGGGGCGCTCGTCTCGACGACCACGCACGAGTGGATCGACGGGGAGAACATCCCCGCGACCGGCGGCTGCATCATCGTGCTCAACCACGTGTCGCACGTGGACCCGCTCACCGCGGCACACCTCGTCTACGACCACGGCCGGCTGCCGCACTACCTGGCCAAGTCCGGGCTGTTCAGGAACAGGGCGCTGGGCGCGTTCTTCCGATCGGCCGGCCAGATCCCGGTCGAGCGGCTGAGCAGGAACGCCGTCGGCGCGTTCGACGCCGCGGTGCAGGCGGTCCGCGACGGCAGGTGCGTCGTCGTCTACCCCGAGGGCACGATCACCCGCGATCCGGACGGCTGGCCGATGACCGGCAAGTCCGGTGCCGCGCGGATCGCGCTCGAGACCGGCTGCCCGGTCATCCCGGTCGGCCAGTGGGGCGCGCAGCAGCTGTTGGCGCCGTACGCGAAGAGGCCGGACCTCTACCCGCGCAAGCTGGTGAGGATGAAGGTCGGCACGCCGATCCCGCTCGACGACCTCCGGGCCGAGGAGCGCTCGGCCGCGGTCGTCAACGAGGCGACGATGCGGATCATGGCCGCGATCACCGCGCTCGTGGAGGAGGTGCGCGGCGAGACCGCGCCGGCCGAGCGGTTCGACATGAGGAAGGCCGGCGTGCGGCAGACCGGCAACCCCAACAAGAAGAGCCGCCCATGAGCAAGGTCGCGATCTTCGGCGCCGGGTCGTGGGGCACGGCGTTCTCGATCGTCCTAGCGGACGCCGGCAACGACGTCACCATCTGGGCGCGGCGCGAGGAGGTCGCGGAGGCGATCAACGACCGCCGCGAGAACGCCGAGTACCTCCCCGGCACCGAGCTGCCGCCCCAGGTCGCGGCGACCCACGACGTCGAGAAGGCCGCGCACGGCGCCGACGTCGTCGTGCTCGCCACGCCCTCGCAGTCGCTGCGCGGCAACCTGACCGAGTGGGCGCCGTACGTCGAGCAGGACGCCGTGCTCGTCTCGCTGATGAAGGGCGTGGAGCTCGGCACGCTGGACCGGATGAGCCAGGTGATCGGCGAGGTCACCGGCGCCGGCCCCGACCGGATCGCGGTCGTCAGCGGCCCCAACCTGGCCAAGGAGATCGCCAAGCGCGAGCCGGCCGCGTCGGTGGTCGCGTGCGCCGACGAGGACGTCGCCCGGACGATCCAGAGGCGCATCCACTCACCCGCGTTCCGGCCCTACACCAGCCCGGACGTGCTCGGCTGCGAGCTCGGCGGCGCCTACAAGAACGTCGTGGCGCTCTCGGTCGGCATGGCCGTCGGGCTCGGGTTCGGGGACAACACGACGGCCTCGCTGATCACCCGCGGCCTGGCCGAGACGGCGCGGCTCGCGACCGCGCTCGGCGCCAACCCACTGACGCTGATGGGCCTCGCCGGGCTCGGCGACCTGGTCGCCACCTGCTCCTCGCCGCTGTCGCGCAACCGCACGTTCGGCGAGAAGCTCGGCCAGGGCATGACGACCGAGGAGATCCTGGCCGCCACGCGTCAGGTCGCGGAGGGCGCGAAGTCCTGCTCGTCCCTGCTCGCCCTCGCCGAGCGCACCGGCGTGGACGCGCCGATCGCCTACCACGTCGACGCGCTCGTCGCCGGGAGGATGACCGCGCCCGAGATGATGGAGGCGTTCATCGCCCGCGACACCAAGGCGGAGACGGACTGACTCAGACGACGTCGTCCAGCGCGGACGAGAGGTCCTCCCAGAGGTCGTCGACGTCCTCGACGCCGACCGAGAGCCGGACCAGGCCGGCGGGGATCGTGGCCGGCTCGGCCTGCCAGCGCCGCCGCCGCTCGAACGTCGACTCCACGCCGCCCAGCGACGTCGCGTGCACCCACAGCCTCGTCTTGCGCACGAGCAGGTCGCCCGCGAGCTCGCCACCGGCGAGCACGACCGAGACGATGCCGCCGAAGCCTGGGTAGCGGACCTCCTCGACCGCCGGGTGGCCGGCGAGCCGACGGACCAGCTCGGTGGCGTTGGCCTGCGAGCGCTCGACCCGCAGGTGCAGGGTGCGCATCCCGCGCAGGGCCAGCCACGCCTCGAGCGTGCCGGGCGTCGAGCCGAGCAGGTCGCGGCGGCCCTTGAGTACGCCGTGCAACTGCTCGTCGTCGGTGACGACCGCGCCCATCAGCACGTCGCTGTGGCCGGCGAGGAACTTGGTCACCGAGTGCACGACGATGTCGGCGCCCAGGCTCAGGGGCTGCTGGAGCAGGGGAGTGGCGAAGGTGTTGTCCACGACGACGTACGCCCCGGCGGCGTGGGCCGCCTCGGCGATCCGCGGGATGTCGACGAGCTCGAGGGCGGGGTTCGTGGGCGACTCGAGCCACACCAGCGCGGCGTCCTCGCACGCCGCGGCCACGGCGTCGGTGTCGGCGACGTCGACCAGCATGGCGCGCACCCGGCCGCGGCTCTCCAGGTCGCCGAGCTGGAGCAGCGTGCCGGTGTAGGAGTGCGCGGGGGCGACCACGAGCCCGGCGTGGCCGACCAAGTCGAGCACGGTTGTCACCGCGGCCATGCCCGAGGAGAACGCCAGCGCCCGGCCGCCCTCCAGCGCGCCCAGCGCGTCCTCGAACGCCGTCCACGTCGGGTTGCCGTAGCGGCCGTACTCGACGTCCCCGCCCGCGCCGTACGTCGACGCCATCGCGATCGGCACGTTGAGCGGCTGGTCCGGGTCGCGAGGCGGGCGTCCGGCGGTCACGGCGACGGTGGCGGGCTTCATGTGCCACAGGCTAGGGCGGATAGGGTCGACGCGATGAACGAGCCCAAGCCCCGCGTCGCGGTCGTGTTCGGCGGGAAGTCCAGCGAGCACGCGATCTCGTGCGTGACCGCCGGCAGCGTGCTCGCCGCGATCGACCGGGAGCAGTACGACGTGGTGCCGATCGGCATCGCGACCGACGGCCGCTGGGTGCTGGAGTCGGACGACCCCGAGCGACTGCGGATCACCGGCCCCGACCGGCTGCCGGAGGTCGACGGCGACCGCGCGACGATCGCGCTGGCGCCCGAGGCGGCCTCGACCGGACTCGTCGTGTCCGAGCCGGCGCAGCCACCGCGCACGCTCGGCGAGGTCGACGTGGTGTTCCCGCTGCTGCACGGCCCGTGGGGCGAGGACGGCACCCTCCAGGGGATGCTCGAGATGGCCGGCGTGCGCTACGTCGGCGCCGGCGTACTCGCCTCCGCGGTCAGCATGGACAAGGCGTACATGAAGGTCGTGCTCGCCGCGGCCGGCCTGCCCGTGCTGCCCTCGACGACGGTCACCGCGCGGCAGTGGGCGCGGGAGCCGCAGGCGTGCCGCGAGCGCGCCGCCGGGCTCGGCCACCCGCTGTTCGTGAAGCCCGCCCGCGGCGGCTCCAGCATCGGCATCTCCAAGGCGCACGACGCCTCCGAGCTCGACGGGGCGATCGAGGAGGCGCTGCGGTACGACGCCAAGGTGCTCGTCGAGGCGTACGCCGCCGACGCCCGTGAGGTGGAGTGCGGCGTGCTCGAGGCGCTCGACGGCACGCCGGAGACGAGCGTCCCGGCGGAGATCCGGATCTCCGGCGACCACGAGTTCTACGACTTCGCGGCCAAATACCTCCCCGAGGAGCACACCGAGCTCGACATCCCCGCCGACCTGCCCGCCGAGGTCGTCGCGGAGGTGCAGGCGATGTCGGTGCGCGCCTTCGAGGCGGTCGGCTGCGAGGGCCTGGCCCGGGTCGACTTCTTCGTGCTGCCCGGCGGCCGGGTCGTGGTCAACGAGATCAACACGATGCCGGGCTTCACGCCGACCTCGATGTACCCGAAGATGTGGGCCGCGTCCGGCGTCGACTACCCGGCGCTGGTCGACCGGCTGGTCCGGCTCGCGCTCCAGCGCGACACCGGTCTGCGGTGAGGGTGAGTCAGAGGCACTCGGCCTTCAGCTCGGTGTGCTTCTCGACGAGGCTGCCCAGCTCGGTCAGCACGCCCGCCTCCGGGGCGTAGTCGTCCGGCACCACCACCTGCACCCGCGGCCGGTAGCCGTCGGTGACGAACGTGGTCTCGTCGCCGCCCTCCTCGGGCACCACCCACCCGACACCGTCGACGACGGCGCACGGAGGCGCCTCGCTGATGTCGACCGCGCCGACCCCGCAGGTGAGCACGATCGCCGGGTCGCCCCACGCGGCGCCGTACTCGGTGTCGCCGGCGACCTCGACCGACGGCTCGCCGGCGAGGGTGTCCGGCAGGTCGGCGACCAGGTCGCGGCAGGCCTGCGCCGTGGCGTCGTCGAGCTCGCCGACGTCGATCTGCTGGGCGCCGCCGCAGCCGGCGAGCAGGGCGCACGCGACGACGCCCCCGATCGCGAGCGACCAGGGGCGTCGGCGTACGGGGTGCAGGCTCAGATGTGCACCACCGGACAGGTCAGGGTCCGGGTGATGCCGTCGAGGTTCTGGACCTTCGAGACCACCAGCTTGCCGAGCTCGTCGACGTTGCGGGCCTCGGCGCGCACGATGACGTCGTAGGGACCGGTGACGTCCTCGGCCAGGGTCACGCCCTTGACCTGGGCGATGGCCGCGGCGACCTCGGCAGCCTTGCCGACATCGGTCTGGATCAGGATGTACGCCTGGACGACCATCGAGTCTCTCCCTCGTGCGTTCAGCGGACAGTGTCGTCGCCAACCTACCGTGCGCCCCAGACCCCGTCATCTGGTGGGATGGGCCCATGCCCAGCTCTGATGCCGGCCCACCAGAAGCCACGCTCGCCGACGTCGGCGAGTTCGCCCTGATCAGCGAGCTCGTCGGGCTGTTTCCCCAGGGGGAGCAGGTCATCGTCGGCCCCGGCGACGACGCGGCGGTGCTCCGCGTGAAGACCGGCCACGTGGTCGTCTCGACCGACCTGGTCGTCGAGGGGCGACACTTCCGCCGCGACTGGGCGAGCGCCGCCGACGTGGGCCACCGGGCGGCCGCGCAGAACCTCTCCGACATCAACGCGATGGGCGGCCGGGCCACCTCCCTGACGATCGGACTGGCCGCTCCGGCGGACCTGCCGGCGCAGTGGGCGCTCGACTTCGCCCGCGGCTTCGCCGAGGAGTGCGCGCTCGTCGGCGCGTCCGTCGTCGGCGGGGACCTCACCCGCGCCGACCAGGTCGTGATCGCGGTGACCGTGCTCGGCGCCTGCACCCAGTCGCCGGTCCTCCGCTCCGGCGCCCGCCCCGGCGACGTACTGGCCCTCGCGGGGCGGCAGGGCTGGTCCGCCGGCGGGCTCGCGGTCCTCGGCCGCGGCTTCCGCTCCCCGCGGGTGCTGGTGGAGGCCTACCGCCGGCCCGAGCCGCCGTACGACGCCGGCCGGGTCGCCGCCGAGGCCGGTGCGACCGCGATGATCGACGTCTCCGACGGCCTGCTCGCCGACGCCGGCCACCTCGCCTCGGACTCGGGCGTCGCGATCGACGTGCACACGGCGGCGTTCGACATCCCCGAGCCGCTCCAGGCGGTCGGTGCGGCCACCGGCGCCGACCCGATCACGTTCATCCTCGGCGGGGGCGAGGACCACGCGCTGCTGGCGACCTACGAGTCGGTGTCCGCCGTACCGGAGGGCTGGTCGGTCGTCGGCGCGGTCACCGAGGGCGAGGGCGTCACCGTCGACGGCTCGCCGTACGACGGCCCGACCGGCTGGACCCACTTCTAGGCCGAGTCGGCGCAGTCTCAGCTGAGACTGCGCCGACTCGGCCTGGAGAGGCAGCGGGAATGCAGCGGGCCCCGACCGAGTCGGTCGGGGCCCTCTGGAAGAGCGAGAGTGCGGTGGGGTCAGCGGGTGACCTTGCCGGCCTTGAGGCAGCCGGTGCACACGTTGAGACGCTTGGGGGTGCCGTTGACGGTGGCCCGGACGCGCTGGATGTTGGGGTCGAAGCGACGCTTCGTGATCTTGCGCGACCACGGGCGGTTGTTGCCGAAGCCGGGCTTCTTGGCGCAGATGTCGCAGACGGCAGCCACCGTGTACTCCTGTAGACGTCTCGATGATGTACTGAAAACCGGGAAGGCCCGCCGCAGCGGGCAACCGCACAAGAGTATCCGACGACCAGGCCGACGCCGAAATCGCGTGAGACACCACTACTCTCGGGCGTCATGGAGGCGACCCCCCGGAGCGGCACCGTCACGCTCGAGGTCGTCCTCCGGTTCGTGGACGTCGCGGTGGACGCGCTCGAGGCGGCGCGCGAGGAGATCGACGCGCTCAACGTCTACCCGGTGCCGGACGGCGACACCGGCACCAACATGTACCTCACCGTCTCCGCTGCCCGTGACGCCGTGCGCGACGCCGCCAGTGAGGCCGGGGACGACCTCGGGGCCGCGCTGACCGCGTTCGCGCGGGGCGCGCTGCTCGGGGCCCGCGGCAACTCGGGCGTGATCCTCAGCGAGATGCTCGGCGCGCTGGTCCGGCGGATCGGCCGCGCCGACCCGCGGGAGCGCAACGCCCAGGTGATGGCCGCGGCGCTGCGGTGTGCGGCCGACGCGAGCTATGCCGCGGTCGGTACGCCGGTCGAGGGCACCATGCTCACGGTGATCCGGGCCGCGGCGGAGGCCGCGGCCGAGGCCGCGAAGAGGGGCGACGCCCGCGCGCGCGACGTGTTCGCCGCCGCGGCCGAGGGCGCCCGTCGGGCGCTGGCCCGCACGCCCGAGCAGCTGCCGGTGCTGGCCGCCGCGGGCGTCGTCGACGCGGGCGGCCGGGGCGTCAGCGTGATCCTGGATGCCGCCGAGACCGTGCTGACCGGCCGCCGCCCGGTGCCGGTGACCGCGCCGATCGGCAGGCATGCGATCCCGATCCCGGTCGCCGAGGCGGCAGGATCAGGAGACCTCACCGCGGAGGGTCCCTCCTACGAGGTGATGTACCTGCTCGACGCCCCCGACGACGCGGTCCCGGCGCTCCGCGAGGCACTGGCCCCGCTCGGCGACTCGCTCGTCGTGGTCGGGGGCGACGGGCTCTGGAACGTCCACGTCCACGTCGACGACGTCGGTGCCGCGGTCGAGGCCGGCATCGCCGCCGGCCGGCCCTACCGGATCAGGGTCACGCACTTCGCCGAGCAGGTGGCCGAGGTGCGGCAGCGCACCGCGCGCGCCGGGCGCCGCGTGGTCGCGGTGGCGGCCGGCCCGGGTCTGGCCGCGCTGTTCGAGGAGGCCGGCGCGGTCGTCGTACCGGGTGGTCCCGGGCGGCGCCCCTCCACGGGCCAGGTCCTCGAGGCGATCACCGCCTGCAGCGCGGCCGAGGTCGTCGTGCTGCCCAACGACCCGGACTCCGTGCGGGTCGCCCAGATCGCCGCGCGTACGGCGGAGGCCGACTCCGACGGGAGCATCCGGGTCGCCGTGATCCCGACCCACGCGCAGGTCACCGGGCTCGCCGCGATCGCCGTGCACGAGCCGGGCCGGGCCTTCGACCAGGACGTGCTCGAGATGACGGCCACCGCGCGGCACGCCCGCCAGGGCGCGGTCACCGTCGCCGCCCGGCAGGCGATGACGATGGCCGGGCCGTGCGAGGTCGGCGACGTGCTCGGCGTGGTCGCCGGCGACTTCGTCGTGGTCGGCGCAGACCTGTTCGCGGTCGCCACCGACGTGCTCGACCGGCTCCTCGGCGGTGGTGGCGAGCTGGTCACGGTCGTCGCCGGCGCGGACGACGAGGAGGGCGTGCTGGCCACCCGCTGCGCCGCCTGGGTGGAGGAGCGCCACCCGGCTGTCGACGTCGTGGTGTACGACGGTGGGCAGGAGCGGTACCCGCTGCTCATGTCCGTGGAGTGAGGGGACCAAGGTGATCGATCTCGACACCCCGGTGGTCGCCGTGCTCGGCGACCACAAGAAGAAGCGTGCCGCGATCGAGGACCGGATCGGGCTGCGCACGGTCGGCGACCTGCTCCACCACTTCCCGCGCCGCTACGTCAAGACCGGCGAGCTCACCCGCGTCGAGGAGCTCAACGAGGGCGACATGCTCACCGTCGTCGGCCAGATCGCCAGCAGCCGGCTGAACACCTACCAGGACCGCCGCACCCACCGCACGGCGTACCGCGTCGACGTCACGGTGCGCACCGACGGACCGTCGTTCCGCATCTCGATGTTCGCGAAGAACAAGAGCCTGGGGGAGTGGCAGCAGTCCACTCGGATGCCCGCGGGCCGGCGCGGCATCTTCGTCGGCAAGGTCAGCAGCTTCCGCGGGGAGTGGCAGCTCACCCATCCGCAGGTGGTGCTCTTCGGCTCCGCGGACGAGGACGCGGCCCAGCTCTCGCTGGACGCCATCGGCGAGCTCTACCCGATCTACCCGCTCACCAGGGGCGTCGACTCCTGGGACCTCCAGCGCGCGGTCGCGTTCGCGCTCACGGTGCTCGAGGACGTGCCCGAGGTGATCCCGGAGCCGGTACGCCGGGAGTACGACCTGCTCGACGCGCGGACCGCGCTCGAGCGGATCCACAATCCGAGCGACTACGGCCAGGTCACGACCGCCCAGCGGCGGTTCCGCTTCGAGGAGGCGCTGGTCAACCAGCTCGTGCTCGCCCGCCGGCGGCGCGCCGTGCGCGCGCTCGGCGCACGTGCCCGCACCGGCGCCGACGACGGGCTGCTGGCGGCGTTCGACGCCCGGCTGCCGTTCGAGCTCACCGCCGGGCAGCGCGAGGTCGGTGCCGAGATCGACCGCGACCTGGCCCAGCCGCACCCGATGAACCGGCTGCTCCAGGGCGAGGTCGGCTCCGGCAAGACCCTGGTCGCGCTGCGGGCGATGCTCCGCGTCGTCGACTCCGGGGGGCAGGCGGCGCTGCTCGCCCCGACCGAGGTGCTCGCCCAGCAGCACCACCGCTCGATCACCGCGCTGCTCGGCGACCTCGCCGCGGGCGGGATGCTCGGCGGCGCCGCCGAGGCGACCAACGTCGAGCTGCTCACCGGGTCGATGACCAAGGCGCAGCGCACCGGGCCGATGTCGCGGATGGCGTCCGGCGAGGCCGGCATCGTGATCGGCACCCACGCGCTGCTGGAGGAGAAGGTCCTCTTCGCCGACCTCGGCCTGGTCGTGGTCGACGAGCAGCACCGCTTCGGCGTCGAGCAGCGCGCCGCGCTCACCGACAAGGCCGGTACGCCGCCGCACGTGCTCGTGATGACCGCGACCCCGATCCCGCGCACCGTCGCGATGACCGTCTTCGGCGACCTCGAGACCTCGACGCTGACCGAGCTCCCGGCCGGCCGCGCGCCGATCCAGACCACCGTCGTACCCCTCGCCGAGCAGCCCTCCTGGTTCGACCGGGTCTGGGAGCGGGTGCGCGAGGAGGTCGGCAAGGGCCACCAGGCGTACGTCGTGTGCCCGCGCATCACCGGCGACGAGCAGGAGCAGGGGGAGACCGATCAGGTCGACCTCGACGAGGACGGCGAGGAGCTGACGGCAGCGAGCCCGGCCGGCGGACTGGCCGCGGTCGAGGAGGTCGCCGTCCAGCTGGCCGAGGGCCCGCTCGCGGGGCTGCGCGTGGAGAGGCTGCACGGCCGGATGCCGCCGGACGACAAGGACCGGGTCATGCGGGCCTTCGCCGCCGGCGAGATCGACGTGCTGGTCTCGACCACCGTCATCGAGGTCGGCGTCGACGTCGCGAACGCCACCGCGATGGTGCTGCTCGACGCCGACCGGTTCGGCGTCTCCCAGCTCCACCAGCTGCGCGGCCGGGTCGGCCGGGGCGGCCTGCCGGGCCTGTGCCTGCTGGTCTCGCACGCCGAGGCCGACACCCCGGCGCGCGAGCGGCTCGACGCCGTGGCCGCCACCACCGACGGCTTCGAGCTCAGCCGGGTCGACCTCGAGCAGCGCCGCGAGGGCGACGTCCTCGGGAAGTCGCAGTCGGGCTACCGGTCCGGGCTGCAGAACCTGCGGGTGCTCCGCGACGAGAAGACCATCGTGCTGGCCCGCGAGGCCGCCCACGCGCTCCTCGACGCGGACGCCGACCTGGCGACCGCGCCCCTGCTGGCCGCCGAGGTCGCCCGGGTGGAGGCGTCGGTCCAGGCCGACTTCCTGGAGAAGTCATGAGCACCGCATGACCCGCATCATCGGGGGAGTGGCGGGCGGCCGCCGGATCGCCACCCCGCGCGGCGCCGCCACCCGCCCGACCAGCGACCGGGTCCGCGAGGCGCTGTTCTCCGCGATCGAGTCGTGGTGCGGCTCGCTGCACGGGCTCCGCTTCCTCGACCTGTACGCCGGCTCCGGGGCCGTCGGCCTGGAGGCGTGGTCCCGCGGCGCCGGCGTCGCCACGCTCGTCGAGTCCGACCGCCGTACCGCCGGGCTGATCTCCGCGAACGCCCGGATGCTGGGCTTCGCGAGGGCCGACGTCGTGGCCGCCGCGGTCGCCACGACCCTGCGGCGCGCCCCGACGGCGCCGTACGACGTCGCGTTCCTCGACCCGCCGTACCCGCTCGCGGACGAGGCCGTCGCCGCCGACCTCGCCGCGCTGACCGGCAACGGCTGGCTGGTCCCGGGCGCCCTGGTGGTCGTCGAGCGGTCCGCCCGCAGCCCCGAGCCGGCGTGGCCCGACGGCTTCACGGACACGCGTGACCGGCGTTACGGCGAGACCGCGCTCTGGTACGCGCAGGCGGCGGTACCCTCCACGGCATGACCCGAGCGGTGTGCCCCGGATCGTTCGACCCGGTGACGAACGGCCACCTCGACATCATCCGGCGGGCCGCCGCGATCTTCGACGAGCTCGTCGTCGCGACCGGGACCAACATCTCCAAGTCCCGCCTCTTCCAGCCCGACGAGCGGCTGGAGATGCTGCGCGAGGTCTGCGCGGACCTGCCGAACGTGACCGTGCGGGGCTTCGACGGGCTGATCGTCGACTTCTGCCGCGAGATCGACGCCTCCGCGATCGTCAAGGGCCTGCGCGGCGGCAACGACTACGAGTACGAGCTCCCGATGGCGCAGATGAACGCCCACCTGACCGGCGTCGAGACGGTGTTCCTCACCACCAACGCTTCGTGGGGCTACGTCTCCTCGAGCCTGGTCAAGGAGGTCGCCTCGCTCGGCGGCGACGTCTCGGCCCTCGTCCCGCCCGCCGTGCACGCCCGGCTCCTCGAGCGGCTGTCCTGACGCATTTGGCCGTGTCGACGGCCGACCGGTACGATTCCCGACGATCTGTTTGTGTCTGAATCCGGAAGTAGAACCCTGAGCAGCCTGGACCCGAGAGCGCCGCTCGTGCTCGATACTCGCGAGCTCGGCCGCCGCCCGGGGTCCCAGCACCAGGTGAAGCGGACGGTTCCGGCACCGGCAGATCTGGGCATCGAAGTCCTCCGTGTCCCGGAAGGCTCGCCGGTCGAGCTCGACCTGCGGCTGGAAGCGGTCATGGAGGGTGTGCTGGTCACCGGCTCCGCTGCGGCGGGGCTCGCCGGTGAGTGCGCGCGGTGCCTGGAGCCGATCGCCGACCAGATCGACGCGCGGTTCCAGGAGCTGTTCGCGTACGACGACCAGGACTACTCCTCCGGGGAGGACGACGAGGTCAGCATGCTCGAGGGCGACCTGCTCGACCTCGAGCCGCTGCTGCGGGACGCGGTGGTGCTCGCACTGCCGTTCCAGCCCTTGTGCTCGGACGACTGTCCGGGACTGTGCCCCGAGTGCGGGGCCCGGCTCCGGGACGACCCGGATCACGCGCACGAGGAGCCGGTCGACCCGCGGTGGAGAAGGCTGCAGGAACTACAGCAGGGCGACGAACTCGATGCAGGTCGGCCGTCCGACCACAGGAAGTAGGAGAGAACAGTGGCTGTCCCGAAGCGGAAGATGTCGCGCAGCAACACGCGTCACCGTCGTTCGGCCTGGAAGGCCGTCGCGCCCCAGCTGGTGACCTGCGCGAACCCCGCCTGCGGTGCCAAGCACCTGCCGCACCGCGCGTGCGGCGAGTGCGGCCAGTACGGCGCGCGCGCCGACCGTCGTCAGGTCCTCTGACCGGTCCGGACCGCTGACCGACTACGGCGAGCTCCGCGCAGCCCTCGGGGATCCGATCCTGGCCCCCGAGTTGCTGGAGCGCGCCCTCACCCACCGCTCGTACGCCTACGAGAACGGCGGGCTGCCGACCAACGAGCGGCTGGAGTTCCTCGGCGACTCGGTCCTCGGCGTCGTCGTCACCGAGACGCTGTACCGCACCCACCCGGACCTCTCCGAGGGCCGGCTGGCCAAGCTGCGCGCCGCCGTCGTCAACGCCCGGGCGCTGGCCGAGGTCGGCCGCGGCATCGGCGTCGGCGCCCACGTGAAGCTGGGCCGCGGCGAGGAGTCCACCGGCGGCCGCAACAAGGCGTCGATCCTCTCCGACACCGTCGAGGCCGTCATCGGCGCCGTCCACCTCAGTGGGGGCTTCGACACCTCCGCCGAGGTCGTCCACCGGCTCTTCGACCCGCTGATCGATGCCGCCTCCGCGCTCGGCGCGGGCCTGGACTGGAAGACCTCCCTGCAGGAGCTGTCCGCCGAGCACGGTCTCGGCGTCCCCGAGTACGTCATCGAGGACGACGGCCCCGACCACATGAAGACGTTCACCGCCCAGGTGCGCGTCGGCGACGGCCTCTACGGCAACGGCGTCGGCCGGTCGAAGAAGGAGGCCGAGCAGGCCGCCGCCGAGACCGCGTACGGCGAGATCGCCGGCGACCTGGGCGTCGAGGACCCGGCCGTCGGCGCGGCCGCGCACTCCGCCCGCAAGAGTTGACCTCCCCGAGCTGACGCGTGCCCGAGCTGCCCGAGGTCGAGGTCGTCCGGGCCGGCCTGGAGCGGTACGTCCTCGGCGCGAGGATCACCCGCGTCGACGTCCTCCATCCGCGGCCGGTGCGCCGCGACCACCGCGGCCCGGCCGGGTTCGCCGCCGCGCTCACCGGCCGCCGGATCGAGGCGGTCCGCCGTCGCGGCAAGTACCTCTGGCTGCCGCTCGACAACGGCGACGCGCTCCTCGGCCACCTGGGCATGAGCGGCCAGTTCCTGGTCCAGCCGCCCGGCGTACCCGACGAACGGCATCTGCGGGTGCGGTTCTCGCTCGACCCCTCGACCGGCTCGGGGCAGGCGCTGGAGATGCGCTTCGCCGACCAGCGGATGTTCGGCAGGCTCTCCGTCTCCGACGGCGGTGCCGGTCTGCCGCCGGAGATCGCGCACATCGCCCGCGACCCGCTCGACCCGGCGTTCGACGACGATGAGTTCGTCCGCACGGTCCGCAGGCGCACGTCGGGCATCAAGCGCCAGCTGCTCAACCAGAGCCTGATCTCGGGCGTCGGCAACATCTACGCCGACGAGGCGCTCTGGCGCGCCCGGATCCACGGCGAGCGCCCCGGCGACCGGCTCGCCGCCGCCCAGGTGCGCGAGCTGCTCGGCCACGCCCGCGAGGTGATGGTGGCGGCGCTGGGGCAGGGCGGCACGTCCTTCGACGCCCTCTACGTCAACGTGAACGGCGAGTCCGGCTACTTCGACCGCTCGCTGCACGCCTACGGCCGCGAGGGTGAGCCCTGCGAGCGGTGCGGTACGCCGATGCGGCGGGTCGCGTTCATGAACCGCTCGTCGTACTTCTGCCCGGTCTGCCAGCCGGCGCCGAGGAGACGTCGTGTGACTCCGGCTGGGCTTCGAGACGGCTCGCTCGGTCCGTCGCAAGTTCCGGACCGAGCCGAGCCTCCTCGACCTCCTCGCTGACCGGGACCTTCGCAGGCTCAGGTCCCGCGCTCGTCGTGAGATTGACCCACGGCCCGGCGGGTGGGACTCTTGAAGACGGCCCGGTCCCCGCGGGCCACCCCTCGACCCGGAAGGCTCTTCCATGGCCAAGGCGCTGATCGGATACATGAACAGCGACCTGCGGACCCCCGCCCATCTCGTAGCCGAGAACTCCCGGCTGCGTGCGCGCGTGGGCGAGCTCGAGGCGCTGGTCCTGCGCCTCAGCGAGGAGAACGACAGGCTGACGACCGCGCAGGCTGCCGCCCTCCTCGACGAGGCCGCCTCCCTCCAGGAGATGCAGCCCGCCTGATCCGCCGCTCGACGCGGTCGCGCCGAGCGCGGCCGGTCAGGTGCGGCGCGCCTTCATGCTGGCGGTGTCACCCGTCTGCGGCTCACGCCAGACGACCTTGAGCTTCTTGCCGACCCGCTTGGCCTTCGCGCTGACCGGGCTCACGCAGGCTGAGCCGCGGGTGATCTTCTCGCGGAAGGTGAACCAGCCGTTCCTCTTGCCCTGGAAGGTCCACTTCCCCGAGCAGTACTTCGGGTAGGTGATCTTGCCCGCGAGCTTGCCGCCCTTCTTGAAGATCTTCACCTTCGCCGTGTAGCCGGCCGGCCCGCCGTCGTCGCCGTACACCCCGCCCTTCCACGAGCCGGTGATGCCCGCTGCCGCGCGCTCGGTGTCGGGCACCGCACCGGTCGCGGTCGCCGTCGGCGCCAGCACCACGGCCACCGTCGCGAGTGCCGCCAGAGTCTTCCTGATCATCCATGCCTCCCCGTTGTCGAGGCCCGAATCGGACCGTTGTCGAGGCCCGAGCCGGGCCGTTGCCGTGGACTACCCATCGGACTGCGTGGTCAATCCCTTCGGTCGGGAGCGCTGACGAGGACGTGCGGGCGCACAAACGGCGCACAAACAAGGTGCCGGAGCGGCGGGCCGGCCGATAGCCTCACTCCCTTGTGAGCAGACCGCTGGACCGTGGCGTCGAGATCGTCGCGCCCCGCCGCTTCGGGACCGGGTTCCGCTGGCTGCTCGCGTCGTCGTGGGTCTCGAACCTCGGCGATGGCATCGCGATCGCGGCCGGCCCACTGTTGGTCGCCTCGCTGACCCACGACCCGATCCTGGTCGCGAGCGCGGCGCTGCTGCAGTGGCTGCCGCCGCTGGTCCTCGGCCTGCTCGCCGGCGCGCTGGCCGACCGGCTCGACCGCCGGCTGATCATCGTGACCGTGAACCTGCTGCGGGCCGCCGTACTCGCCCTGCTCACCCTCGTCGTCGCGACCGGCCTGGTCGAGATCTGGATCGTGCTGCTCGCGATGTTCCTGCTCGGGACGGCCGAGGTCTTCGCCGACAACACCGCCGCGACGCTGATGCCCATGCTCGTGCACCGCGACGACCTGGCGGTCGCCAACTCCCGGCTCACCACCGGCTTCATCACGGTCAACCAGCTCGCCGGCCCGCCGATCGGCGCGGCGCTGTTCGCGGCCGGGCACGCCGTGCCGTTCGCGGCCCAGGCCGCCGTGGTCGCGCTCGGGGCGGTGCTGATCTCCCGGGTGGTGCTGCCGCCGCACCGGCGCGAGATCGCTCCCGAGACCCATCTGCGGCACGACATCGCCGAGGCGTTCCGATGGACGCTCCGCAACGCCGCGGTCCGCACGCTCGTGATGACGATCTTCGTCTTCAACATCACCTTCGGCGCCGCCTGGTCGGTGCTCGTCCTCTACGCGACCCAGCGACTGGGCATGGGGCCGGTCGGGTTCGGCCTGCTGACGACCGTCTCCGCGGTCGGCGGCCTGCTGGGCACGCTGTCCTACCCGTGGATCACCCGGCACGTCAGCCTGGGCAACCTGATGCGGATCGGGCTGGTCTTCGAGACGTTCACGATGCTCTCGCTGGCGATCACCACGCGCGCCTGGGTGGCCATGTGCATCTTCTTCGTGTTCGGCGCGCACGCCTTCATCTGGGGCACCACGTCGCTCACGGTCCGCCAGCGCGCCGTACCCGCGGAGCTCCAGGGCCGCGTCGGCAGCGTCAATCTCGTCGGCGTCTACGGCGGCCTGGTCATCGGTTCCGGCATCGGCGGCGTGATCGCCCGGCAGTGGGGCGTGACCGCGCCGTTCTGGTTCGCCTTCGCCGGCTCGGCGCTGTTCGTCGTGCTCATCTGGCGCCAGTTGGTCCACATCGCCCACGCCGACGAGGCGTCCGGGCCGGTCCCCGCCTGATCGCCGACTCGGCGTGTCTTGCCCGTGGCAGAGGGTCGAGTCGGCGCGTCTTGCCCGCGCCCTGTGGACAGCGTGAGCAAGTTGCGCCGACTCGCGCCCTCCTGGCGGGCAACTTGCGCCGACTCGGCGGGGTCGCGGATGCCACACGTGGGGGAGGGCGCCGGGTATCGTGAGGCTCGCTGAGCTTCCCCCGAGACCCGCTGCGATGATCGCGATGACGACGCAGCCTTCGTCCTCAGCGACGAGACCGCCGAACGATCAGCCGAACCGATCAGCTGGGAGCCAGACGTTGTACCTGAAGAGCCTGACCCTCAAGGGGTTCAAGTCCTTCGCCTCCTCGACCACGCTCCAGCTCGAGCCGGGCATCACCTGCATCGTGGGTCCCAACGGCTCCGGCAAGTCGAACGTCGTCGACGCGCTCGCCTGGGTGATGGGCGAGCAGGGCGCCAAGTCGCTGCGCGGCGGCAAGATGGAGGACGTCATCTTCGCCGGCACCTCCGGCCGCCCGCCGCTGGGCCGCGCCGAGGTCGTCTTGACCATCGACAACGCCGACGGCGCGCTGCCGATCGAGTACGCCGAGGTGACGATCAGCCGCACCATGTTCCGCTCCGGGGGCTCGGAGTACGCCATCAACTCCCAGCCCTGCCGTCTGCTCGACGTCCAGGAGCTGCTCAGCGACTCCGGCATCGGCCGTGAGATGCACGTGATCGTCGGCCAGGGCCAGCTCGACACGATCCTGCACGCGACCCCGGAGGACCGGCGCGGGTTCATCGAGGAGGCCGCGGGAGTACTCAAGCACCGCAAGCGCAAGGAGAAGGCGCTCCGCAAGCTCGACTCCACCGAGGGCAACCTCACCCGACTGGGCGACCTGCTCAGCGAGATCCGCCGCCAGCTCAAGCCGCTCGGCCGCCAGGCCGAGGTCGCGCGCCGCGCGCAGACCGTCCAGGCCGACGTCCGCGACGCTCGCGCCCGGCTGATGGCCGACGACCTGGTCACCGCGCGCACCGCGCTCGAGCAGGAGATGGCCGACGAGTCGGTCCTGGTCGCGCGCCGCGAGCAGGTCGAGGCGCGGCTGGCGCAGGCCCGCGAGTCCGAGGGCGCCCTCGAGGCCGCGCTGCGCGAGGACCTCCCGGCGCTGGCGCGGGCGCAGGAGACCTGGTTCCAGCTGTCCGGGCTGCGCGAGCGGCTCCGCGGCACCCAGTCGCTGGCCGCCGAGCGGGTCCGCAACGCCGCCACCACCACGGAGGTCGAGGAGCGGACCGGGCGCGATCCCGAGGCGCTGGAGGCCGAGGCCGCGCAGGTCCGTGAGCAGGAGCAGCGCATCGACGCCGAGGTCGACGCCCACCGCACCGCGCTGGAGGCGGCGGTCGTCGTCCGTCGTACGGCGGAGGACGCGGCCGCCGAGGAGGACCGCAGGGTCGCCAGCCTGCAGCGTGCCGCCGCCGACCGCCGCGAGGGCCTGGCCCGGCTGCACGGCCAGGTCAACGCGATGAAGTCCCGGGCGGCCGCGGCCGACGAGGAGGTCGGCCGGCTCACCCTCGCGCGCGAGGAGGCCGTGGCCCGCGCCGAGCGAGCGCAGCGCGACTTCACCGCCCTGGAGACCAAGGTCGCCGGCCTCGACGCCGGCGAGGAGGGCCTGGACGCCGAGCACGAGGCCGCGACGGCCGCGCTCGACGACATCGAGGAGCGGCTCGCCAAGGCCCGCGACGAGGCGCTGCAGTCCGACCGCGACCGCACCGCGCTCGCGGCCCGCAAGGACGCCCTCGAGATGGGCCTCAACCGCAAAGACGGCGCCGGCGCGCTGCTCGCCGCCTCCGACGAGGTGTCCGGGCTGCTCGGCTCGGTCGCCGCGCTGCTCACCGTGCGCACCGGGTACGAGGCTGCGGTCGCCCGGGCGCTCGGTGCCGCGGCCGATGCGGTCGCCGTCGCCGACGCCGACGCGGCGGTCCGCGCGATCGGCCACCTCAAGGGCGACGACCTCGGCCGCGCCGGCCTGCTCCTCGGCGGCGGCCCCGCGACCGGCCGCGACTGGCCCGGGCTCCCGGGCGAGGCGACGTACGCCGTCGACGTCGTCGAGTGCCCGGCCGAGCTGCGCCCGGCGCTGACCCGCCTGCTCGACCGGGTCGCGGTCGTCGCCGACCTCGTCGCCGCCCGCGCACTGGTGCGCGACCTGCCCGACGTCACCGCGGTCACCCGCGAGGGCGACGTCCTCGGCGCCCACTACGCGGCCGGCGGCTCGTCGAGCCAGCCCAGCCTGATCGAGGTCCAGGCGGCCGTCGACGAGGCCGCCGAGCAGCTCGCCGAGGCGATCGCGTCCTCCGAGCGCCTCGGGTTCGAGATGTCCCGCCTGGAGGCCGAGCGGCTGGAGGCGCAGAAGCGCGTCGACGTCGCGCTCGCCAAGCTGCACGAGTCCGACGCCACGCTGGCGGCGGTCGCCGAGGAGCTCGGCCAGTACGGCTCCCAGGCCCGCGCCGCCCGCGGCGAGGCCGAGCGGCTCGCCCAGGCGATCGAGAGGGCCGAGGAGGCCCGCGCCCAGGCCGTCGCCGGGCTCGCCGACATGGAGGCCCGGGCCACGACCGCCGAGGAGGCGCCCGAGGAGGAGCCCGACACCAGCGTCCGCGAGCGGCTCGTCGAGGAGGCCCGCGCCGCCCGTCAGGGCGAGATGGACGCCCGCCTCGCCCTGCGTACGTCGGAGGAGCGGGCGCGCGCGCTGCACGGCCGAGCCGACGCGCTGGTGCGCGCCGCCGCCGCCGAGCGCGAGGCCCGCGCGAAGGCCGCGGCACGTCGCGAGCGGATGATCCGCGAGGGCCGGGCCGCCGAGGCAGTCGGCCGGGCGGTCGGCTACGTCCTCGGCCGGCTCGAGGTCTCCATCGACCGCGCCGCCCAGGCGCGCGCCGCGGTCGAGCAGTCCCGCGCGGGACGCGAGCAGGAGCTCCGCGACGTCCGCACCGCGCTCCGCGATCTCGGCAGGGAGCACGACGAGCTGGTCAACTCCGTCCACCGCGACGAGATGGCCCGCACTCAGCAGCGGATGCGCATCGAGCAGCTCGAGGAGAAGGCGCTCGAGGAGCTCGGCATCGACGCCGACTCGCTGACGGCCGAGTACGGCCCCGACCAGCTCGTGCCGCAGATCCGGATCGAGGGGCAGGGCGAGGTGCCGGAGGGCGAGGACGAGCCGGAGCCCACGCCGTACGTCCGCGAGGAGCAGCAGAAGCGGCTGCGCATCGCCGAGCGTGCCTTGCGCGAGCTCGGCCGGGTCAACCCGCTGGCGCTGGAGGAGTTCTCCGCGATGGAGGAGCGCCACCAGTTCCTCTCCGAGCAGCTCGAGGACCTCCGCAAGACCCGCAAGGACCTCCTCGACATCGTCCGCGAGGTCGACCAGCGCGTGGAGCAGGTCTTCACCGAGGCGTACGCCGATGTGGAGCGCGCCTTCGAGCAGACGTTCGCCCGGCTGTTCCCGGGCGGCGAGGGCCGGCTGGTGCTCACCGACCCCGACGATATGCTCACCACCGGCGTCGAGGTCGAGGCCCGCCCGCCGGGCAAGAAGGTCAAGCGCCTCTCGCTGCTCTCCGGCGGCGAGCGGTCGCTGGTCGCGGTGGCGTTCCTGGTCGCGCTGTTCAAGGCCCGCCCGTCGCCGTTCTACATCCTCGACGAGGTCGAGGCGGCGCTCGACGACACCAACCTGGGCCGCCTGCTGGAGATCTACGAGGAGCTGCGCGAGAACTCCCAGCTGCTCGTGATCACCCACCAGAAGCGGACCATGGAGGTCGGCGACGCGCTCTACGGCGTGACCATGCGCGGCGACGGCGTCTCCGCCGTGATCAGCCAGCGCCTGCGCGATCGAGACGCGCGTGTCTTGAACCAGCCCGCGTAGGCCCCGGTCGAGAAGAGCAGCGAAGTCCCGTCAGGCGGTCGCGGTCAACTTCCGGACGACGTACTGATTCAGGCTGAGACCATCCTCGGCCGCGTGGATCGCGAGCTCTCGATGCAGGCTCTCCCCGACACGCAGGTTGAACTTGCCGGAGTAGGTGCGCTCGGCGAACGGCTCCGGCACCTGCTCCTGTGCGTCGACCAGGTCGGCGACGACATCCTCGAGCAGCCGCTGGAGCCCTTGCAGCGCCTCGAGTTGAGACGCCGCCAACCACGACAACGAAGGGAACTCGGCGCAGGTAGCGACGTACTCGTTGTCGTCGGCCGACCACGAGACGCGGTAGGTGTAGTGCGAGACGTCGAGACGGGTACCGGTCTGCATCACGTGGCCTCCAACTTGTCGATCGCCTTGAGCACCTGACGCACCTGGTACGCCTTCGTCTGGCGGCGACGAGGTCAGGAACCGACGTCATGACAGGATGGTACTGCCCGCAGTACCATCGGTTCAAGGATCGCCGGCGCCGATCCTCGAGGTGCGAACGTGGTCGTCTCGTGCCGCGCGTCCGCGCCGGCGGTTCACCAGGTATGTGACACGGTGGGGGCAGTCGATCCCGGGAGGCCCCGCCGTGCTGTTCGTCGTCATCTCCATGCTGGTGATCCTCGCGATCGCCGGGCTGGTGGTCCTCTACGTCGCCTACCCGCATCGCGGCGAGCAGGTCCCGGCCGCGCCGTGGCTCGGCGACGCGATGAGCAGGGCGGTCGACGCGGCTCCGCTGCTGGAGCCGGAGTACGAGGACTCCGAGCCGCAGCGCTGAACCCCGCTGTGGTGGGATGGAGCCATGGGTGACTGGCTCTACCTGATCATCGGCATCGCGGTCCTCGCGGTGCTGACTCTTGCCGGCCTCGTCGTCGCGCGGCGGCCGAAGGCCGGGCCGGCGGAGGCACCCGCACCGTCCGCGCCGGCGCCCGAGGTCGAGGCGCCGCCCGCGGAGCCCGCCGCTCCCGTCCTCGAGCGGCCGGAGGGTACGGCGTCCCGCCTGGTCCGGCTGCGCCAGCGGCTGGCCGGCTCGCAGGGCGGTCTCGGCCGCGGCCTGCTCGCGCTGCTCTCGCGCGACCGGCTCGACGAGGACACCTGGGAGTCCATCGAGGACACCCTGCTCACCGCCGACGTCGGCGTGGCGCCGACCCAGGAGCTGGTCGCGCGGCTGCGCACCCGGCTCCGCGTCGAGGGTGCCTCCGACGACCCCCGCACCGTGCTCCGCGAGGAGCTGGTGAGCCTGGTCGACCCCGGCATGGACCGCCGCCTCCAGGTCAGCGGCGCCGACGGCAGGCCGGGCGTCGTGCTGGTCGTGGGCGTCAACGGCTCCGGCAAGACCACCACCGTCGGCAAGATCTCCCGGATCCTGGTCGCCGAGGACCGCTCGGTCGTGCTCGGCGCCGCCGACACGTTCCGGGCCGCCGCCGTCGAGCAGCTGGCCACCTGGGGCGAGCGGGTCGGCGTCGCCGTCGTCCGCGGCCCCGAGGGCACCGACCCCGCGAGCGTCGCGTTCGAGGCGGTCAGGGAGGGCGTCGACACCGGTGCCGACACCGTCATCGTCGACACCGCGGGCCGCCTGCAGAACAAGGCCGGCCTGATGGACGAGCTCGGCAAGGTCAAGCGCGTCATCGAGAAGCAGGCGCCGGTCACCGAGGTGCTGCTCGTCCTCGACGCCACCACCGGCCAGAACGGCCTGATCCAGGCGCGCGTCTTCAGCGAGGTCGTCGACGTCACCGGCATCGTCCTCACCAAGCTCGACGGCTCCGCGAAGGGCGGCATCGTCGTCGCGGTGCAGCGCGAGCTCGGCGTACCCGTGAAGCTGGTCGGCCTCGGGGAGGGCGCCGACGACCTGGCGCCGTTCGACCCGGGCGCCTTCGTCGACGCGCTCCTCGGCTGATCGCTCGGCCGGCGTAACACCGAAGTAACAGAGCCGGGGAACTCGTTTCCTGACCGCAACACGTCGGCGCGTGCGTCGAAACCTCCGCCGACGAGGGTCGGGGCCAATGAGACGGCCCCCGGCCCTCGACAGCGCAGTCCGCGCCGGCCCGTCCTCCGAATGGCGATCCTGGAGGTTCTGTGGACGGCTACTACGCCTTCATGCTGGTGGCGACGGCGTTGGTCTTGATGATGACCGTGCCGGCGCTGGCGCTCTTCTACGGCGGCATGTCTCGGTCGAAGTCCGTGCTCAACATGATCATGATGTCGTTCATCGCCGCGGCGATCGTCGGCATCCTGTACGTCGCGGTCGGCTGGTCGATGGGCTTCGGCGGCGAGGGCACGTTCTTCGCCAACCCGTTCGAGCTGTTCTGGCTCGACGGCGTCACGACCGACGGCTACATCTCGGTGATGTTCCAGATGACCTTCGCGATCATCACGGTCGCGCTGATCAGCGGCGCGGTCGAGGGGCGGATGAAGTTCGCCGCCTGGCTCGCGTTCGTGCCGATCTGGGCGCTGATCGTCTACTTCCCGATGTCGCACATGGTCTTCAGCTGCACCGACGACTCGCTGATCTGCGGCCGGGTCGGCGCCCAGGACTACGCCGGCGGCACCGCGGTCCACATCAACGCCGGCATCGCGGCGCTGGTCCTCGTCCTGCTGCTGGGCAAGCGGCTGGGCTGGCCGCGCGACAAGATGCGCCCGCACAACCTGACCCTCACGATGCTCGGCGCCGGCATGCTCTGGCTCGGCTGGTACGGCTTCAACGTCGGCTCGATCGTCTTCGGCGGCGCGACCGACGAGGAGAACCTCGCCCAGTTCTACTCCGAGACCGGCCGCACCTTCGCCAACACCACACTCGCCACGATGGCCGCGATCCTCGGCTGGCTGGCGATCGAGAAGCTGATCCACAAGAAGGCCACCTCGCTCGGCGCCGCCTCGGGCATCGTGGCCGGCCTGGTCGCCATCACCCCGGCCGCCGGCGCGGTCGACATCGAGGGTGCCGTCGCGATCGGCGCCATCGCCGGCGCGGTCTGCGCCTGGGCGGTCGGCCTGAAGTTCCGGCTCGGGTACGACGACTCGCTCGACGTCGTGGGCGTCCACCTCGTCGGCGGCATCGTCGGCACGGTCCTGATCGGCGTCTTCTCCACCTCCGACGGTGCGGGCGGCGTGGACGGCCTCCTGTACGGCGGCGGCCTCGGCTCGCTCGGCGACCAGTCGCTGGGGGTGCTCATCGCCATCGCCTACTCCGGCATGCTCACGCTGGTCATCGGCCTGGCGATCAAGTACACGATCGGCCTGCGGATCGGCGAGGATGACGAGGTCGAGGGCATCGACCTGGCCGCCCACGGCGAGACCGCCTACGACCTGCACACCAGCAGTCTCGGCGGCGGGGGCAAGTCCGGCGTACTGGCCGGTGCCGCCACCGCCCCTGCTTCGGAAGGAGCGAACGCATGAAGCTCGTGACCGCGGTCATCAAGCCGCACAAGTGGGAGGACGTCCGCGAGGCGCTGGAGACCTTCGGCGTGACGGGCATGACCGTCAGCGAGGTCAGCGGCTACGGCCGGCAGAAGGGGCACACGGAGGTCTACCGGGGCGCGGAGTACGACATCGCGCTGGTGCCCAAGATCCGGATCGAGATCGTCGTCGGCGACGACGACGCGGACGACGTGGTGGGGATCGTCGTGAAGACGGCGCAGACCGGCCGGATCGGCGACGGCAAGGTGTGGGTGAGCCCGGTCGACACCGTGGTCCGGGTCCGCACCGGCGACAAGGACGAAGCCGCTCTGTGACACCCTCGCGGCCCGGCCCCTCACGCAGGGGCCGGGCCGCGGGCTGTCCGGGGCATGATCGGCGCGAGGAGGTGGCGTCCTGACCGCCGACGACCGGGCCGCGCGCGCCGCCGCGGCCGACACGCTCTGCGCCCGGGCCTACGCCGAGAGCGGCGGCCCCGACGCCGGCGCCGCCCTGGTGGCCGTCGGAGGCTTCGGGCGCGGCGAGCTGGCGCCGTACTCCGACCTCGACGTCGTGCTCGTCTCCGACGAGGGCGTCGACGTGCGGGCGGTGGCCGAGCAGGTCTGGTACCCGCTCTGGGACTCCGGCACCAAGCTCGACCACGCGGTGCGGACCATGCCCGAGACGGTCGCCGCGGCCGACGCGGACCTGAAGGTCGCGCTCGGGCTGCTCGACGTCCGGCACCTGGCCGGCGACCCCGGGCTGACGCTGCGGCTGCGCACCGAGATGCTCGCCCACTGGCGGCGGGGGAGCCGCGACCGGCTGCCGGAGCTGCGCGACCTGGTGCGCGCCCGGCACGAGCTGCTCGGTGAGCTCGCCCACCTCTCGGTGCCGGACGTGAAGGAGGCCGAGGGCGGGCTGCGCGACGCCACCGTGCTCAAGGCGCTGGTCGCGACCTGGCTGGTCGACGTCCCGCATGTCGAGCTCGAGCGCGGCCGGCTCGCGCTGCTCGACGTGCGGGACGTGGTCCAGGGGGTCGCCGGCCGGGCCACCGACCGGATCGCGCCGGAGACGTGGAGCGAGGTCGCGCACCGGCTCGACCTGCCCGACGCGCGGGCCGCGCAGGTGCACGTGCGCGAGCTCGGCCGCCGGATCGCGCACCTCTCGCACCTGACCTGGCGGCGCGTGGACGCCGTGCTGGCCGAGCCGGCCCGGATCCGCGGCCCGCGGCGGCCGCGGCTGGACTTCATCGCGCCCGGGATCGCGCTGTCGGCGCGCGAGGTCGTGCTGGACGCGCGGGCGCGGCCGGCCGCCGACCCGCTGCTGCTGCTCCGGGCCGCCGCGGAGGCGGCCGAGCGCGACGCGGTGCTGGCGCCCGCGACGGCCGCCCGCCTGGCCCGCGAGGCGGCGCCGCTGCCGACGCCGTGGCCGGCCGAGGCGCGCCGGCTGCTGGTGCGGCTGCTCGCCTCAGGTCGCGGCCTGTTGCCGGTCTGGGAGACGCTGGAGGAGACCGGCGCCCTGCACGGGAGCCTGCCGGAGTGGGAGCGGATCCGGCTGCTGCCGCACGCCTCGGCGATCCATCGTTTCACGGTCGACCGGCACGTCGTCGAGACCTGCGTGGAGGCGTCCGCGCTGATCCGGCACGTCGCCCGCCCCGACGTGCTGATGGTCGCGGCGCTGCTGCACGACATCGGCAAGGGCAGCCTGACCGAGCACAGCGTCGCGGGGGAGCCGATCGCGCGGGAGATCGCCGGGCGGATGGGGTTCGCCCCCGAGGCGATCGACCTGATCGCCCGGCTGGTGCGCTGGCACCTGCTGCTCTCGGAGACCGCGACCACCCGCGACCCGGACGACCCCGCGACCGTCGACTTGGTCGCCTCCCGGCTCGGGTCGGTCGAGGCGCTGGACCTGCTGCTCGCCCTGTCCGAGGCCGATGCGCGGGCGACCGCGCCCAAGGCCTGGTCGTCCTGGCGCGCCGGGCTGGTGCGCGACCTGGCCCGCCGGGCGCGGGCGGCGCTCGGCGCCGGCGCCTCGTTGCCGCCGGTCGTGGCCGAGGACGTCTCGGTGCCGAAGGAGGTCCGGGCCGGGGGCGTGTCGATCGCGGTCGAGCCGGCCGTCGACGGCACCCGGGTGACCGTCGTGGCCCCCGACCGGGTCGGGCTGCTCGCCGACCTGGCCGCGACCTTCGGCCTCGACCGGATCCCGGTGCGGGCGGCCCGGGCCTGGTCGCAGGAGCGGTACGCCGTCTCCGTCTGGGAGGTCGGCGAGCCCGGCCTCGACGCCGCCGTCCTCCGCCAGCGGTACGGCGCCGTCGTGGACGGCCGGGTCGACGTGGCCCGGCGGCTGCGACCGGGCGGGCCGGCCGCCGCGCTCGAGCCGGCGGTCGTCGTACGACCGGAGGCGTCGGAGCAGGCGACCGTGATCGAGGTGCGGACCGCGGACCGGCCCGGCGTCGTCTACCTGGTGTGCTCGGCGCTCGCCGCGCTCGACGTGGCGGTGCGCTCGGCGCACGTCGACACGCTCGGCCCGCAGGCCGTGGACGTGTTCTACCTCCAGGAGTCCTCGGCCGGCGTGCTCTCGGACCAGCGCGCGGCCGAGGCGGCGCACGCGGTGCGGGCGGCGCTCTCGGGGCCGTCGACGCCGCCCGACTAGGCTGGGGCCGTCTCTGACCTCATCCCGCACAGGACCACGACTTGTTCGCCACACTCTCTGACCGGCTCGCCGACACCTTCAGGAACCTCCGGGGCAAGGGCCGGCTCTCCGAGGCCGACATCGACGCCACCGCACGCGAGATCCGGATCGCGCTGCTCGAGGCCGACGTCGCGCTGCCCGTCGTCAAGGAGTTCGTGGCCGCGGTCAAGGAGCGGGCGCGGGGAGAGGAGGTCAGCCAGGCGCTGAACCCGGCCCAGCAGGTCGTCAAGATCGTCAACGAGGAGCTCGTCACCATCCTCGGCGGCGAGACCCGCCGGCTGCGCTACGCCAAGTCCGGCCCGACCGTCATCATGCTCGCCGGCCTCCAGGGCGCCGGCAAGACGACGCTGGCCGCCAAGCTGGCGCTGTGGCTCAAGGAGCAGGGCCGCACGCCGATGCTCGTCGCCGCGGACCTCCAGCGGCCGAACGCGGTCAACCAGCTCCAGGTGAACGGCGAGCGGGCCGGCGTGCCCGTCTTCGCCCCCGAGCCCGGGAACGCCCAGGGAGTCGAGCACGGTGGCGACCCGGTCGCGGTCGCGCGGGCGTCGGTCGAGGAGGCCAAGCGGACTCTCCACGACACCGTCATCGTCGACACCGCCGGCCGCCTCGGCGTGGACGCCGAGATGATGCAGCAGGCCGCCGACATCCGCGACGCGGTGCAGCCCGACGAGGTGCTGTTCGTCGTCGACGCGATGATCGGCCAGGACGCCGTGACCACCGCGCAGGCGTTCCTCAACGGGGTCGGGTACGACGGCGTCGTACTCACCAAGCTCGACGGCGACGCCCGCGGCGGCGCCGCGCTCTCGATCGCGTCGGTGACCGGCAAGCCGGTGATGTTTGCCTCCAACGGCGAGAAGCTCACCGACTTCGACCTGTTCCACCCCGACCGGATGGCCTCGCGCATCCTCGACATGGGCGACGTGATGACGCTCATCGAGCAGGCCGAGAAGGCGTTCGACGCCGAGCAGGCGGCGAAGGCCGCGGCCAAGCTGACCGGCCAGGGCGGCGAGTTCACCCTCGACGACTTCCTCGAGCAGATGCAGCAGGTCCGCAAGCTCGGCTCGATGTCGAAGATCATGGGGATGCTGCCCGGGATGGGGCAGTTCCGCGACCAGCTCGAGAACTTCGACGAGCGCGAGATCGACCGGATCCAGGCGATCATCCAGTCGATGACGCCGGCCGAGCGGGCCAACCCCAAGCTCATCGACGGCTCCCGACGCGCCCGCATCGCCCGCGGCTCCGGCCGGCAGGTCTCCGACGTGAACCAGCTCGTCGACCGGTTCTTCGAGGCCCGCAAGATGATGACGTCGCTCGCCAAGGGCGGCGGGATCCCCGGCATGCCGGGGATGCCCGGGATGCCGGGCATGGGCGGCAAGCGCGCCAAGGCCAAGCAGCCGCCCAAGAAGGGCAAGGGGGGCAAGCGCGTCTCCGGCAACCCGGCCAAGGCCGCCCAGCAGGCCGCGGCGCAGAAGGAGAGGGTCGCCGCCAACCCGTTCGGCAACCCGAACCCCGACGAGCCCGTCGACTACGAGCAGGCCGCCGCCGCGCTCAACCTGCCGAAGGACTTCTCGAAGTACCTGAAGTGAGCCACCGCCGCGACCCCATCGTCCTCGTCGAGCACGACCCGGCCTGGACCTCGGAGTTCGAGGACCAGCGTCGGGCGCTGACGCCGCTCCTCGCACCGCACCTGGTGCGGCTGGGTCCCGGCTGGCTGCTCGATCAGCTGTAACGCCGGGTTACCTCTTGTTCCCATGGTGCTGCAACATGGTGGGAACAAGAGGTAACCCGGCGTTACATGCGCGCCCCGGTAGCGTCCACCTCATGCCCGCGCTGAGGTTCTCCGGACCGGTCCTGCCCGACGCCGAGCCGCGCACGCTGTACGTCGTGGACGGCACGGTGACCTACGAGCCGGTCGCGGGGGCCGAGACGGCCGTCGACGGGTGGATCGTGCCGGGCCTGGTCGACGCGCACTGCCACCTCGGGCTGGACGACGACGGCGCGATCTCCGACGAGGCGACCGAGCGGCAGGCGATCGAGGACCGCGACGCCGGGGCGCTGCTGATCCGCGACTGCGGCTCGGCGGCCGACACCGCATGGATCCAGGAGCGTGAGGACCTGCCGCGGCTGATCCGCGCCGGGCGGCACATCGCGCGCACCAAGCGCTACATCCGCAACTACGCCCACGAGGTCGAGCCGGCCGAGCTCTCCGCGACGGTCGCGCAGGAGGCGCAGCGCGGCGACGGGTGGGTGAAGCTGGTCGGCGACTGGATCTCGCGCGAGGACGGCGACCTGCGGCCGTCGTTCCCGGCCGACGCGTTCGCCCACGCGATCCGCGTCGCGCACGAGCACGGCGCCCGGGTGACCGCGCACTGCTTCGGCCACGAGGTGCTCACCGGCCTGATCGAGGCCGGCATCGACTGCGTCGAGCACGGCACCGGCCTGCACCAGGACCAGATCGAGGCGATGGTCGCCGGCGGGGTCGCGCTGGTGCCGACGGTCATGCAGCTCGACAGGTTCCCCGGCTACGCCGCGGCCGGACGCGAGAGGTTCCCGGCGTACACGAGCACGATGACCGACCTCTACGTGCGCCGCCGCGACACGATCATGGCGGCGTACGACGCCGGGGTGCCGCTCTACGCGGGCTCCGACGGCGGCGGCATCAGCCGGCACGGCAACCTGGCCGGCGAGGTCGTCGCGATGGCGTCCATCGGGCTGCCGCGCGACTACGCGCTCGGCGCCGCCTCCTGGCGGGCGCGCGAGTGGCTCGGCTGGAACGCCGGCCTCGACGAGGGCGCGCCCGCCGACTTCGTCGTGTACGACGCCGACCCGCTCGTGGACCTCTCCGTGCTGCTCCGCCCGGCCGCCGTCGTGCTGCGGGGCCGGATCGTCTAGGAGACCTTCGGCCTCGGGTCGCGCACCGACCACAGGATGCCGGTGACGATCAGCATGACCAGGCCGGCCAGGCCGAGCAGGCCGGGGATGAGGATCGCCAGCAGGATGCCGACCACGAAGTTGCCGATCTGGGGCATCGGGCCGATCAGCACCACGGGCGCCGGGCCGATGCCCGCGAGGGAGGAGGTGCAGGTGACCTCGAGGCTCCCGGACCCCGGCGAGAACCGGTAGAGGCCCACCAGATCGCCGTTGGAGTCGGACCGCTCGAACGAGCCGGTGACCGTGCGGACCGGGATCTTCGCGCCGGTCTCGCCGTCGACGATCCGGCACGAGGTGGTCTGGTCGTCGAGCCAGAGCATCCGGTCGCCGTCGGTGCCGACGCTGACCTGCCGCGGCTCGCCGTCGGCACGCACCGTCGCGTCGGTGTCGAGGAAGCCGGCCAGCAGCCAGACGAAGATCCCGACCGCGACGACGACCGCGACCACGATCAGCGCGATCCCGGCCACGAACCACCCGGCGCTCGGCCGGTACCTCCTCGGCGGCTGGGGCACGGGCGAGTACGCGCCGTACGGCCCCGGTGTGCTCGTCACGGGCCTCACTCTGCCCGATTTCGACCCGGACGGCGAGGTCTGGCAGACTTGGCCGCCGAGTCCTGCGCGCCCGGACCCTCTCACCCGGACGCGGCAGAGCCCATCGAAGGTCCCGACCGGTGCTTTCCCCACCTGGAGCAGGCCCTTCACCCACACACGAGTTCCGAGGAGACACCACAGACGTGGCCGTCAAGATCCGCTTGAAGCGCCTGGGCAAGGTCCGGGTGCCGCAGTACCGCATCGTCGTCGTCGACTCGCGCAAGAAGCGCGACGGCCGCGTGATCGAGGAGATCGGCAAGTACCACCCCAAGGAGGACCCGTCGTACATCGACGTCGTCTCCGAGCGGGCGCAGTACTGGCTCGGCGTCGGCGCACAGCCGTCGGACGCCGTCGCCAAGATCCTCAAGATCACCGGCGACTGGCAGAGGTTCAAGGGCCACACCGGCGCCGAGGGCACCCTCAAGGTCGCCGGGCCGAAGCCGGACAAGCTCGAGATCTTCAACCAGGCGCTCAAGGACGCCCAGTCCGAGCCCAGGGGCGAGGCGGTGACCAAGAAGGCGGCGAAGAAGAGCGAGAAGAAGGCCGAGGAGACCCCGGCTGCTGAGGCTCCCGCCGAGGAGGCCCCGGCTCCCGTCCCCGCCGACGAGACCCCCGAGGTCGCCGCCGAGCAGGCCGAGACCGCCGAGGTCGAGGCGGAGCAGGCCCCCGACGAGGCGGAGTCCTGAGCGCCATGCTCGCCGAGGCGCTCGAGCACCTGGTGCGCGGTGTCGTCGACAACCCCGACGACGTGAGCGTGCGCGACAAGCAGCTGCGCCGCGGCTCGATCCTCGAGGTCCGGGTGCACCCCGACGACCTCGGCAAGGTGATCGGCCGGGGCGGACGCACCGCGACCGCCTTCCGCACCGTGGTCTCCGCGCTCGCGGGCCGGGGCGGCGCCCGGGTCGACTTCGTCGACACCGACCGGCGTCGCTGAGCGGCCGCTGAGGATCAGCGCTTGAATGGGTGCCGCCCCGCACGGGGCGGCACCCATTCGCATCCCTGGGAGAAGGCAGTTGGAGACCATCGAGGTGCTGGTGGGCCGGATCGGCAAGCCGCACGGCATCCGCGGTGACGTGACCGTCGACGTGCGCACCGACGAGCCGGAGCGCCGCTTCGCGCCCGGGTCGGTGCTCCGCGTCGAGCCGCCGCGCGGCTCGCGCACCCCGCACCGCACCCTCACCGTCGCCTCCAGCAGGTGGCACACCTCGGTGCTGCTGGTCCGGTTCGAGGAGCTCTCGGACCGCACCGCCGCCGAGGCCGCCCGCGGCATCCTGCTGCACGCGGACATCCCCGCCGACGTGTCGCCCGAGGACCCCGACGAGTACTACGACCACCAGCTGGTCGGACTGGCGGCGTACGGCGTCGACGGCACCGCCCTGGGCGAGGTGTCCGGCCTTGTGCACGGTGGCGCGCAGGATCTCCTGGTCATCCGCACGCCCGACCGGCGCGAGGCGCTGGTGCCGTTCGTGAGGGCGCTGGTGCCCGAGGTCGATGTGACCGGCGGCCGGGTCGTGATCGCCGACCGGCCGGGGCTCGTCACGCCCCTGGACGGGTGAGGACCGGCATGCGGATCGACGTCGTCACGATCTTCCCCGACTATCTCGCCCCGCTCGAGCTCTCGCTCGCGGGCAGGGCGCGGGACAAGGGGCTCATCGACGTCCGCGTGCACGACCTACGGCAGTGGACCCACGACCGGCACCGCACCGTCGACGACACGCCGGCGGGCGGCGGCGCCGGCATGGTGATGAGGCCGGAGCCGTGGGGCGAGGCGTTCGACGCGCTGATCTCGACGGGCTCGATCGACGAGCGACCCACCGTCGTCTTCACCACGCCGTCGGGGCGGCCGTTCACGCAGGCGGTCGCGCGCGAGCTCGCCACGCGGGAGCGGATCGTCTTCGCCTGCGGCCGCTACGAGGGCATCGACCAGCGGGTGCTCGACGACGTCGCGACCCGGGCCGAGGTCCGCGAGATCTCGCTCGGCGACTACGTGCTCAACGGCGGCGAGGTCGCCGCGCTGGCCATCATCGAGGCCGTGGCGCGGCTGGTGCCCGGCTTCCTGGGCAACGCCGCGTCGCTGGTGGAGGAGTCCCACGAGGATGGCCTGCTCGAGTACCCCGTCTACACCAAGCCCGCCTCGTGGCGCGGCCGCGAGGTGCCGCCGGTGCTGCTGTCGGGGGACCACGCGGCGATCGCGTCCTGGCGGCACGACCAGGCCGTCCGGCGTACCGCCGAGCGGCGGCCGGATCTGCTCCCGGCCGCGGCGCTGCTCGACGACGTCGCGATCCGGCCGGTCGAGCCCGCCGACGCGGGGGAGCTGTACGTGCTCCAGCGCGCCTGCTGGGTCCAGGAGCAGCAGGACAACCCGGGCGTCGAGATCCCCGCGCTGCTGGAGACGTACGACGACCTGCGCGCCTGGATCGCGCGCGACACCGTGCTCGTGGCCCGCTCGGCGGGCCGGCTGGTCGGCGCGGTGCGCGCCTCGCTCGACGGGGACGACTGGGACATCGGCCGGCTGATGGTCGCGCCGGACGTCGCCGGGCGCGGCCTGGGCCGCACGCTGTTGGAGCGGATCGAGGCGCTGGCGCCCGAGGGGGCGACGACGTACGCGCTGTTCACCGGGGCGGGGAGCGCGCGGAACCGGCGGCTCTACCAGAGGGCCGGCTACCGGCTGCGCGGGGAGATCGAGCCGGGCGTCGTACGCATGGAGAAGCGGATTCGTCGGGCCTGAGCCCGCTGTGGCAGACTTGCTCCTCGGTCCAGTCGGCCAAACAAGGATCGCCCGGAGGACACGTCCGAAGGGGAACCGCACCGGCTCCTGCCACAGGGGGATCCCGGCGCCGCCGGCCACATCCGCTGGTCCACAACTGAAAGCATCCGTTCCTGTACCGCGGCTGACCTGTGGCAATCGCGAGGAGAGACCATGAGCAACGTCATCGCCGAGCTCGGCAACGCCATCAAGCGCGACGACGTCCCGGACTTCCGCGCCGGCGACACCGTCAAGGTCCACGTCAAGGTCGTCGAGGGCAACCGCTCCCGCGTCCAGGTCTTCCAGGGCGTCGTGATCCGCGTGCACGGCTCCGGCGTCGGCCGCAGCTTCACCGTCCGCAAGGTCTCCTTCGGCGTCGGTGTCGAGCGCACCTTCCCGCTGCACTCCCCGATCTTCGAGCAGATCGAGGTCGTCACCCGCGGCGACGTCCGCCGGGCGAAGCTGTACTACCTGCGCAACCTCCGCGGCAAGAAGGCCAAGATCAAGGAGCGCCGCGAGGCCTGAGGGAAACTTTCAGGCACCCCAGCTAGCCTCTGCGCGTGAGCACCGACGACCGCGACCCGGCCAGCGTCGCCGAGCCCGACGAGCCGGTGTCGCCGTCATCCCTCCCGGACGGTGCTGCCGGCGAGCCGGGTCCGGCGGAGGACCGGAAGCGCAAGAGGAAGCACCTGCCGGTCTGGCAGGAGACGCTCCTGCTGCTCGGCATCGCGCTCGTGCTCGCGATCGTCATCAAGGCGCTGTTCGTCCAGGCGTTCTACATCCCGTCGCAGTCGATGGAGCCGGGCCTGGTCAAGAACGACCGGATCCTGGTGCAGAAGGTGTCCTACTGGTTCGGCGGCGGCCCCGAGCGCGGCGACGTCGTCGTGTTCAAGGACCCGGGCGGCTGGCTGAACGCCGCCGAGTCCGCCGGCCCCACCAACGGCGTCGCGAGCCTGCTCTCCAAGGTCGGGCTCTACCCGTCCGGCGGTCACCTCGTGAAGCGCGTGATCGGCGTCGCGGGCGACGTGATCAAGTGCTGCGACACCAAGGGCCGGATCCTCGTCAACGGGCAGCCGCTCAACGAGAAGGACTACGCCCGCCTCGGCGGCGCGAAGTGCTACGGGCCGATGACCGGCAACTGCGACTGGACGGTCGGCCCGGTGCCCGAGGGCAACATCTTCGTGATGGGCGACAACCGCAACAACTCCGCCGACTCCACGGTCCACATGTGCCTGAAGACCATGAAGGACTGCACCAAGAACCCGTACGTCGACGTCGACGACGTCGTGGGCAAGGTGTTCGTCCTGCTCTGGCCGAGCGACCGCTTCACGTTCCTGAAGCGTCCGGACACCTTCGCGGACGTGCCGGACGCGTCCTGACGAGGTCGGCGAGCAGGTCGTGAGCGTGCTGCCCCGCGGTGCCACCGTCCGGAGGGACGCCGGGCTGTACGGCTACGAGCGCGCCCTGCGTCGCAACGGCATCGAGCCGATCGCCGGCGTCGACGAGGCCGGCCGCGGCGCCTGCGCCGGCCCGCTGGTCGCCGGGGCCGCGATCCTGCCGGCCGGCAGGGCCGGCATCGTGCCCGGCCTCGCCGACTCCAAGCTGCTCACCGAGAAGGCGCGCGAGCGCTGCTACGACCAGGTCGTCAAGCGGGCGCTGGCCTGGTCGGTCGTCGTGATCTCCCACGAGGAGTGCGACCGGCTCGGCATGCACGTCGCCAACGTCGAGGCGCTGCGGCGGGCCGTGGCGCTGCTCGAGCTGCCGCCGGCGTACGTCCTGACCGACGGCTTCCCGGTCGACGGCCTCGGTGTCCCCGGCCTCGCGGTCTGGAAGGGCGACCGGGTCGCGGCCTGCATCGCGGCCGCCTCGGTGCTCGCGAAGGTCACCCGCGACCGGATCATGACCGAGCTCGACGCCACCTGGCCGGCGTACGACTTCAAGACGCACAAGGGCTACATCACCGACGTCCACGCGGCCGCGCTGGCCGAGCACGGGCCGTCGCCGGTGCACCGGATGCGGTTCGTGAACGTCCGCCGGGCTGCCGGGCTGGAGCCGGAGATAGAGTCGACGCCGTGAGCGCGGAGGACCTCGAGAAGTACGAGACCGAGATGGAGCTGACGCTCTACCGGGAGTACCGCGACGTCGTCGGGATCTTCAAGTACGTCGTCGAGACCGACCGGCGCTTCTACCTGTGCAACCAGGTCGACGTGAAGGCCCGCACCGAGGCGGGCGACGTGTTCTTCGAGGTGTCGATGACCGACGCGTGGGTGTGGGACATGTACCGCCCCGCGCGGTTCGCCAAGAACGTCAAGGTGCTCACCTTCAAGGACGTGAACGTCGAGGAGCTCAGCCCCTCCGACATCGACCCGCCGAAGGCCTGACGCGGGTCTCTGGACCAGACCAGCGGATCGGCCCACCTCGCCGAGGGGTATGACCGTCGCATGGGTGGAGGGATGTCCGGGCGCGTCCGCCGTGATGAGCGGGGTGCCGCGGCCGTGGAGTTCGCGCTCGTCGTACCGCTCCTGCTGCTGATCCTGTTCGGGATCATCAGCTACGGCCTCATGCTCAGCCTCCGGCAGGGCCTGTCGCAGGCCGCGGCGGAGGGTGCCCGGGCGGCGGCCGTGACCCTGGTCGACGCGCAGAAGAACGCCGCGGCGGTCGCCGCGATCGATGACGCGCTGCCGTACGGCGTCACCTGCGAGGGCGGGAGCCTGGTCCGGGACGGCAACGCCGTCGGCGCCTGCACGGTCTCCGCGCCTACGAGGTGCGAGGACGAGGGCGACGCGGAGTGCGTCACGGTCGCCCTGAGCTACGCCTACGGCGAGAACCCGATCGTCCCGTCGCTGCCGGGGCTCGGCCTCGTGCTGCCCGACGAGCTCGGGTACACCGCCGTCGCCCGGGTGAGCTGATGCGGGGTCGTCGCGACGAGCGCGGAGCCGTCGCCGTGTTCGTCGCGGCGCTGATGGTGGTGCTGCTCGGAGCCGCCGCGCTCGTGGTCGACCTCGGCAGCCAGCGCGTCGCCCGCGCCGACATGCAGGCGCTCGCCGACGTGGTCGCGCTCGACCTGGCCCGCGAGCTGGACGGCCGCACGGTGGCCGAGATCGGCTCGCTGCAGGCCCTGGCCGACCAGAGCCGGGACCGCAACGGCTCCACGATCGGTGAGACGTCCTCGGTCACCCCGACCCTGTGGGTGGTGGACCCCACGACGGGCGGGTCGACGGCGGCCCGCGACGGCGACGTACCGAACGCGGTGCGGGTCGAGGCCCGCACCAGCGTCGACTTCGCGTTCGGGCTCGCCGCCTCCGGCTCGGCGACCCGCGACGCGACCGCCTTCGCCTCGCCCAACGCCTGCCTCAAGCTCGGTTCGTCGGCGCTGCGGGTGGAGGACCTGCTCGGCAGCGGCGTCAGTCTGTCGGCGGTCGAGTACCGGGGGCTGGCCACCGCCACGGTGGTCCTGGCCGACCTGGCCGCGCAGCTCTCGGCCGGCACGGTCGACGAGCTCCTGAGCACCCGGGTCAGCCTCCGCGAGTTCTACCTCGCGGTCGCCGACTCGCTCGACGACAGCGGCGAGGGCTCCGCCGCGAGCGTCGTCCGCACCTCGCTGGTCGGCCTGGCCTCGGGCGCCGTCGGCCTCGACCCCGTCGCCGTCGGCGACCTGCTCGCCGTCGGCCCCGCCGGTGCCGCCGCGCTCGCGGCCACGGTGGACGCGCTCAGCCTGGTGACCGGGGCGGCGTATGTCGCGAACGGCGACAACGCGATCGCCGTGCCGGTCGCCGGAGCGGTCGGAGACCTCGTCGGTGTGAGTGCCGACCTCCGCGTCATCGAGCCACCGCGGATCGCCTGCGGTGGCGCGACGGCCGAGACCGCCCAGGTCCGGCTCGAGCTGCGCGCGAGCGTCCTGCCGCCCGTGGGCGCGGACCTGACCGCGTCGCTGGAGGTCGCCCGCGCCAGCGGCGCCGTGTCCAGCGTGGACTGCACCGACGGCGAGGCGACCGGGCTGAACGTGGAGCTGGCCGCACCCACGCTCGCCGTGCTCTCGATCAAGCTCGACTCGGCGTTCGGGACGGTCGACCTGCCCGGCACCGCGCCCGCCCAGGGGGCGGGCGGCCCGTACGTCGTGTCGTTGCCGGACGGGTACGACACTCCCCGGGAGTCGTCGCCGGGTGCCGGCACGATCCTTCCGCCGCGCCTCGACGCGGCGAGCCTCCCGGCCGGGCTGAGCATCCCGGGCCTGCTCCGGCCCGTGGTCGTCCCGCTGGTCAACACCGCGCTGGATGTGCTCACCGGGGCCGTGCGGGCCACCGCGGCGACGCTGGGTCTCCGGCTCGCGAGCGCAGACATGTACGGCGTCCGCACCGCGCAGTGCCTCAACCCCTCCCTCATCGACTGATCGAGCTTGTCGAGACCTTGTCCGAGGTCCGGCATGGCGCCATAATGGCGCCATGCCGAGCGTGCAGATCAAGGACGTACCGGAGGAGACCCATCGGGTGCTGCGCCGGCGTGCCGCGGACGCGCACCAGTCGCTGCAGGAGTACCTCCGGTCGCGGCTGATCGAGGAGGCGAGCAGGCCGACGGTCGACGAGGTGCTCGCTCGGGCCGGTCGCCGGTCGACGGCCGAGGTCGGCTTCGACGAGGCGGTCGCCCTGGTGCGGGCGGATCGTGATCATCGTTGACGCGAGCGTCCTCGCGCCGGCACTGGCCGACGGTGGCGCCAGCGGTCGGATCGCGCGCACCCGGTTGGCCGGAGAGCGACTGCTGGCCCCCGAGTTGATCGACCTCGAGGTCACCTCGGTGATCCGCGGACTCGTGCGCAAGGGAGCGGTCTCGGACGAGCACGCGGCAGCGGCGCTCGTCGATCTCATCGACCTCCCGCTGGAGCGGGTCGGCCACCGGCGGCTCGTGCCCCGCTGCTGGGAGCTGCGCGGCAACCTGACCCCCTACGACGCCGCGTACGTCGCACTGGCCGAGCACCTCGACGTACCGCTCGTCACCGCCGATGCGCGGCTGGCGCGAGCGAGCGGCCCGCGGTGCGACGTCGAGGTGCTGCGCTCGACCTGATGCCGGGCCGGTGGGGCCGGTTTCCGTCCACAGCGTGTCCCTCCAGCACTGCCGCCCACAGGCGACCTCCGGTCGCGGGCGGCCTGTCCCCGCCGCCGGGGACGCTGGCGCGCAGGAGGTCGAGGACATGACGAAGTCGACGGCAGCGCTGATCAGGCAGAAGCTCGGGGAGTACGGCGAACGCCTCGCCGAGCGCCACCTGATCGGGCAGGGCATGGTCCTGCTGGACCGCAACTGGCGCTGCGAGGCGGGCGAGATCGACCTCGTGCTCCGCGACGGCGACGTGCTGGTCGTGTGCGAGGTGAAGACCCGCAGCAGCGTCCGCTACGGCACGCCGCACGAGGCGGTCACCGACATCAAGGTCGCCCGGCTGCGCCGGCTGGCTATCCGGTGGGTCGAGGAGCGCGGGGTCGCCGTCCGCGACATCCGCATCGACCTGGTCGGCATCGTCCGGCCGCGCCGCGGGGCCTCGCTGCTCGACCATGTGCGGGGGATCGGCTGATGCCCTTCGCGACCGCCCACACCGTCTCCCTGCACGGCGCCGTCGGGCACCTGATCGACGTGCAGACCGACGTCTCGCCCGGACAGGTCGGTGTGACCCTCGTCGGCCGGGCCGACACCACCATCAACGAGGCCCGCGACCGCTGCCGGATGGCGATCGTCAACAGCGGACTGGACTGGCCCGCCACTCGCCGCATCACGATCCTGCTCTCGCCCGCGGACCTGCTCAAGCGCGGCACCCACTTCGACCTGGCCATCGCGGTCTCGGTGCTCGCCGCAGCGGGCACCGTGTCGGCCGGGTCGTTCGAGCCCACGGCGTTCATCGGCGAGCTGACGCTGGACGGCAACCTCCGCTCGGTGACCGGGGTGCTGCCGATGGTGCTGGCGGCGGCCGAGCGGGGGATCCGCGCGGTGTTCGTCCCCGAGCCGCAGGCCGCCGAGGCGGCGATGGTGCCCGACATGAGCGTGATCGGCGTCCGATCGCTGGGCCAGGTCGTCGCCGTGCTCCGCGACGAGGAGGTCCCCGAGGCGCCACCGGTCGCACCCGACTCCGGCGCCACCCTGCTCGCGTGGCGCGGTCAGGAGCGGCTCGAGGAGCTCGACCTCGCCGACCTGCTCGGCGTGGCCGACGCCCGCTTCGCCGTCGAGGTCGCCGCCGCCGGCGGCCATCACCTGCTGCTGTCCGGCCCGAAGGGGTCCGGTAAGACCAGCCTCGCCGAGCGGATCCCGGGCATCCTGCCCGACCTCACCCGGGCCGAGTCGCTCGAGCTCAGCGCGATCCACTCGCTGGCCGGCACCCTCGACCCGGCCCGCGGCATGCTCACCCGGCCGCCGTTCTCCGCGCCCCACCACGACGCCAGCAAGGCCAGCCTGATCGGCGGCGGCCTCGGCGTCGTCCGGCCGGGCGAGGTGAGCCGGGCCCACTCCGGGGTGCTGTTCCTCGACGAGTTCCCGCTGTTCAAGTCCGACGTGATCGAGGCGCTGCGGCAGCCGCTGGAGAGCGGCGAGGTGACGATCGCGCGGCGCGACGAGTCCGTGACGTTGCCGGCTCGCGGGATGGTCGTCCTCGCCTGCAACCCGTGCCCGTGCGGCGACTTCAGCGTCCAGGCCGAGCACAACCGCTGCACCTGCCGAGAGACTCAGCGCCGCGACTACCGCAACAAGGTCACCGGGCCGGTGGCCGACCGCGTCGACATCGTGCGACACCTGCCGCCCCTCAAGCGACACGACCAGCAGCTCGACTTCGAGCGCCCCGAGTCGTCGGCCGACGTGCGCGCCCGCGTCGAGGCGGCCCGGCGGCGACAGGCGGAGCGGTACGCCGCCGAGGGCTGGCGCCTCAACGGCCAGGCTCCCGGTCCGGTGCTCCGGGACCGATGGGCGCTGACCAAGTCCGGGCAGGCGGCGGTGGACGAGCAGTTGTACAAGGGCAAGCTCAGCCGACGAGGCGCCACCCGCGTCCACCGGCTCGCCTGGACCGTCGCCGACCTGCGCGGTCTCGACCGTCCGGGTCTGGCCGAGGTCGAGACCGCCCTCCGGCTGCGCGTCGGGGATCCGCTGCTGCTGACGATGCTGGAGCGGGCCGGATGAGCGCGGACCGTCTCGCTCGGGTGGCGCTCTCCGTGGTGGGTGAACCCGGCGAGGACCGCATGCTCGCGCTCGTCGGCGACCTCGGGGCGGAGACGGTGCTCGACCAGCTCCGCGCAGCACCTGCGCTGGCGCCGCGGTTCCGCGATCTCGAACCGGAGCGGGTGCTCGCCGACGCGGGGCGCGCGGGCCTCCGGTTCGTGACCCCCGCCGACGAGGAGTGGCCCAGCCAGCTCGCCGACCTGACCTCCGCTCCGTCGCTGCAGCAGCGCGGCGGCGTACCCGTCGGGCTCTGGGTGCGCGGGCCGGTCCGCCTCGACGCGCTCGCCGACTCGGTCGCGATCGTCGGCGCGCGCTCGGCGACCACCTACGGCGCGGAGGTCGCCGCGGACATCGCCGCCGAGACGGTTCGCGCCGGGCGACCGGTCGTCTCCGGGGGTGCCTTCGGCATCGACCACGCCGCGCATCGCGGCGCGATCGCCGGCGGCGGACCGACCGTCACCGTGCTCGCCTGCGGGGCCGACCGGGTCTACCCGTCCCACCATCGCCAGCTGATCGAGCACCTCGCCGCCACCGGAGCCGTGGTCTCCGAGACGCCGCCGGGCGGTGCTCCGATGCGCATCCGGTTCCTCGCCCGCAACCGGCTCATCGCCGCCCTCGCGACCGGCACGGTCGTCGTCGAGGCGGCGATCCGCAGCGGCGCGCTCAACACCGCCAACTGGGCCGGCCGGCTCAACCGGGTGGTCATGGGCGTCCCCGGCCCGGTCACCAGCGCATCGTCCCAGGGCGTGCACGAGCTGGTCCGCTCCGGCGCGGCGACGCTGGTGACCTCCGGCGCCGAGGTGCTGGAGGAGGTCGGCTCGCCCGGGCAGGACCTCGCCGAGGAGCCTCGCGGGGCCGAGCGGCGGCGCGACCGGCTCAGCCATCGTCAGCTCCGGGTGCTCGACGCGGTCCCCGTCGTGACCGGGGCCGGGGCGGAGTCAATCGCGCGCACCGCCGGGATCGGGCCGCGTGAGGTCCGCGACACCCTCACGAAGCTGTTCGACCTCGGCATGGTCCGCGAGGACGGCGGCGGCTGGCGGCTCGCCGCGCCGGCTCACGGAGGAGAGGGGTGATGCTTCCTAGACTCGAACGGTGACCGAGGACGTGCTGCCGGAGGCGATGGCGCGGGTGCTCGGCGAGTACGAGCGGCACCTCGCCGCCGAGCGCGACCTGACCCCGCACACGGTCCGCGCGTACGTCGCCGACGTCGGCGGCCTGCTCGACCACGCCGCGCGTCTCGGGCACTCCGAGGTGCGGTCGCTCGACCTGCGCACCCTGCGCAGCTGGCTGGCCAAGCAGCAGACCCTCGGCAGGTCGCGCTCGACCATCGCGCGGCGGGCCACGGCCGCGCGGGTGTTCACCGCGTGGCTGGCCCGCACCGGCCGGACGCCGCAGGACGTGGGCGCGAGCCTGGGCTCCCCGAAGGCGCACAAGTCGCTGCCGCCCGTGCTGCGCGCCGACGAGGCGAGCTCGCTGATCCAGGCGGCCACCGGGCACGCCGACGACGGCAGCCCGGTCGGGCTGCGCGACGTCGCGATGCTGGAGCTGCTCTACGCGACCGGCGTCAGGGTCGGTGAGCTGGCCGGCCTCGACATCGACGACGTCGACCGGGAGCGCAACGTGATCCGGGTCCTCGGCAAGGGGCGCAAGGAGCGCACGGTGCCGTTCGGCCGCCCGGCCGCGCGCGCTCTCGACTTCTGGCTCCGGCAGGGCCGGCCGCTGCTGGCCGGCCCGGACAGCGGGCCGGCCGTGTTCCTCGGGGCCCGAGGCAAGCGGATCGACCAGCGCGCGGTCCGGACGATGGTGCACCGGCGGATCGCGGAGGTACCCGGCGCGCCCGACATCGGCCCGCACGGCCTCCGGCACACGGCCGCGACGCACCTGCTCGAAGGCGGTGCCGACCTGCGCTCGGTGCAGGAACTGCTCGGCCACGCCTCGCTGGCGACCACCCAGCTCTACACCCACGTCACCACGGACCGGTTGCGGCGGGCCTACCAGCAGGCGCATCCGCGAGCTTGAGCTTGGACTCAGGCTGGCGCGGTGATGGTCAGCCCGGCCTCCCTGGCGGCGTTCTGCAGCCGATGGTCGAAGGCGACCAGCACGTCGACGTCCTCTCGCAGTGCGGTGGCCAGATGGACGGCGTCGAGGCTACGCAGCGACGCCGGCCCGACGGTCGCGGCGACCTTGAAGACCGCGCGCGACGCATCGGCGAGATTGACCCTGTCGATCACGGCGGTGACGTGCTCCTCGGCGACGCCTCGCCGCCGTGCGGCACGCCTGAGCTCGGTCTCGAGCAGGATCGACGACACGAGCTCGGCCGACTCGCGCGCGGCGAGGTAGGCGAGGAGCGCGGTGCTCTCGGGCTCGTCCACGACGAGCTTCGTCGCCGCTGAGGAGTCGAGGTAGATCTTCACAGCCGCTCCTCACGAAGCTCGTCGAGGGTCTCGCTCAACGTGGGCGATCCGGGCGGCAGCTTCGCGGGCCTCAGCTTCGACCACCCGCCCTTGCGCACGGCGGGCTTGACGATGCGGAGGTTCCACGTCACGGCGGGGGTCGGAGGGCTCAGGACGGCCACGACCTCGCCGTTGTTGGTGATCTCGAAGGACTCGCCCTCCGCGACGCGGCGCAGGATCTCCGAGCTGTCGTTGCGTAGCCGACGATGCGGAATGCGCTCCATCGGTGAGATCACCGTGCCTCTCATGCTGTGCCTCATGCCGTGCTCACCAGGTGTAGCAAGCGTAGCAATGGCTGCCAGCCGGCGTACGGCAGGACCGGCCCGGCCCGGGGTCGCACCGGCGAATCCCGCCACAGCGGCAGCAGCCGCACCGGGCCGGCGCCGACCAGGCGGAGCGGGTCCAGGTAGGCATCGCCCTCGAGCCAACCCCAATGGAGGCAGGCGGTCGGCGGGCAGTGCGACCCGGCCGTCGCGAGCCGGCCGATCCGGTCGCCCGCGGCCACGCTCGCGCCGACCCCGACGGTGGCGGTGACCGGCTCGTAGGTGGTGCGGGTGTCGCCGTGGTCGACGACGACCACGCCGCGGCCGGCGAGCGTGCCGGCCCAGGTGACCCGGCCGGGCAGGGCGGTGCGGACCGGCTGGCCGGGCGAGCCGCGCAGGTCGACGCCGCGATGGCCGGCGCCCCAGGGGTCGTCGGGCGGGTCGAAGTCGCGGGTGACCTCGGGCTCGGGGAGCAGCGGCCACACGCCCACCGGATCGGTGCCGTCGGCACGGGCGGGGGCGGGCGCGAGGAGCGCGCCCACGAGCACGCCGAGGAGCGCGAGGAGTACGGCGAGTCGGGTGGTCATGGAGCGAGCCTGCGCCGGGGAGGGGACAGCCGGCGTACCTCCGCCGGCAGGCTGGGGAGAGACCGGCCGGAGCCGTCGCTTGTGGACGGGTGGCGGGCTGTCGGTCCGCCGATTCGCCGGCCCGCGCCCCGTGGACTACTCTGGCCGGAGCAATCCGTACGGATTGACTTCGCGCGCTCGCAGACCGCGACGGGCCCTGGACCTCCGAGGACCCGAGCACCCGTGGGCGCGACCCTCGGTCCGGCCATTGGCCGGTCGGGTCGCGCGCAGGCGCCAGGGCCGACGGCACCCGCCGGAGGCGGCAACTGAAAACAACAGGAGCACATCTCGGCCGGACCTGCCTCAAGGCCGGCGGCAACGGCATGTGCTCCGCGAACAGGAGATCCACATGGCAGTCGTGACCATGCGCCAGCTTCTCGAGAGCGGCGTGCACTTCGGACACCAGACCCGGCGCTGGAACCCGAAGATGAAGCGCTTCATCATGACCGAGCGCAACGGCATCTACATCATCGACCTGCAGCAGTCGCTGGCCTACATCGACCGCTCGTACGCCTTCATCAAGGAGACCGTCGCCAAGGGCGGCACCGTGATGTTCGTGGGCACCAAGAAGCAGGCCCAGGAGGCGATCGCCGAGCAGGCCACCCGTGTCGGCATGCCCTACGTCAACCAGCGCTGGCTGGGCGGCATGCTCACCAACTTCTCGACCGTGCACCAGCGGATCAACCGCCTCAAGGAGCTCGACGAGATCGACTTCGACGACGTCGCCGGCAGCAGCCGCACCAAGAAGGAGCTGCTGCAGATGCGCCGTGAGCGCGACAAGCTCAACAAGTCGCTCGGCGGCATCCGCGAGATGACCCGGACCCCGTCCGCGGTCTGGATCGTCGACACCAACAAGGAGCACCTTGCCGTCGAGGAGGCGCGCAAGCTGCGCATCCCGATCGTGGGCATCCTGGACTCGAACTGCGACCCGGACCTCGTCGACTTCCCGATCCCGGGCAACGACGACGCGATCCGCGCCGTCGGCCTGCTGACCCGCGTCGTTGCCGACGCCGTCGCCGACGGCCTGATCGCCCGCTCCGGCGCGAAGGCGAGCGAGGGTGCCGAGGCCGTGGGCGCCGAGGAGCCGCTGGCCGAGTGGGAGCGCGAGCTGCTGGGCGGCGACGCCGAGCAGGCCGCCGTCGAGGCCACCGGCGGCGACGACACCGCGGAGGCCCCGGCCGCCGAGGCCACCGGTGCGTCCACCGAGGCTGCGGAGGCCACCGAGGCCGCCGTCGAGACGGCCGAGGCCCCGGCCGAGGCCGCTGCCCAGCAGGCCTGAGCCCGCTCCACCCGACGCACCCGAGACGCACCCGAAGGAAGACACATGGCTTACACCGCTGCCGACGTCAAGAAGCTCCGCGAGCTGACGCAGGCCGGCATGATGGACTGCAAGAAGGCGCTCGACGAGGCCGACGGCGACTTCGACAAGGCCGTGGAGCTGCTCCGCGTCAAGGGCGCGGCCAAGGCCGCTGCCCGCGCCGCCGAGCGCGAGGCCTCCGCCGGCCTGGTCGCGGCCTCCGGCAGCGCCCTGATCAGCCTCAAGGCCGAGACCGACTTCGTCGCGAAGAACGAGGCGTTCATCGCCGCGGCCCAGCAGATCGCGGACGCGGCCGACGCCAACGAGGTCGGCGACGCCGAGGCGCTCAAGGCCGTCTCGCTCGGCGACAAGACGGTCGGTGAGACCGTCGAGGAGCTCGCCCGCACCATCGGCGAGAAGATCGAGCTCGGCGAGGTCGCGTACTTCGACGGCACCACCACGGTCTACCTCCACAAGAAGGCGTCCGACCTGCCGCCGACCCTCGGCGTCCTCGTCGAGTACGCCGGCGACGAGACGGCCGCGAGGCAGGCCGCCCAGCAGGCGGCCGCGCTCAAGGCGCAGTACCTCACCAGCGACGAGGTCCCGGCCGACATCGTGGCGGCCGAGAAGGACGTGCTGACCAAGAAGACCCTCGAGGAGGGCAAGCCCGAGGCGGCCGTCGCCAGGATCGTCGAGGGCCGCATCGGCGCGTTCTTCAAGGAGATCGTCCTGCTCGACCAGGAGTCGGTCTTCGAGGCCAAGAAGTCCGTGCGGCAGGTTCTCGACGCGGCCGACACCTCGGTCTCGCGCTTCGCCCGCTTCGAGGTCGGCGCCTGATGGACTAGGTTTCAGCCACACGTACGACGAGGAGGCCGGTGCGATGACAGCAACCCTGATCATCGGACCGGCCTCCTCGCATCTCCACCTCCGCACCGCCACCCGAAGGAGCCGCCCGTGACCGGTTACAAGCGAGTCCTGCTCAAGCTCTCGGGCGAGGTCTTCGGCGGCGGCAAGGTCGGCGTCGACCCCGACGTCGTCCAGACGGTGGCGCGCGAGATCGCCGCGGTCGCCCGGGCCGGGGTGCAGATCGCGGTCGTGACCGGCGGTGGCAACTTCTTCCGCGGTGCCGAGCTCCAGCAGCGCGGCATGGACCGTGTGCGCGCGGACTACATGGGCATGCTGGGCATCGTCATGAACTGCCTGGCGCTCCAGGACTTCCTCGAGAAGCTGGGTGTCGAGACACGGGTCCAGACCGCGATCACGATGGGCCAGGTGGCCGAGCCCTACATCCCGCGGCGGGCGATCCGGCACATGGAGAAGGGCCGCGTCGTGATCTTCGGTGCCGGCATGGGCATGCCGTTCTTCTCCACCGACACGGTGGCCGTGCAGCGGGCGCTCGAGAGCAAGTGTGACGTCGTCCTGGTCGCCAAGAACGGCGTGGACGGCGTCTACACCGCCGACCCGCACGCCGACCCGACCGCCACGAAGTTCGACGAGCTCACCTACGGCGAGGCGATCGCCCGGGGCCTGCGGATCATGGACCAGACGGCGTTCGCGCTGTGCGGCGAGAACAAGCTGCCCATGGTCGTGTTCGGCATGGAGCCCGAGGGCAACATCCTGCGCGTCGTCCAGGGTGAGAAGATTGGGACGCTCGTCAGCGCCGGCTGACCGGCCCCTGCAGCAACTGCAACGATTCAGGAGACGCCGTGATCAACGACATCCTCAACGAGGCCGACACGAAGATGGACAAGTCGGTCGAGGCGACGCGCGAGGAGTTCGCGGCGATCCGGGCCGGCCGGGCGCACCCGAGCATGTTCAACAAGATCGTCGTCGACTACTACGGCTCGCCGACGCCGCTGCAGCAGCTCGCCTCGTTCACCGCCCCGGAGGCGCGGATCATCCTGATCTCGCCGTACGACCAGGGCGCGATGCAGAACATCGAGAAGGCGATCCGCGAGTCCGACCTGGGCGTGAACCCGGCCGACGACGGCAAGGTGATCCGCTGCGTGTTCCCGGAGCTGACCGAGGAGCGCCGCAAGGAGTACATCAAGGTCGCGAAGGCGAAGGCCGAGGACGGTCGCGTCGCCGTGCGCAATTTGCGCCGTAGCGCCAAGCAGCACCTGGAGAAGCTCGGATCGGACGGCGAGGTCGGCCAGGACGACGTCACCGGCGCCGAGAAGCGTCTCGACGCCATGACCAAGAAGCACACCGATGCCATCGACGAGATGCTGAAGAACAAGGAGTCCGAGCTGCTCGAGGTCTGAGCCGCTCGACGCCATGTCCGAGGTCAAGGACCACGGCCGCGCCGGCCGTGACCTGCGCGCTGCCTTCGCGAGCGCATTCGCGCTGCTGGGCGCGATCGCGCTGTCGCTGCTGTTCTGGAAGACGGCGTTCATGATCATCGTCGCGGTCGCCGTGGTGGTCGCGATCTGGGAGCTCGGACGTGGCTTCTTGGCCAGGGGCATCGACCTGCCCGAGCAGCCGCTGATGGTCGGCGGCGTGGTGATGGTCGCGGTGGCGTACTTCTGGGGCGCGCCCGCCCTCGTCACCGCCACCGCCGTCACCGCGCTCGTCACCATGCTGTGGCTGCTGCGCCGCGGCGTCGACGGCTACGTCCAGGACGCCACCGCGTCGGTCTTCAGCCTGATCTACATCCCGTTCCTCGGCTCCTTCGTGGCGCTGCTGCTCGCGGAGGGGGAGGGCGTCACCGGCGCGGGCCTCGACGACCCGGGCGTGCAGGGCATCGTCACGTTCATCCTGGTGACCATCGCCTCCGACATCGGGGGGTACGTCGCCGGCGTGCTGTTCGGGCGGCACCCGATGGCCCCGGTCGTCTCCCCCAAGAAGTCCTGGGAGGGCTTCGCGGGGTCCGTGGTCTGCTGCCTGGCCGCCGGCTGGGCGCTGGTCGTCTACCTCCTCGACGGCGACTGGTGGGTCGGCCTGCTGCTCGGCCTGATCGCCGTGGTCATGGCGACCCTCGGCGACCTGTGCGAGTCGGTCATCAAGCGCGACCTCGGCATCAAGGACATGAGCCAGGTGATCCCGGGCCACGGTGGCCTGATGGACCGGCTGGACTCGCTGCTCGCGACCATCGCGCCGATCTGGCTGCTGCTCCACTACCTCGTGTACTGATGTGGGTCGTCCGCCTGAGGGCGGCGTATTGCCCCGTGAGAGGCGGACGACCTGCACCGGCACATAGCATCGACGGGTGACGACTGATCAGGAGAACGCCGAGTCGGCGGCGCCCGGAGGTCCGGAGCAGCGCCAGCCGGACTGGTGGCACCGCGACCACCCGACGTTCACCGCCCTCACCGGGTTCTTCACCGGGCTGGCGTTCCTCATCCTGGTGCCGGCGCTGTTCGCCGGCATCCTCGGGCTGCTCTTCTCCTACGACCGCGCCGAGCGGTACTTCCCGTTCGTGCTGGTCACCCTCGTGGTCCCCATCGGGCTGGTGATCTGGCCGCGGACCCGCCGGTTCGGGCTCTACCTGCTGATCGGGATGGTGACCACCGCGATCGTCGTCGGCGGGGTCGCGGCGATCGTGCTCTGGTACCTGGTCACGCGCCAGAGTTAGAGGTTCCACCGGTCCCGGTGGGACACTGGGCCCGATGTCCGAGCGCACCCACCTGCCCCTCGTCCTCGACGAGCCCCGCGGCCGCAAGAGGCCCCCGCGGCATCTCGCCGACCTCACCCCGGACGAGCGCAGGGCGCGCCTGGAGGAGCTCGGGCTGCCGGGCTTCCGTGCCAGGCAGCTCTCGACTCACTACTTCGCCCGCCTGGTCGACGATCCGGCGGAGATGACCGACCTCCCGGCGGCGCAGCGCGACGAGCTCGTCTCCGGCCTGCTGCCCGAGCTGATGACGCCGCTGCGGACCATGGAGGCCGACCGCGGCACCACCCGCAAGACGCTCTGGAGGCTCTTCGACGGCGCGCTCGTCGAATCGGTGTTGATGCGCTACCCCGACCGCGCCACCGTGTGCGTGTCCAGCCAGGCCGGCTGCGGCATGGCCTGCCCGTTCTGCGCCACCGGCCAGGGCGGCCTCCAGCGCAACATGTCGACCGCCGAGATCGTCGAGCAGGTCGTCGCCGCCGCCCGCACACTGAGCCGCGGCGAGGTCCCCGGCGGCCCGGGCCGCGTCTCGAACGTCGTCTTCATGGGCATGGGCGAGCCGCTGGCCAACTACCGGGCGGTCGTCGGCGCCGTACGCCGCCTGACCGACCCGACCCCGGACGGCCTGGGCATGAGCGCCCGTGGCGTCACCGTGTCGACGGTCGGCCTGGTGCCGCGGATGCTCCATCTGGCCGACGAGGGCATCCCGGTCACCCTCGCCCTCAGCCTGCACGCGCCCGACGACGAGCTGCGCAACGAGCTGGTCCCGATCAACACCCGCTTCTCGGTCGCGGAGACGGTCGACGCGGCGTGGAACTACGCCGCCAGGACCAAGCGCCGGGTCTCGATCGAGTACGCCATGATGCGTGGCATCAACGACCAGGCATGGCGCGCCGATCTGCTCGCCGACGTACTCCTCGCGCGCGGCGCCGTGTCCGATGATCGGCGGAGCCGATGGGGCTGGGTGCACGTGAACCTGATCCCGCTGAACGAGGTCCCGGGAAGCCGCTTCACCCGGTCGGAGGATGCCGACATGGACGAGTTCGTACGGCGGCTGGTCGAGCGTGGAATCAGCACCACCGTGCGGGACACGCGTGGTTCTGACATCGATGCGGCCTGTGGACAGCTGGCTGCTTCTGAGAGCTGATCGTGGTCTTGATGGTCCGGCAGACTTCGGCGCTCCGCGTAGGATTGGACCCATGACCGTTCCCGCTGAGGTCCTGGATGCAGTCCTTGGTCTGCCAGAGACCGTGCAGGACGAGTTGGTGCGCGAGCTTGCGGCTCGTCGGCAGGGGAGCCCGGCGGCAGACCCGGCGTGGAACGACGAGATCAGCAGCCGCATGGACGACATCGTGAGTGGTCGGGTCGAGACGATCCCGCTGTCGGAGATCAAGGCCGAACTCGCTGCTCGACGGGCTGTACGCGGAGCGTGACCGCTGACCCGGGGTTCCACCCTGAGGCCCGCGCTGAGTTCCTCGCCGAGGTTGACTACCTCAACGGCGAACAGCCTGGGCTTGGTGACGAGTTCGAGCAGGCCCTGTATGCGACGGCCCAGTCCGACCAGGTCGGATCGCCGGTGGCCAGATCGAGGAGGACGTTGGAGTCGACCAAGGTGGCCTGGTCAGTCGCCACGCAGCAGTTCCATCAACTCATCCGTGCTCGGACCGCCCTTCGGGGCGGAACCGCGGAGGCGCTCGACGACACGCCCGCCTCGGGTGGTCCCCGGACTGCGGTGCACGATGCGCAGTGTGGTCCCGTCCTCCACGACGTCCACCTCGTCGCCCTCGGCGAAGCCGTGCTTGTGGCGAAGTGCCGCAGGGATCGTGACCTGGCCCTTGCTGTTGAGTCTCATCGGCGATCCCTCCGTGTCGCGTATTACGCAGGATACCTGACACGGCCGACGTGGCGGTCCAGTCGGCCGGCCCGGTAGGTCACTCGGAGGCCACCCGCTCCACCGGCTGCCGGAGGATCGTCCGGAGCCGGGACGGGGCCGTCCGGCGCGGGTCGCTGAGGTAGATCTCGTGGTGCCTGCCGGTCATCCGCAGGCCGTTGTCCGGGAGGAACCGGTGGTGGAGCTCGGCGAGCGTCGCGGCCTCCGCGTCGTACGGCCCGACGTGCAGGGTCTGCACCGACGTGCCCTCGTCGAGGCGGTCGAGCCGCAGCCTGTCGAGAGCCGCCGGGGGCCCCTTCGCCGCGACCTTGCTGATCGCGGTGTCCAGCATCTGCGAGGTGATCCAGTCGGGGACCATGAGCATCACCGTCCAGTCCCACGCGGACTTGTCCCGCGCCGAGGTGAACGCGTCCATGTCGTCGGCCCACCACAGCGCCTCCAGCGGAGGCACGACGTAGTCGCGCCCGAGCTCGTGCTTGCTGGCGAACTTCAGCCGGTACGCGACGGGGTACACCGTCGCGAGCGCGTCGGCGTACGCGGGGGCGACGTTCGGGTCGCCGTGCCCGTCGACCATCAGGAAGGGAAGTGGCGGGACGCGTACGACCCTGAACTCGCCGGCGCGGGCGCGGTAGGCGTCGAGCGACCTCTTGAAGTCGAGCTTCACCCGCCGATGGTAGGTGCCCCACGGGGCCGCGCGTTTCGCGGCCGCCTGCCGGGGCAGCCTGGCACCGTGAGCACACCCCGGTTCCCCCCTGTCGTCTACGCCCCGACGACCGAGCTCGCCGAGGGCGGCGAGGCCCGGCTCGCGATGCACCCCACCAGCGACGGCCGGATCGCGGTGTTCGTCTACTCCGCGCTCGACCGGCTCGCCGAGTTCTACCGGGCCGACGCGCCGTGGGTGCTGCTCACCGTCGAGGACCTCCAGCGCGCCCACGACGCGGCGCCGTACGACCTCCTGTTCCTCGACAAGCGGCCGCAGCCCGAGGCGGTGTCGTCGTGACGATCGACCTCAGCTGGGCGACCGCAGAGTCCATCGCAGGCGCCCTCGACTCGGCGCGGGCGGGGCTCGACGAGTGCGCCGGCTCGGCCCCGGCCGGCGTCGACGGCGGCGAGGCCACCGCGACCATCAACGCGATGATCGCCAGGGTGAGCGAGAGCGCGGCCGGCCTGAGCGAGGGGCTCTCCGCGGCGAGCCAGAACGTGCGTACGGCGAGCGGGTCGCTGTTCAACGCCGACCTGTCCGCCCAGCAGGGCCTCACCCTCCCCGGGGCGCCCTGATGCCGATCGACACCGAGATCCAGGGCTCGCCGGCGTCGGTCGAGTCGGCGGCCAGCTGGCTGCGCAGCGACCTGGGGAAGGCGGTCAGCTCCAGCGCGGACAAGCTCGCCGGAGCGCGGTCGACGGCGTCCTCCGACTGGGACGGCGCCGCCGGCGAGGCGTTCACGGCGCGGATCGGCAGCGCCGTGGGACGAGTCGACACCCTCGAGGCCGGCATCACCTCCGTGGCCGGCTCCCTGGAGACCTACGCCTCCCGGCTGAGCACCCTCCAGAACCGGATGGCCGACATCCGCGGCGCGGCCCAGACGGCCGGGCTGACGGTGACGGCGTACGTGATCCAGGATCCCGGACCGGGGCCCGCGAACCCGGGTCCGCCGCCGGCCGGCGCGGTCTCACCGGCCGCGGCGGACGCCTACGAGGGCGCGGTCGCGTCCTGGAACGACTACCAGGCGAAGGTCCAGGCGTACAACACCGCGGCCACGGACGCCGCGGCGGTCCGCACCGAGCTGACCGCGGCGGCCCAGGCCGTCCAAGACGAGTACACCGGACTCGAGGGCCCGGACTGGGTGCTGACCGCCGCCGACATCGCCGGTGGTCTCGCCGGGGCGGCGATGGAGTTCAACTCCTCGGCGCTGCGCGGCACCAGCGAGTACCTGGCCCGGCAGGCCCAGGAGTACCTCGAGCGGATCCGCGCCAATCCCGGTGCCTTCACCAACGCCGACCTCAACTACTGGGACGACGTCGCCCGCAACGCCGACGACGTCGCCCGCAACGCCGACGACCTGGCCCGGTCGAGCAGGACCTTCCCGCTCAAGCTGGGCGGCGCGCTGGCCGTGGCCGGCATCGGCCTCGACATCGCGAGCGGCGAGGACCCGGTCCAGGCCGTCGCCTCCGGCGGGGGCGGCTTCCTCGCCTCGGTCGCCGCGGGCGCCGGTGCGGGGGCCGTGGTGGGCACGTTCGTGCCGATCCCCGGTGTCGGTACGGCGGCCGGCGCGATCATCGGTGCCGGCGTCGGCATCTTCACCTCGGGCGCGATCGACTCGCTCTTCGAGAACGGCCCCGACGTCGGGGAGGCGTTCAACTCCGGAGTGGACGCTCTCGCCGACACCGGTGAGGCGATCGGCGACGGCGTCGGCGCGGTCGTCGACGGCATCGGCGGGCTGTTCGACTGATGGACGACGCGTGCAACGGCCGCAACCTGGTCTACGCCCTCGGCTACGTCCTCCTCGCCCTGCTCGGGGCGGGCCTCGTCGGGTACGCCGGCGACCGCACGCTCGGGTTCGCCGGCGGCACCTTGCTGCTCCTCATCGCCGCGGGCGGGCTCGTCCTCGTGGGCTTCGACAGCTGGTACGTCGGTCACCGGCCCGGCCCGACCACCGCGACCGCCCCCTCCGGGACGCCCGCCACCGCGTTCCCGCGCTCCCCGGTGCCCGTGGTCATGTCGGTGGTCATGCCCGTCCTGTTCAGCCTCTGGGCGCTGGTCTGCAGCGTGGTCGCGGACCAGGTCGCGACCCGGGTGATCCTGCTGCTCGTCGCCGTCGGCGCCGCGACGCCCCTGGTCGCCGTCCTGCGCGGCCGCGTCGCCGCGGGCGGGCTCTACCTCACGCCGGCCGGCATCGAGCAGCGCAAGGAGGCCGTCAGCTGGTCGGTCCCGTGGGAGCACGTCTCCGGCGTGGTGCCGGGCGAGCCCCTGGCCCTGACGCTCAGCGGGCCACCGCCGCAGCCCGTCGCCCGCACTCGCTGGCTGTGGCGCCGCGAGCCGACGGCACCCGTCGGTGTCCTCGCGGTCGACGGTCGCTACCTGGCCGAGCGGCCGGTCGTGGTCGCCGCGGTCGTGGGCCGCTGCGTGGCCGACCCGGCCTTCCGCGCCCGGATGGGCACGGCAGACGTCGTCGCCGAGATCCGTCGGGCGCGCTAGCTTCGCTACCGCAGGAACCTCGGCGTCCGGACCAGCAGCTCGACGTTCCGGGCGTTGCGTGCGCCGCGGCGATCGCGGTCCCGCTCCTGGGGGTCGTTGGCCGAGAGCTCGCGCGAGAGGGCGGCCAGCTGGAGCGGGCTGTCGAGCTGCGACTCCTCCCACGCCGTCGGTGCCGCGTGGTCGAGCATCGTGGTGAAGATCGAGAGCGTCCCGTCGTCGTTGTTGGCGATCTCGATGATGCGGCCCTGCTGCGGCCAGTCGATGTGGGACGCGGTGTTGATCTCCCAGAACCCGTTGAGGATCTGCGTCTTCTTCTTGTTCTCGCGCACATGGGGGCGGACGTTGTTCGCGTGCGTGTGGCCGTTGACCCAGGCGATCACGTTGTCGTGCTTGAGCAGCTCCGCGAGCAGGGCCGGGCCGAGGATCCGCTTGCCGGGGTCGATGTCCCCGGTCAGGTCGTTGGTCATGCTCCACGACGGGTGGTGGCTGGAGAAGACCAGCAGCTTGCGCCTCGAGGTGGCCAGCACGTCCTTGATCCAGGCGAACTGGGTCCGGTCGAGGGAGCCCGTGTAGTTCCCGTTGAGGTTCACGGTGTCCATGACCACGAACCGGACCCGGCCCCGGTCGAAGGTGTAGTAGGCCGTGCCGTCCTGGAGGTTCTGCTCGGTGTACCCGTGCCCGACGGGCAGTCCCGTGGTGGCGAAGTGCTCGGCCACGATGTCGGCCGTCGTGAGCTCCCGGCGGTCGGGGTCGGGCGTGACGTCGCGCCTCTTCAGGCCCACCGCCTTGACCGACCCGGTCGCCCGTGCCTGGCTGGACGCGTCGGGGTGGTTGTTGCCCTGGACCAGCTTGTCGTGGTTGCCCATCACGCTGTACCACGGCATCGCCAGGCCGGTGGCCTCGAACGGCGCCCGGGCCTTCGCGAGGAGGCCGGGGATGGTCGGGAACCCGTACGTCGCCCGCGGGGCGTCGTCGGCCTTCCCCTCCGGGGTCCCCTCGGGGTGCCAGAACGGCGTGTCGTAGAGCCGCGGGTCGGTGTCGGCGACGCTCTCGGTCTGGGTGTGGTCGCCCGAGTCGGGCTGGATGGTGCCGCCGTCGAGGACGTCGATGTTCCACCGGACCTCGTTGTACTGCGCGTTGTCGGCGTTGTCGCCGGTCTGGAGGGTGAAGGCGATCGAGCGACCGGTGGCGGGACCGGAGCCGACGGCGTTGATGCCCTGGACCATCGACTCCGCGACGTGGAGGGTCAGGAACTCCTGTGGCCGGTAGGCCGAGCTGCTGAAGGAGTCGGCGTTCTCCACGCGCATCGGCGACTCGCTGTCGATGATGTGGACGTCGCTGACCTGGACGAACGCGACCAGCGGACGGCGCCGACCGGCCCGGCCGGGCTTCGCCTTCGCGCCGAGGTCGGAGCGGACCAGCCAGCCCTCTCCCGCCCCGGCCACGACGGGCCGGTATCCCCCGGCGCCCCCGGCACCGCGCGCCAGGGTGGCGGCGCGGGTGGTCGGGCCGGCCGCGCGGCGGCCCGCCGGACCGGCGACCCCCTCGGCGGCGACCCCGGGTCCGGCGAGGCCGCCCACGGCGGTGGCGCCGGCCACGGCGGCGGTGGAGCGGACGAGGTCGCGACGAGAGATCTGCATCGCGTCAATCTAGGCGTCGCAGGCCGTTCACGTCCCCGAAACCAGCAGGTCCGCGGCCTCCTCGACGGAGTCGACCAGGTGCACGTGCGGCTCCATCGCCGTGCCCCGCGCCAACGCCTGCAGGAGCGGCCAGCCGGGCAGCTCCTCGGTCCAGTACGAACCGTCGACGAGCACCATCGGCGCGACCGCCGACTCCTCGGCGTAGTAGTTCTCGCAGGCGTCCTGGAAGATCTCCTGCACGGTGCCGGCGCGCCCGGGGAGGAACACGATCCCGGCGTCGCAGACCGCCAGCAGGATCGCCTCCCGGGTGGAGTTGCGGAAGTACTTCGCGATCGCGGTGGCGAACGGGTTCGGTGGCTCGTGGCCGTAGTGCCAGGTCGGGATCCCGAGGGTGTCCGCGCCGCCCGGGTGCCGGGCCATGACCTCGAACGCCCGGCCCACCCACGCGTCGACCGCGGGCAGGTACGACGGCACGCCGGCCAGCATCGCGAGCGCGTCGTCGAGATCGGTGGGCCGTCCGGCGTACCGCGCCCCGAGGTTGGCCGCCTCCATCGCGCCCGGGCCGCCGCCGGTGGCGACGACGTGGCGGCTGCCGAGCGACGCACCGAGCCGGGCGGTCGCGGCGTAGCCCGGATGGCCGCGCTCGAGCCGGTGGTCGCCCATCACGCCGACCAGCCGGCGCTCGCCGATCCACGCCTCGAGTGCGAGGTCGATCGCGTGGTCGTGCAGCGCCCGGGCCAGCGCCGCCTCCCGCGTGACCGGCCGGCGCGAGTCCGCGTAGGCCCGGGCGTCGAGCGAGTCGGCGTACCGCTCGGTGTCGTAGAGCTCGCCGGCGGTGTAGAGCGAGGTGCGGACCGGTTCGGTGGACGAGGGCACCGCGCGTGGCTTCACGCGAGTGACTCTAGAACGCGTGCGCCATCAGCTCGCCGAACAGCTCGTGCTCGTCGACCTCGAGCCCGCGCGCCCGGAACCAGCCGCACACGTTGGCGCAGTCGCGCAGGAGGAAGTCCATCCCGGCAGGGTTGCCGACCAGGTCGACCATCTGCGGCAGGTCGATGACGACCAGCCGCTCGCCGGCCGCGAGGACGTTGTACGGCGACAGGTCGCCGTGCACCAGCCTGTGCCGGGCCAGCTCGGCGAGGAAGTCGCGCAGCTGGTCGAGGTACGACGCCAGCAGCGCCCGGTCGGGCCGGACCTGGGCCAGCCGGGGCGCGGTCTCGCCGTCGTGGGTGATCCACTCCATCAGGATCTCGGTGCCGTCGATCTGCACGGGGTAGGGGACCGCGAGCCCGAGCTCGTGGCAGCGCACCAGGGCGCCCCACTCGGCGAGCGCCCACTGGCCGGCGGCGACCGCGCGCCCGTGCGCGGACTTCTTCTGCAGGGCGCGGGTGTCGCGGGTGTTCCGCATCGTGCGGCCGGCGGTGTAGGACGAGGACCGGTGGAAGTCGCGGTGGTCCTCGCCCCGGTAGCGCTTGGCCACCATGACGACGGACTCGCCGTCGCCGCCCTGGTCGGGTGGAGGGCTGCCGGGGACCGCGCGCTCGAGGAGGAACGCGTCGGCCTCCTTGCCGGTCTTGAGGACGCCGAGATCGGTGTCGATCGCGGCCTGGGAGGTGACGACCCAGTCCGGTCGCGGCTCCGGGCCGCGGCAGAGCGGCTCGACGCTCAGCCAGGTCGACCAGCGCTGGCCGTCCTCGACGTCGTCGTAGGCCTGGAAGTCGAAGACGAAGGAAGGGTCGATTTCAGGGAAGTCGTGCGTGTCGGACATCGGTAGGGGTGCTCCGGGAGTGAGAGGAGGGTGTGGTCTGCGGACAGGCCAAGGACGGTCGTCGACATGTCACGCCTCCTCTCGGGAGCACCCGGGCGATCCGGGCCGCTGCGCCCACTCTGAGGCGCCCGGCCGACGGGCCGCAACTGGATTAGGGTGCTCGCGTGATCCGACGCCGCCTGCTTGCCCTCGCGCTGGCCTCCTCCCTGGCCTCCTCGCTGGCTTCTTCGCTGGCCGTCGCCGCGCCCGCCGAGGCGCAGGTCGCGCCCGAGCGCGGCTCCGCCGGCATCGGCGATCCGTACTTCCCGCTCGACGGCAACGGCGGCATCGACGTGCTCCGCTACGACGTGCACGACCGCTACTCCTTCGGCAACGGCCGCCTGTCCGGCTGGACCCGGATCACGCTGGTCGCGACCGAGACGCTGTCCGGCTTCAACCTGGACTTCCTGCTGCCGGTGAGGTCGGTGCGGGTCGGCGGGAAGGACGTCCGCTTCGACCAACGCCGCTACCACGAGCTGGCGATCGACCGCCGCGTCGCCGCGGGGGAGCGGCTCCGGCTCGTCGTCCGGTACGCCGGACGGCCCGGTCGCTACACGTACGCCGGCGAGAGCAACTGGCTGGCGAGCGACGAGGAGGTCGTCGCGATGAACCAGCCGCACATGGCGCCCTGGTGGTTCCCGGCCAACGACCACCCGCGCGACCGGGCGCGCATCTCGATCAGCATCACGGCCCCGAAGGACAAGCAGGTGATCGCCAACGGCGAGCTCGCCGGACGCGAGGTGCAGGGCGGCCTCGCCACCACGACCTGGCGACCGAAGGAGCCGATGGTGCCCTACCTGGCGTTCTTCGCCGCCGGCGACTTCCGGGTGGCGAAGGGCACGAGCGAGGCCGGCCTGCCCTGGCTGGTCGCGGTGTCGAAGCGGCTGCCCGCGGACCGGCGCGAGAAGGCGATGCGCCTGCTCCGGGACTCCGCCGACCTCGCGACCTGGATCGCCGGCGTGCTCGACGTGCCCTACCCGTTCTCGACGACCGGTGGCCTCGCCACCAGCCTCGACCCCGGCTTCGCGCTGGAGAACCAGACGCGACCGACGTACTCGCCGTACAGCCTCGACCCGGTGACGGTCGTGCACGAGCAGGCGCACCAGTGGTTCGGCGACTCGGTCAGCCTCGAGAGCTGGCGCGACATCTGGCTCAACGAGGGGTTCGCGTCGTTCTTCGAGAGCTACTACACCGAGACGCGGGGCGGCGAGACCGGCGACGCGTGGCTGCGCCGGATGTACGAGTTCTACGGCGCCGGCAACGACTTCTGGGACAACCAGGTCGCCGAGCCGTGCCCGGACAACCGCCAGTGCGTCGGCAGCATCTTCGCGCCGTTCGTCTACAACCGCGGCGCGATGACGCTGCAGGCGCTGCGCAACGTGATCGGCGACGACCAGGTCTTCCTCGACCTGCTCGGCCGCTGGGCCACCGACCGCGCCGGCACGACCGGCAACACCGGGCAGTTCGAGGCGCTGGCCGAGGACGTCACCGGCCTCGAGCTCGGCGCGTTCTTCGACACCTGGCTGCGCACGAGGGCGAAGCCCGCCGACACCGCGGCCAACGGGCTGGGCTGATCAGCCCAGGAGCGGTGACACCGCCTTCGCCACCACGCTCGGCAGCCGGGTCAGCGACTCCTCGGCGTCCGCGAGCGTCATCGCGCGCAGCCCGGTGTTGATGCCCAGCCAGCGCCACGGCTCCGGCTCCCAGCGGGGCGAGCGGTGCCCGACCCAGGGGAGCGCGGTCAGCTCGGTCTCGCGGCCGAGCACGAGATCACGGAGCGTGCGGCCGGCCAGGTTGGTGGTGGCGACGCCGTCGCCGACGTACCCGCCGGCCCACGCCAGGCCGGTCTCGCGATCGAGCCCGACCGACGCGCACCAGTCGCGCGGGACGCCGAGCGCGCCGCCCCACGCGTGGGTGACCCGGGTGCCCTCGAGCACCGGGAACAGGTCGACGAGCGTGGCATAGAGCCGGGCGAACACCGCCTGGTCGCGGTCGAACTCCGGCTTGATCCGCGAGCCGAAGTGGTACGGCGCCCCGCGGCCGCCGAAGACCAGCCGGTCGTCGGCGGTGCGCTGCCCGTAGACGATCAGGTGCCGGTGGTCGCTGAACGTCTCGCGCCGGGTGAGGCCGATCTCGGCCCAGGTCTCCTCGGGCAGCGGCTCGGTCGCGATGATCAGCGAGTAGACCGGGACGAGCGTGCGGTCCTCCCCGCGCAGCGACGGGGTGTAGCCCTCGGTCGCGCGGACGACGACGTCGGCGCGGACGTCGCCGTCGCCGGTGTGCGCCCGGCCGGGCTGGATCGACCGCACCCGGGTCCGCTCGTGGACGGTGACGCCGCGGCGCTCGACCGCGTCGGCCAGCCCGCGCACCAGCCGGGCCGGGTGGACCGCGGCGCAGTCGGGGGTGTACGTCGCCCCGACGGTCCGGCTGCCGTCGAGGACCGCCGTCGCCTCCCTCCTGTCCAGCAGCCGCAGGTCGTCCTCGCCGCGGTCCCACGTCCGGGCCGCGGCGACCTCGGCCCTCGCCCGCCGCCACTGCGCGCGGCTGCGGGCCAGCGAGATCGTGCCGCCCTTGGCGACGTCGGCGTCGATGCCCTCGGCGGCCGCGGCCCGCACGACCTCGTCGACGGTCGCGCGCATCGCCCGGTGCTGGGCCAGCGCCGCGTCGCGGCCGCCCATCCCCGCGAGCGTCGACAGCGACGCCGGGAAGAGGGCCGAGCACCAGCCGCCGTTGCGGCCGGAGGCGCCGTACCCCGCGGTCTCGGCCTCGAGCACCACGATCCGCAGCGCGGGGTCGGCCTCGGCGAGGTAGTACGCCGTCCAGAGCCCGGTGAAGCCCGCGCCGACGATCGCGACGTCGGCGTCGACGTCGCCGGGCAGGGCCGGACGCGGCTCCCAGCTGGTGTCGACGGTGTCGTGCCAGAGGGAGAGCCGCTCCCAGTGCGGGTCGCGGTCGAAGATCAGCGCACACCCCACGAGTAGGTCTGCTTGCGCAGGCTGAGGTACATGAAGGTCTCGGTCGCGACCACGCCGTCGATCGCGCGGATCCGGCCGGAGATCAGCTCGAGCAGGTGCTCGTCGCTCTCGCAGACGACCTCGGCCAGCAGGTCGTAGGAGCCGGCCGTGACCACGACGTAGTCGACCTCGTCGAGCTCGGCGAGCCGGTCGGCCACGGACTCCAGCGGCCCGGTGACCCGGATGCCGACCATCGCCTGGCGGGCGAAGCCCATCTCCAGCGGGTCGGTGACCGCGACGACCTGCATCACGCCGCTCTCGATCAGCCGCTGCACGCGCTGGCGGACCGCGGCCTCGGAGAGCCCGACGACCTTGCCGATGGCGGCGTACGACCTCCGGCCGTCCTGCTGGAGCTGCTCGATGATCGCCTTGGACACCTCGTCGAGCTGGAACGCGGGGCGCCCCGACTTCCGGTTCATGGGCGGCATGGTCCCGCACCGCGCCGCCGGGGTCAAAGGCTTCGACGCGGGTCGGACGAGGGATTTCGTTGCGGGAATGTTTCTTCTCGACGGTTTCGCTTGTCGGTGGCCCCATCGCGTGGCACCATCCGATGGTCGCGTTGGACCGCCCGAGAGGAGCCGCATGCCGCCGGACTCGCCCGTTCACCGCTCGGGGCTCTCCCGCCGCAGCCTGCTCAGGGGTGGCGGCGCCGTCGCGTTCGCGGGGGCGAGCCTGGCCGCGCTGAAGCTGCCGCTCTTCGACGTGGCGGCGGCGAAGGTCAACCCGGCGGAGTGCCGGGCGACCGACGTGTCGGCCAGCCAGAAGGAGCTGATCGTCTCCAACTGGCCGGCCTACATCGACCCGCGCAAGAAGGCGACGTCGACGATCTCGGTCTTCCAGGACCGCACCGGCATCACCGTCGACTACACCGACGACATCAACGACAACGCGGAGTTCTTCGCCAAGGTGAAGAACCAGATGGGCGCCTGCCAGCCGATCGACCGCGACCTGATCATGATGACCGACTGGATGGCCGCCCGGATGATCGGGCTCGGCTGGATCCAGCCGCTGGCGGCGAAGTCGGTGCCCAACCTCCACAAGAACCTGATCAAGGCGCTGCGCGGCCGGCAGTGGGACCCCGAGCGCACCTACAGCGCCCCCTGGCAGGCGGGCCTGACGGGCATCGCCTACAACGCCGCCAAGGTCGACGAGGTGCGCAGCTTCGAGGAGTTGCTGACCCGGGAGGACCTCAAGGGCCGGATGACGCTGCTCAGCGAGATGCGCGACACGATGGCGTTCATGCTCCGCGTCGTCGGCGCGAACCCCGACGAGTTCACCGAGGACCAGTGGGGCCAGGCCCTCGAGCGGCTCCGGCAGGTGGTCGCGAGCGGGCAGGTGCGCTCCTTCACCGGCAACGAGTACATCCAGGACCTCGCGGCCGGCAACATCGTGGCCTGCGAGGCGTGGTCGGGCGACGTGATCCAGGCGCAGTTCGACAACCCGGACATCAAGTTCGTCACGCCCGAGGAGGGGCTGTCCCTCTGGGCCGACAACATGATGGTGCCCAACCTCGCCACCCACCAGGCGAACGCCGAGAAGTGGATCGACTACTTCTACGAGCCGGCCGTCGCGGCGAAGCTCGCGGCCTGGGTCAACTACATCTGCCCGGTCGAGGGGGCCAAGGAGGAGATGGAGAAGATCGACCCGTCGCTGGTCGACAACAAGCTGATCTTCCCCGACGAGGAGGCCCTCGCCGACTCCTTCGACTTCATGCCCCTGTCCGACCAGCAGTCCCAGCAGTACGAAGGAGAGTTCAACGATGTCATCGCCGGCTGACCTCGCCGAGCAGGCGCCCACGAGCGACGACTCGTTCGACGGGCTGCGACTGCGCCACGTCACCAAGTCCTTCGGTGCCTTCACGGCCGTCGACGACCTCGACCTCGACGTACCCCGCGGTGCGTTCTTCGCGCTGCTCGGGCCCTCGGGCTGCGGCAAGACGACCACGCTGCGGATGGTCGCGGGCCTGGAGACCCCGACCCGCGGCTCGATCACGCTGGCCGGGCAGGACATCACCTACGCCAAGCCCTACCGGCGGCCGGTCAACACGGTCTTCCAGAACTACGCGCTCTTCCCGCACCTCGACATCCACGAGAACGTCGCCTTCGGGCTCAAGCGCCGCAAGGTCGGCGACGTCGACGCCAAGGTGCGCGACATGCTCGACCTCGTCGAGCTCGAGAGCCAGGCGCGGAAGAAGCCGACCCAGCTCTCCGGCGGTCAGCAGCAGCGGGTCGCGCTGGCCCGGGCGCTGATCAACCAGCCCGAGGTGCTGCTGCTCGACGAGCCGCTGGGCGCGCTCGACCTCAAGCTGCGGCGGGCGATGCAGATCGAGCTCAAGCGGATCCAGACCGAGGTCGGGCTGACCTTCATCCACGTCACGCACGACCAGGAGGAGGCCATGACCATGGCCGACACGGTCGCGGTGATGAACGCCGGCGTGATCGAGCAGATGGGCGCGCCGGAGGAGCTCTACGAGAACCCGCGGACGACGTTCGTGGCGAACTTCCTGGGCCAGTCCAACCTGATCGAGGGCACGATCAAGGGCCGCAGTGCCGACATGGTCACCGTCGACATGAACGGCGTCGACGTCTCGATCCCCGCCGGCCGAGCGCACGCGAGCGGGAGCAAGGGCTGGATCGGGATCCGGCCCGAGAAGGTGCTGATCGGGGACCCGGGCGAGGAGCTCGACGCCCCCGGCAACTCGATCCCGGGCGGCGTGGTGACCGACGTCAGCTTCGTCGGTGTCAGCACCCAGTACCTCGTGCGGATGCCCTGGGGCCAGGAGCTGCAGATCTTCCAGCAGAACACCGGCCACCGCCGCCTGTACCGCACCGGTGAGCCCGTCGAGCTGTCCTGGCGGCCGGAGTACGCCTTCTTGCTCGACGCCAGCCAGGACGCACGCGCCGGGCAGGAGGACGACGACTGATGGCGAGCACCGCGGGCATCGCTCCGGTCGACCCCGCCCCGGCCCCCGAGGAGTCGGGACGCCGCCGCGGCCCGACCGGCTACCTGCTGCTGGTCCCCGGCATCGTCTGGCTCGCGCTGTTCTTCGTCATCCCGTTCTACTCCCTCGTCGCCGCCAGCCTCTTCGACCCGAGCGGGTCGGTCGTCAACGGCTACGAGATGACTTTCCGCGTCCGGAACTACTGGGAGGCGATCCAGGACTACTGGGAGCCGCTGCTGCGCTCGCTCTGGTACGGCGCGCTGGCCACCGTGATCTGCCTGGTGCTCGGCTACGTGCTGGCCTACGCGATCGCGTTCAAGGCGGGCCGCTGGAAGAACCTGATGCTGGTGCTGGTGATCGCGCCGTTCTTCACCAGCTTCCTGGTGCGCACGCTGTCGTGGAAGCTGATCCTCGCCGACGACGGCGTCGTGGTGAACACGCTGCAGGCGCTGCAGATCCTGGGCGAGGACGGCCGCCTGCTGGCCACGCCGGTCGCGGTCATCGCCGGCATCGTCTACAACTTCCTGCCGTTCATGGTGCTGCCGCTCTACGCCAGCATCGACAAGATCGACCACCGGCTGATCGAGGCGTCCGGCGACCTCTACGCCAACCCGTTCGTGGGCTTCTGGAAGGTGACCTGGCCGCTGTCGCTGCCGGGCGTCGTGTCGGGCACGCTGCTCACCTTCATCCCGGCGGCCGGCGACTACATCAACGCCCAACTGCTCGGCAGCCCGAACCAGCGGATGGTGGGCAACGTCATCCAGAACCTCTTCACCAACGCCAACGACTACCCCGCCGCGGGCGCGCTCTCGATGATCCTGATGATCCTGATCATCGTGATGGTGCTGCTCTACGTGCGCCGGGCCGGGACGGAGGAGCTGCTCTGATGCGGTGGCTGCGCAGCAACCTGGTGCTGATCCTCGGGATCGCCGTCCTCGTCTACACCTTCATCCCGATCTTCGTCGTGGTGCTGATGAGCTTCAACGATCCGTCGAGCCGGCTGATCTACCGCTTCGACGGGTTCACGCTGAACAACTGGCTCAACCCGTGCGAGCCGGAGGGGATGTGCAGCGCCCTCGGCACCAGCGTCCAGATCAGCCTGCTGGCGACCGCCGGCTCGACCATCCTCGGCACGCTGATGGCGTTCGCGCTGGTGCGGCACGACTTCGTCGGCCGCTCGTCGATGAACCTGCTGATCTTCCTGCCGATGGCCACGCCCGAGATCGTCATGGGCTCCTCGCTGCTGGCGCTCTTCGTGGCGGCGGGCTTCGCCGGCCAGTTGGGCTTCTGGACGATCCTGATCGCCCACATCATGTTCTGCATCTCGTTCGTGGTCGTCACCGTCAGAGCCCGGCTGGCGGGCATGGACGACAACCTCGAACAGGCGGCGATGGATCTCTACGCCACGCCCCGGCAGACCTTCTGGCGGGTCACCTTCCCGCTGGTCTTCCCCGGCATCCTCGGCGCGGCCCTGCTGAGCTTCTCGCTGTCCTTCGACGACTTCATCATCACCAACCTCAACGCCGGCAACACCACGACCTTCCCCATGTACGTCTGGGGCGTCGCCCAGCGCGGCATCCCGATGCAGGTCAACGTGGTCGGCACGCTGATGTTCCTGATCGCCGTACTGATCGTCGTCGGCGGCGAGGTCAACAACCGGCGCCGCAACGCCAAGCTCGCCACCCGGTAGGACGCCGACCCGGCGCAGTCTCAGTCCGACGGCATGCCGAGTCGGCGCGATCTCAAGCGAGACTGCGCCGACTCGGCGAGGACCTTGAGCCGGCGGTCGGCGTCCTGGTGGTGTCCGAAGACGTTCTCGCGACGGAATGCCTCGAGGAGCCAGCCTTCGACATCGGTCAGGTAGGCCCGCCGGGCGGCGTCGCGCTCGCGTTGGACGGGCGTCGAGTGCCAGGCATCGCCGTCGTACTCGGCCGCGATCCCGTGCTCCTCGAGGCCCATGTCCAGGTAGTAGAGGACGCGGCCCTGCGTCGCCACAGGGATCTGCGTCCGTGGTCGGGGCAGCCCGGCGTCGTACCACCGTAGGCGGAGGGCCGACTCGCCGAACGACTCGGCGCCGCCGTCCGCGAGGGGTGCGAGCACGCGGAGGAGTACGACGCCGCGTCGCCGGTTGAAGCGGGGCACCTCGCTGAGCATCTCCTCGTGAGTGAAGGCGCCGAGGCCGAGCATGGTGTCCATCCCGTGGAGCCTCAGGTCGCGCGTCCGCTGCAGCCGGCCGAGGTCGAGCGCCGTGCGGAGCGGTGTGGTGACCGGGATCCCGTGCAGCTCTGTCAGGTCACGCAGCCGGATCTCGCGCTCGCCGCTGTCGGTCAGCGCGTTGCGCAGACGGCCGGCGTCGCTTGGCCGGAAGCAGGACACGCGGGGTACGGCGAGGTGGTCGTTCGGAGCGAGGGCCCGGTCGCCGGCGTGCAGCCATGCCGCCGTGTGGTCACAGGCGAAGCAGTCCGCGGGCAAGACCAGGCGGAGCACCGCGCATCGCAGCGGCAGCGAGTCGGGGCGTCCGGCGTCGACGTACACCCCCTCGATGGGTCGTCGGAGCGCGCCGGCGCGGGTCAGGTAGGAGAGCGCCTGGTAGCCGAGCCCGACGCGCCTCGCGGTGCCGGTGGTGAACGGGACGCCCGGCGGCAGCTCGGCCAGGCGATCCAGCCAGTTCGTCGTCATGGTGCAGGCGATGCCCGCGAGGGGCATCGCCTGCACCACCGACATCGCGTCCTGTGGACAACCAGGCTGAGACTGCGCCGACTCGGCCCAACTCAGGGGGTCAGAGGAGCGACCAGGCCTTGTCGAGGACGACGCGGAGGATCTGCTCCATCTCGTCGAAGTGCTGCTGGTCGCAGATGAGCGGGGGCGAGAGCTGGATGACCGGGTCGCCGCGGTCGTCGGCGCGGCAGTAGAGGCCCTCGGCGAAGAGCTGCTTGGAGACGAAGCCGAAGAGGATCCGCTCGCACTCGTCGTCGGTGAACGACTCCCGGGTGGCCTTGTCCTTGACCAGTTCGATGCCGTAGAAGTACCCGTCGCCGCGGACGTCGCCGACGATCGGCAGGTCGAGCAGCTTCTCCAGCGTGGCCCGGAACGCGCCCTCGCTGTCCCGGACGTGCTCGAGCACCTTCTCGGACTCGAAGATGTCCAGGTTTTTCAGCGCGACCGCGGTGGAGACCGGGTGGCCGCCGAAGGTGTAGCCGTGGGCGAACATCGCGCCGTCCTCGAGGAACGGCGCCATCAGCTTGTCGCTGGCGATCATCGCGCCGAGCGGGGCGTAGCCGGAGGTGATGCCCTTGGCGCAGGTGATCATGTCGGGCTCGTAGCCGTAGCGCTCGGCGCCGAACATGTGGCCCAGCCGGCCGAAGGCGCAGATGACCTCGTCGGAGACGAGCAGCACGTCGTACTCGTCGCAGATCTCGCGGACCCGCTGGAAGTAGCCCGGCGGCGGCGGGAAGCAGCCGCCGGCGTTCTGCACCGGCTCGAGGAAGACCGCCGCGACGGTGTCGGGGCCCTCGTTCTCGATCGCGACCGCGATCTGGTCGGCGGCCCAGCGGCCGAACGCCTCGGGGTCGTCGCGGTGGAGGGGAGCCCGGTAGATGTTGGTGTTCGGCACCCGGAACGTCGACGGCACGAGCGGCTCGAACTGCTGCTTCAGCGGCGGCAGGCCGGTGATCGACAGCGCGCCCTGGGTGGTGCCGTGGTAGGCGATCGACCGGCTCAGCACCTTGTGCTTCATCGGCTTGCCGGTGAGCTTGAAGTAGTTCTTCGCCAGCTTCCAGGCGGTCTCGACGGACTCGCCGCCGCCGCTGGAGAAGAAGACGCGGTTCAGCGATCCCGGGGCGTACGACGCCAGCCGCTCGGCGAGCAGGATCGCGCTCGGGTGCGCGTAGGACCACAGCGGGTGGAAGGCCAGCTCCCTGGCCTGCGCGGCCGCGGCCTCGGCGAGCTCGGTGCGGCCGTGGCCGAGCTGCGAGACGAACAGCCCGCCCAGGCCGTCGAGGTACCGCTTGCCCTGGGCGTCGTAGAGGTAGGCGCCCTCGCCCCTCGTGATGATGGGGACGTCCGCCTCGTCGTAGGACGAGTGGCGGGTGAAGTGCATCCAGAGGTGGTCCTTGGCGGCACGCTGGAGGTGGTCGTAGTCGGGCTGCTGCATGCCCCCATGGTGCGTGGCCGAGAGGGGCAAAGGCAAGTGAATCCGTCGTGATCACCTGTGATTTCGGCGGAATCCGAAGCAGGTCACCGTGACAGGATGTGCGCATGACGAGGTACGGCGCGCAGTTCGGTCCCGACATCACCTTCCTCGGCGTCGCCCCGGTCGACCTCGACGACGCCGCCGCGCTCGCGGGCGCGGACGTGGTCGTCCTCGGCGCGCCGTTCGACGGCGGTACGTCGCACCGGCCGGGCACCCGCTTCGGCCCGATGGCGATCCGGCAGACCGACTACCTGCCGCAGGACGGCTCGCGCCCGCACCTCGCCCTGCGCGTGGACGCGCTGCGGGACCTGCGCGTCGTGGACGCCGGCGACGTCGAGATGCCGCCCGGCGAGATCGAGCGGGCGCTCGGCGCCCTCGAGGAGGCGGTCTACCGGGTCGCGGCCTCCGGCGCCATCCCCCTGGTGCTGGGCGGCGACCACTCGATCGCCCTGCCCGACGCGACCGGCGTCGCGAGGCACCACGGCAACGGCCGAGTCTCGATGATCCACTTCGACGCCCACGCCGACACCGGCGACATCGAGTTCGGCTCGCTCTACGGCCACGGCCAGCCGATGCGCCGGCTGATCGAGTCGGGGGCGCTGCGCGGGGACCGGTTCCTCCAGCTGGGGCTGCGCGGCTACTGGCCCGGCCCCGAGACACTGGACTGGATGGCCGAGCAGAGCATGCGCTCCTACGAGATGACCGAGATCGGCAGGCGCGGACTCGAGGAGTGCCTCGACGAGGCGTTCGAGATCGCGCTCGACGACTGCGACGCGGTCTTCCTCTCCGTCGACATCGACGTCTGCGACCCCGGCCACGCACCCGGCACCGGCACCCCGGAGCCCGGCGGGCTCTCCTCGCGCCAGCTGCTCGACGCGGTGCGCCGGATCTGCCGCGAGCTCCCGGTCGCGGGCATCGACGTGGTCGAGGTGTCGCCGCCGTACGATCACGCGGAGATCACCGCCTACCTCGCCAACCGGGTCTGCCTCGAGGCGCTCTCCGGGCTCGCCGCCCGCAAGCACGGCATCGGCCACGACCCCGCAGGCCCCCTGCTGGAGGGCCGATGAGCGTCCTGCTCCGCGCCGGAGCCGCCTTCGACGGGCAGCGGTACGCCGGCCGCGTGGACGTCCTGGTCGAGGCCGGCCGGATCGTCGCGGTCGGCGACGGGCTCGAGGGGGACGAGGTCGTCGAGGTCCCGTTCCTCTCGCCCGGGTTCACCGACGCCCACGTGCACCCGATCCAGGGCGGCCTCGAGCGGCTGCGCTGCGACCTGTCCGAGGAGAGCACCCGCGAGGGCTACCTCGCCACGATCGAGGCGTACGCCGATGCGAACCCGGACGCGGAGTGGATCCTCGGCGGCGGCTGGGCGATGCCGGCGTTCCCGGGCGGCACGCCGACCGCGGCCGACCTGGACTCGGTGACGGGCGGCCGTCCGGCGTACCTCCCGAACCGGGACCACCACGGCGCGTGGGTCAACACCCGCGCGCTCGAGATCGCCGGCGTCGACGAGCACACACCGGACCCGCCGGACGGGCGGATCGAGCGCGACGCCGACGGCCGGCCGAGCGGCACGCTGCAGGAGGGCGCGACCTCGCTGGTGTCGCGGTTCGTCCCGAGCGCGACCGGCGAGGACTACTACGCGGCGCTGCTGGCCGGGCAGTCCTACCTGCACTCGGTCGGCGTGACGTCGTGGCAGGACGCGATCGTCGGCGCCTACTCCGGCATGGACGACCCCGCGGCGACCTACCAGGCGGCGGCCGCCGCCGGCGACCTGGTCTCGCACGTCGTCGGCGCGCTGTGGTGGGAGCGGCAGCTCGGCGTCGAGCAGGTGGCCGACCTGGTCGGGCGGCGGGAGACCATGACCGCGGGGCGGTTCCGCGCGACGACCGTGAAGATCATGCAGGACGGCGTTGCCGAGAACGGCACGGCCGCGATGCTCGCGCCCTACCTGGACCGGTGCGGGCACGCGACCGACAACCGCGGCCACTCGTTCCTCACCGCCGAGGCGGTCCGGGACGCGGTGCGGGCGCTGGACGCCGCCGGCTTCCAGGTGCATGTGCACGCGATCGGCGACCGCGGCGTCCGCGAGGCGCTCGACGCGCTCGAGGGCACCGACCCGGTCCGGCGCCACCACGTCGCGCACCTCCAGCTGATCCACCCCGACGACCTGCCGCGGTTCGCGCGGCTGGGCGTCGCCGCGAACCTGCAGATGCTCTGGGCCTGCCTCGACGACCAGATGGCCAACCTGACGATCCCGTTCCTGGGGGAGGAGCGCTGCCGCTGGCAGTACCCCTTCGGCGACCTGCACCGCGCCGGCGCCCGGCTGGTCGGCGGCAGCGACTGGCCGGTCAGCACCCCGGATCCGCTCCAGGCGATCCATGTCGGCGTGACCCGGCGCGACCCAGGGGGCGACCCCGACAGCGACCGGGAGGCGTTCCTCCCCGAGCAGGCGCTGTCGCTGGAGACCGCCTGGGCGGCGTACACCTCGGGCTCGGCGTGGGCCAACCACCGCGACGACGCCGGTGTGCTCCGGCCCGGCGCGGTCGCCGACCTGGTCGTGCTCGACCGCGACCCGTTCGCGGGGCCGCCGGAGGAGATCCACGAGGCCCGGGTCGTGTCCACCTGGATCGACGGAAAGCCCGTCTTCGCGGGCTGAATCAACGAAATCCGCGTGACAACCCGGGTACCCCCTACAGATTCCGTTGCGGGGTCACTAGGCTCGCCTGCATGGCCGACCAGAGATTCCAGAACGTCATCAACGGTGAGCTCGTCGACAGCGTGTCGGGGGAGACCTACGACATCCTCGACCCGACGACCGGGGAGGTGTACGCCCAGGCGCCGAGGTCGGACGCCGAGGACGTGGACCGCGCGTACGCCGCGGCCGCCGCGGCGTTCGAGTCGTGGGGGAGCACCACGCCCCGGGAGCGCTCCGAGGCGCTGCTCAAGATCGCCGACGCGATCGAGGCGCGGGTCGAGGAGATCAACGCCGTCGAGTGCAAGGACACCGGCAAGCCGCTCGGCCTGACCATGGACGAGGAGATGCCGTACGCCGCGGACCACTTCCGCTTCTTCGCCGGCGCCTCGCGGGTGCTCGAGGGCCGCTCGTCGGGCGAGTACCTGGCCGACCACACCTCGTGGATCCGCCGCGAGCCGGTCGGCGTGGTCGGCCAGGTGACCCCGTGGAACTACCCGCTGCTGATGATGATCTGGAAGATCGCCCCGGCGCTCGCGGGCGGCAACACGATCGTGCTCAAGCCCAGCGACACCACGCCCGCCAGCTCCACGCTGCTGGCCGAGCTGGCCCAGGAGTTCCTGCCGCCCGGCGTACTCAACGTCGTGACGGGCGACCGCGACACCGGCCGCGCGCTGGTCGCGCACAAGACCCCGCAGATGGTCGCGATCACCGGCTCGGTCCGCGCCGGCATGGAGGTCGCGGAGTCGGCGTCCCACGACCTCAAGCGCGTGCACCTCGAGCTGGGCGGCAAGGCGCCGGTCATCGTCTTCGACGACGCCGACATCGAGAAGGCCGCCGAGGGCATCGCCGGCGCGGGGCTCTTCAACGCCGGCCAGGACTGCACCGCCGCGACCCGGGTGCTCGCCGCGCCGGGCGTCCACGACGAGTTCGTCGCCGCGCTCACCGAGGCCGCGAAGGGCATGCCGACCGGCGACCCGGCCAGCGCGGACACCTACTACGGTCCGCTCAACAACCAGGGCCAGTTCGACCGCGTCGCCGGCATGGTCGACCGGCTGCCCGACCACGCGAACCTCGAGACCGGCGGCGCCCGCCACGGCAGCGTCGGCTACTTCTACGAGCCGACCGTGCTCTCCGGCCTGCGGCAGGACGACGAGCAGATCCAGAGCGAGATCTTCGGCCCGGTGATGACCGTGCAGCGGTTCACCGACGAGGCCGAGGCGCTGCGCTGGGCCAACGGCGTGCAGTACGGCCTCGCCTCCAGCGTCTGGACCAGGGACCACGGCCGCGCGATGCGGATGTCGCGCGGGCTCGACTTCGGCGTGGTGTGGATCAACACCCACATCCCGTTCGTCAGCGAGATGCCGCACGGCGGCTTCAAGCACTCCGGCTACGGCAAGGACCTGTCCATGTACGGCCTCGAGGACTACACGCGCATCAAGCACGTCATGTCCTACATCGGCGAGTGACGTGAGGATCCTCCTGGTCGGGACCGGGGGCGTCGGGTCGGCGTTCGCCGCCATCGCGGCCCGCCGAGACTTCTTCGAGGCGATCGTGGTGTCGGACTACTCCCTCGAGCGCGCGGAGCGGGCCGCCGCCACCGACGAGCGGTACGTCGCCGCGCAGATCGACGCATCGTCGGCCGAGGCCGTCGCGGCGCTGTGCCGCGAGCACCGCATCACGCACGTCATGAACGCGGTCGACCCGGTGTTCAACATGCCGATCTTCGACGGCGCCTTCGCCGCGGGCGCGGACTACCTCGACATGGCGATGTCCCTGTCGCGGCCGCATCCGACGGCGCCGTACGAGAGGACCGGGGTGAAGCTCGGGGACGAGCAGTTCGCGGCCGCGTCGGAGTGGGAGGGAGCCGGCCGGCTGGCGCTCGTCGGCATCGGCGTCGAGCCCGGGCTCTCCGACGTGTTCGCGCGGTACGCCGCCGACCACCTGTTCGGCGAGATCGACGAGCTCGGCACCCGCGACGGCGCCAACCTGGTCGTCACCGACGACGCCGGCAACGAGATCTTCGCGCCGTCGTTCTCGATGTGGACGACGATCGAGGAGTGCCTCAACCCGCCGGTGATCTGGCAGGACGGGGGGTGGCACACGACGGCGCCGTTCTCCGAGCCCGAGGTCTTCGACTTCCCCGAGGGCATCGGGCCGGTCGAGTGCGTCAACGTCGAGCACGAGGAGGTGCTCCTCATGCCGCGCTGGGTCGACTGCAGGCGCGCGACGTTCAAGTACGGCCTGGGCGATGAGTTCATCAACATCCTCAAGGTCCTGCACACCCTCGGCCTCGACAGCACCGAGAAGGTGCGCGTGAAGGGCGTCGAGGTCGCGCCGCGCGACGTGGTCGCGGCGGTGCTCCCGGACCCGGCCACGGTCGGCCCGCGGATGCGGGGCAAGACCTGCGCCGGCCTCTGGGTGACCGGCCGCGGCAAGGACGGCGCCGAGCGGTCGACGTACCTCTACCACGTGGTCGACAACGAGTGGACCATGCGCGAGTACGGCCACCAGTGCGTCGTCTGGCAGACCGCGATCAACCCCGTGGTCGCGCTCGAGCTGCTCTCCCGCGGCACCTGGACCGGCGCCGGCGTGCTCGGCCCCGAGGCGTTCGACGCGGTGCCGTTCCTCGACCTGCTCACCGAGTACGGCAGCCCCTGGGGGATGCAGGAGCTCTCCTAGCCTGCCGACGGGTCGCTCTCCCTCTACCCGCCCTCTACCCGGAGGAGGCCCGGTCGGCAGGAGCGCCCGTCGGGTCGTCGGCCATCGGTGCCCGCTCGCCGCCGACCCCCCAGCCGTAGGCCATCTTGTGGATCTCGAGCACCAGCGAGGACGACGTCGACCGCACCCCCGGCACCTGCTGCAGGCGGCCGCTCAGCAGGTCCTTGAAGTGCGCGGTGTCGAGGCAGACGACCTCGACGATCAGGTCGTAGCCGCCCGCGGTCGCGGCCAGGTAGCTCACCTCCGGGTAGTCCCGGATGCGGGCGGCGACCTCGTCGAGCGTGCCCGGCTCGACGCTGACCTGGATCAGCGCCATCAGGTCGAATCCGAGCCGGAGGGGGTTGGCGATGCCGACCACCTGGAGGATTCCCGAGCGCTCCAGCCGCTGGACGCGATAGCGGATCACGCTCTCGCTGACTCCGATGTCGCTGGCGATCCGCGCATACGAGCGGCGCCCCTCGACCTGGAGCGCGGCGATCACCTGACGGTCCACATCGTCGAGCTGGGGCGTGGCCTGACCGAGCCACTGCTGCGCCACGCGCATATTTCACACCTCCGTAACGCGGAATCAACAAATTTTGCCCAGAGACTTGCGGGAATCGGTAAGCACGAGTGATCCTATCGCGAAATCGGTAAGCAACGGACACGGATCTAGCGGATCCGGCGAAGGAGGGCCGATGGCCACCACCACCGCCCCGGCGATCGGCCAGGCCGATCGCCAGTTGGCGGCGTTCCTCGCCGAGATCTCCGAGCGGATGGCGCCGGAGCCCGTGATCCCCTTCGGCGACGAGGAGTACGCCGCCCGCCTGGATCGGCTGCGGGCCGCGATGGCCGCCGACGGCATCGACCTGCTGCTGCTCTCCTCGCCCGAGGCCCAGTGCTGGATCCACGGCCTCTCGCTGCGGTGGTACAAGGCGCACGCACCACGTCAGTGGCGGCCGCTGATCACTACCGCCGTCCACGTCGACCACGACCGATTCATCCTCTTCGACGGTGCCGAGCACGCCGAGGTGATCCGGCGGACGTCGATGGCACCCGACGTGCGGCTGCTGCCGCGCTACGAGCGCGACCGGATGCTCGGCTTCATCCTCGACGAGCTGCGTGCGGAGGGCTGGCTCGCCGGACGGGTCGGTCTCGAGCGCTACAGCTACGTGCCGAGCCCGGCCGTGCATGCCGAGGTGGTCGCGGGCCTCGCCTCGGCCGGCTGCACCGTGGTCGACGGCACCGACGCCGTCCGGCGCGTGCGCCGGGTCAAGTCGCCCGCCGAGCTCGCCTGCATCGAGCGCGCCGCCGAGATCGCCGATGCGGGCATCCGCGGCCTGGTCGCCCAGCTCCACGTGGGCATGACCGAACTGGAGGCCTGGGCGGCGATGATGTCGGCGATGGTCGCGGCCGGTGGCGAGCCCGCCGCGCTGCACGAGTTCGCCTCCCTCGGTCAGCGAGCAGGCCACGCGTGGGCCGGCCACCGCCGGATCGAGCCCGGACTGGTGCTCAACGTCGATCCGTGCGGCGTGGTCAACCGCTACCACTCCAACCGGACCGGGACCATCTTCATCGGCGATCCCCCCGCCCAGTACCTCGACCTGATGGCCCGGCTGGCCGGGGCGTACGACGTGCTGCGTGCCCGCGCCTCGGCCGGCACGCCGGTCCGCGAGGTCAACGCCGCGCTGCGGGAGTATTACCGGGAGGTCGGCCTCTGGGACCTCAGGGGCGACACCTGGATCGGTGGCTACGAGCTGGGCCTCAGCTTCCCTCCGGACTGGGTCGGCGACTGGATCTTCACCGTCGCCGACGAGGAGACCGACGAGGTCTTCGAGGCCGGCATGGTCACGAACTTCGAGAGCATCGTGCACTTCTCCCTCATCGACACGCTCGTCTACGAGGAGGACGGGGCGCGCACCCTGTCGAGCCTCCCGCACGAGCTGATCGTGGTCGACCCGTGACCGGCCACTCCTCGATCGTCTCGAGACCGCACCACCCGACCCGACACCCCGCCCCACCACATCACCAGGAGCACTCATGACCCGACGATTGATCCCGGCCGTGCCCGCGGGCTTGGCCGCGCTCGCCCTGCTCGCCGCCTGCAGCTCGCCGGCCACCGAGCCCGGATCGGGCACCGACAGCTCCGATGACTCGGGGAGTGGCGACGGCACCCTCGTCATCGCGAGCTGGGGCGGCCGGTTCACCCAGACGACCCAGAAGTACCTCGCGGACCCGTTCTCCGAGGAGACGGGGATCAAGGTCCAGATCGTCGACGTGCCGGGCACCCAGGTGACCCAGCTGCAGGCGCAGCGCGACGCCGGCACCATGCAGTGGGACGTCATGGACAGCCTCGGCGCGGCGGACGCGTTCGTCCTCGACAGCATGAACCTGCTCGAGCCGCTGACCGACCAGCAGAAGGCGACGTACTCCGACGCGCTGGGCAAGGACAAGGTCAGCGACTTCGGCTTCACCTACGCCAACCTCGGCTACATCATCGCCTGTCGCGAGGATGTCGAGTGCCCGACGACGGTCCCGGAGTTCTTCGACCCCCAGGCGTTCCCCGGCACCCGTGCCTTCCCGGGCGCCTCGCCCAGCCAGACGACGTCGATCCTGGCCGAGGCGGCCGGCGTCGACCTGCCGCAGGACGTCGACACCCTGCTGCAGCCGCTGCGCGACCTCAAGCCCGACATCAAGGTGTTCTACACCTCCGGTGACCAGCAGGAGCAGCTGCTGCGCCAGGGCGAGGTCGACATGATCATCATGTACAGCGGCCGCGCCTACAGCGTGCAGGACTCCGGTACGCCGCTGACCATCAACTGGGCCGGCACCTACGACCCCGGCTACACCGCCCAGGTGGCCGACGCCCCGAACCCCGAGGCAGCCGCCAGGTTCCTCGACTGGGTGGTCGCCAACCCCGAGGCCCAGGCCAAGTGGGCCGAGGAGATGCAGTACAGCGTGCCGAGCCCCGACGCGCTCGACCTGATGCCGGCCGACGTCGCCCAGCGGCTCGCGGACTACCCGGCCAACTTCGAGAAGCTCGGTCAGCAGGACTTCCCGTGGTACGTCGAGAACCAGAAGGCGATCGACTCCGGGCTCAACCAGATCATCCAGGGCGGCTGAGTGGCTGCCGTGACCACCAGCAGCACCGGTGCCGGGACCGCCGAGCGCGGACCCGGCACCGGGGGACGGCCCTGGTCGCCGTACGGCGGCCGGCTGCTGGGGCTCCTCCTCGCCCTGCCGGCGGTCGCGCTCGTGGCGCTGTTCGTCGTGATGCCCGTCGCGCAGGTCTTCATCGACGCCAGCTCCGGCGGTGCCGGCATGAGCCGCTACGCCGACGTCTTCCGCGACGACGTCAGCCGGCGCGCGCTGGTCACGACGCTGACCGACAGCCTCATCGTCACCGCGGCCACCATCGGCGTCGGCTCGGTGCTCGCCTGGACGCTCCACACCAGCACCCGCGGCTGGCTGCGGTTCCTCGTCTGGCTCACCGCACTGATCCCGTTCACCATGGGCATGGTCGTCAAGAACTACTCCGTGCTGCTGCTCCTGGTCGCCAACGGCCCGGTGAACACGGTCCTGCTGGACCTCGGCGTGATCGACCAGCCGCTGTCGCTGCTCTACTCCAAGTTCGCGGTGGTGTACGGCATCGCCTACTCGCTCCTGCCGTACGCCGTGCTGACGCTCTACTCCGTCTTCCGCGGCGTCGACCGCGATCTCCTCGCGTCGGCCTCGGTGCTGGGAGCGAGTCGGGGCCGGGCGCTGGTCACCGTGGTGTGGCCCCTGGTGCGGGGCGGGGTCCTGGTCGCCGCGGCTCTGGTGTTCGTCCTCTCCATCGGCTTCTACGTCACGCCGATCCTCCTCGGCGGACTGCAGACCCCGTTCATCGCGACCGTCATCAGCCAGCAGATCTTCACCCTCTTCGACTACCCCGCGGCCGCCGCCACCTCGGCCGTGGTGCTCGTCATCGCGCTGCTGGTGCTCGCGCTCGCGCTCATGGTCGCGGGCGGCCGAGCCTTCCGGCGGGTGATCTCGTGAGCAGCCCGCAGCGGATGTCCGAGCGGGCCCTGTCGCTGACCGGCGGCATCGTGGTCGCGGCGGCCGTCGTACTCGTGCTGAGCCCGGTCGTGCTGACGGTGGTCCTGTCGTTCTCCGACGACCCGGCCATCTCCTTCCCGCCGCAGAGCTGGGGCGTCGAGCGCTACACGCGGCTCGCTGGGAGCGAGGAGTGGCTGCAGCCGCTCTGGCTGTCGGTCCGGCTCGCCGCGGTGAGCGCGGTCGCGACGGTCGCGGTCGGCGCGGCCCTGCTCGTGGCCGTCCACCGCACGCGGCTGCCGCTGCGCGGGGTGCTGGAGCAGGCCAGCCTGGTGAGCCTGGCGATCCCGTCCTCGGCGTACGCCGTCGCGATGTACGCGGCGTTTGCGCAGTACGGCCTGCTCGGCACCTTCCACGGCCTGGTGATCGTCAACATCGTGCTGTCGCTGCCGTTCGTCGTCCTGGTCGGCGGGACCGGCCTGCGCGCGGCGTCGCTCGACCTCGAGCTCGTCGCCTTCACCCTCGGCGCCGACCGCTGGCGGGTGTGGCTCGGGGTCACGCTGCGCATGCTCCTGCCGGCCTTCCTCGGCGCGCTGCTGATGTCCTTCCAGCAGGCGTTCGAGGAGTCGGTCTTCATCAACTTCCTGGGTGGCCCCGGCCTGAAGACGCTGCCGAAGGCCATCTTCGACTCCGTCCAGTTCGGCAGCGACCCCATCATCACGGCGATCTCGAGCCTGATCATCCTGGTCTCCACGGCCGCGATCGCCGTCCCGCTCGCCACGTCCCGAGGGAGAAGGTCGTGACCATGACCGACGAACACCCGATGCTCACCCCGGCCGCCGGAGCCGCCGCCGAGTCGCGGCCCGCCGTCGAGTTGCGGGGGCTGACGAAACGCTACGGCCAGGTCACGGCGGTGAGCGCGGTCGACCTGAGCGTGCGCCAGGGTGAGCTGATCGCCGTGCTCGGCGCGAGTGGCTCCGGCAAGACGACGCTGCTGCGCATGATCGCCGGCTTCGAGACCGTCACCGAGGGCTCGATCTCGCTCTTCGGCCGCGACGTCTCGCAGCTGAGCCCGGCGGACCGTGAGATCGGCATGGTGTTCCAGAACTACGCGCTGATGCCGCACCTGACGGTGCGCAGGAACATCGAGTACGGCCTGCGCATGCGTCGCTGGTCCAGAGCGGACCGCGCCGCCCGGGTCGACGAGATGCTCGGCCGGATGCGCCTCGAGGCGTACGGCGACCGTCTCCCGCGTCAGCTCTCGGGCGGTCAGCAGCAGCGGGTCGCCATCGCCCGTGCGTTGGCGTACTCGCCGAAGGTGCTGTTGATGGACGAGCCGATGGGTGCGCTCGACAAGGCGCTCAAGCAGGAGCTGCTGGCCGAGGTACGCCGCGTGCACCGCGAGTTCGCGACCACCATCTTCTACGTCACCCACGACCGTGAGGAGGCCCTGTCGCTCGCGGACCGGGTCGCCTTGATGGCGGACTCGGAGCTGGTCGACTGCGCACCCGTCCGGGACATGTACCTGCGGCCGAGCACCGCCTTCGCCGCGACCTTCTTCGCGGGGGCGAACGTGCTGCCGGTCGACGTCGTCGCCCGGGACGGATCCGGGACGCGGGTCCGGCTCGGGGGCGTCGAGCACACGGTGCCGGGTGCCGATCCGGGTGGACGCGCCGCCCTGGCGATCCGACCCCGCGACGTGCGACTCGACCCGGTGTCGCACGGCTGGTCGCTGGAGGCCGTCGTCGAGGACACCGTCTTCCTCGGCGACGACCTGCGCGTCACCGCGCGGCCCACCGGCCTCGACACCGGCCTCGACACCGGGCCGATCACCGCGCTCGTGCCCCAGGCCGCGGCCGGCGACCTCGCGGTCGGCGCCGTGGTCCGACTCGGGATCGACCCCGCCGCCTGCCATCTGACCGCACCCACCGTCGACGAGGAGCCGACCGCGTGAGCATGCAGACCCCCTCCATCACCCGCACCGTCGCCGAGATCGGCCCGGTCGACGTGGTCCTCGCCGATGCCCGGATCTGGACCGGCGACGCCGCCGGCTCCTGGGCCACCACCCTCGCCGTGGCCGGCGGTCGCCTGGTCGCGGTCGGCGGCGACGACGTCCGCGACCTCGCCGGCCCCGGCACCCGGATTGTCTCCGTCGAGGGGCGCACCGTCATCCCGGGCCTCATCGACGCCCACGTCCACCCCGTCCCGGCCGGCCAGAAGATGCTGTCGGTCGACCTCGGCCGGCTCACGGACCGGACTCAGTACGCGGAGGCGATCGCCTCCTACGCCGCCACGCTGCCTGCCGACGCCTGGGTGCGCGGCGGCAACTGGTCCTTCGACGCCTTCCCGGGCGGCGTACCGACCGCAGCGGAGCTGGACCCGCTCGTCGGCGGCCGGCCGGCCGTGCTGCCCAACCGGGACGGCCACACCTACTGGGTGAGCACCCGGGCGCTCGAGCTGGCCGGTATCGACCGGGACACGCCCGACCCCGCCGACGGGCGGATCGAGCGGGACGCGGCCGGCGACGCCGTCGGTGCGCTCCAGGAGGGCGCCATGCGGCTGGTCGACGCGGTGGTGCCGGCACCGACGGAGGACGAGCTGCTCGAGGCGCTGCTCACCGCGCAGGCCTATCTGCACAGCATCGGCATCACCGGCTGGCAGGACGCCAAGGTCTTCCCCGAGATCGCGCGCACCTACGCCCGCGCGTCCGACGAGGGGCTGCTCACCGGCGACGTCACCGGAGCGCTCTGGTGGGATCGCGGGGCGGGATCGGTGGTGGACCAGGTCGGCTCCATGGTCGACACCCGGCAGACGCTGAGCCGCCCGGGACTGCGGTTCACGACGACCAAGATGATGCTCGACGGGGTGGCGGAGAACTTCACCGCCGCGATGCTCGAGGCCTACGTGCACCAGTGCCTCGCCCATGACCACGGACTGCACTTCTTCGACGCCGACGAGCTCCGCGAGATCGTGCTCGCACTCGACGCGGCGGGACAGCAGATCCACTTCCACGCGGTCGGCGACGCCGCGGTGCGGGAGGGCCTGGACATGGTCGAGCTGATCCAGTCGACCAGCCCGGGGCGCCGGCTGCGGCACCACATCGCCCACATCCAGGTGATGCACCCCGACGACGCCGGGCGCTTCGCCCGCCTCGGCGTCGCGGTGAACGCGCAGCCGCTGTGGGCTCGGCTGGAGCCGCAGATGACCGAGCTGACGATGCCCTTCCTCGGCGAGCGCCGGGCGGGATGGCAGTACCCCTGGGGGACGCTCGACCGCACGGGAGCCGTGCTCGCCTTCGGCAGCGACTGGCCGGTGTCCACCCCCGAGCCGTTCCGCGAGCTGCACGTCGCGGTGAACCGGACGCCGGCCGGCGACAGCCCGACCTGGCGGCCGGGGGACGGCGTGTTCCTCCCCGAGGAGCGGCTCAGCCTGTCGCGGGCGCTGCGCGCCTTCACGATGGGCAGCGCCTGGGTGAACGGCACCGACCACGAGCGCGGCAGTCTGGAGCCCGGCAAGTACGCCGACTTCGCGATCCTCGACCGGGACCCCTTCTCGGGCCCCACCGAGGAGATCTGGACGACCGGGGTCGAGCAGACCTGGATCGCGGGCCGGCCGGTGCACGGGCCGGACGCTCCATGACGGCACGTGCAGCCCTGGCGCTAACGCACCGCACGCCGTACTGGCTCGACTCCGTCGACCGGCCCGCGCCGCTGCCGTCCCTGGAGGGCGCCACGACGGCCGACCTGCTGGTGGTCGGTGGTGGCTACCAGGGGCTCTGGACCGCGCTCAAGGCCAAGGAGCGCTGGCCGGATCGCGACGTCGTCCTGCTCGAGTCGGACCGCGTCGGCGGTGCCGCCAGTGGTCGCAACGGCGGGTTCGTGTCGGCGAGCCTGACCCACGGCTTCGCGAACGGCCACTCCCGTTGGCCCCGCGAGAGCGTCGAGTTGGAGCGCCTCGGTGCCGAGAACCTCCGCGGCCTCGAGGAGGATCTCACGCGTCACGGGATCGAGTGCGAGTTCGAGAGCACCGGCAAGCTCACGGTCGCCACCAGCGCGCGCGCTCTCGCCGAGCTCGAGGAGGTCCAGCGGCTGGCGGCCGGCCACGGGGTGGACGTGACGCTGCTCGATGCCGACGAGGTCGCCAAGCGGATCGCCTCGCCGAGGTTCGTCGGAGGGACCTTCGCGCCCGACGCCAACGCGCTGGTGCACCCGGCGAAGCTCGCCTGGGGGCTGCGCGACGCCTGCCTGCGGCTCGGCGTGCGCATCCATGAGGGCACGCCCTGCACGAGCCTGAGGCGGAGCGGGCGGAGGGTCCGGGCCGGGACGCCGTACGGCGAGGTGCGCGCCGATCGGGTGGCCCTGGCGACCAACGGATTCCCCTCGCCGCTGCGCAGGCTGCGCTGGCGCACGGTGCCCGTGTACGACTACGCCCTGGTCACCGAGCCGCTCGACGCGGTCCAGAAGGAGGCGATCGGGTGGCGGGGTCGCGAGGGCGTCACCGACACCGGCAACCGGTTCCACTACTTCCGGCTGACCGCCGACGACCGGGTGTTGTGGGGTGGCTACGACGCGATCTACCACTACAGGAGCCGGATCGCCCCCGAGCTCGAGCGGCGCGAGGAGACCTTCGAGCGGCTCGCCGGGCAGTTCGCGGACACGTTCCCGACGCTCGACGGCGTCCGGTTCAGCCACGCGTGGGGCGGCGTCATCGACACCTGCACCCGCTTCTTCGCCTTCTACGGCAGGGCGATGGGCGGGCGGGTCGTCTATGCCCTCGGGCACACCGGCCTCGGTGTGGCGGCGACCCGCTTCGCCGCCGAGACCTGCCTGGATCTGCTCGAGGGACGGGCCACCGAACGCACCCAACTCTCGATGGTGCGGCGCCGCCCCGTCCCGTTCCCGCCGGAGCCGCTGCGCTGGCTGGCGATCCAGCTCACCCGCTCGTCGCTCGCCCGCGCGGACGTCACCGGTCGTCGCAACGCATGGCTGCGGCTGCTCGACCGGTTCGGCGTCGGCTTCGACTCCTGACCCTCCCCACCATCCGATCCCGACCAGCCAGGAGGCACCCCATGGCCGTCGACCTCGACGCCATCCGCGCGTTCATCACCGCCGGCGAGCACGACCGGGGGCTCGTCGAGCCCGACATCCCCTTCACCCGCGAGGAGTACGCCGCGCGGCTGGACAAGCTCCGCGCGGCGATGACCGAGGACGGCATCGACACGGTGATCCTGTCCTCCCCGGAGGCGATGTGCTGGCTCAGCGGCCTGTCGCTGCGCTGGTACAAGTCGCACGCTCCGCGCCAGTGGCGGCCGCTGACCTGCATCGCGGTGCGCGCCGACAGCGACCGCTTCATCCAGTTCGAGGGCTACGAGCACGAGGAGATGATCCGGCGCACCTCGATCGCCGAGGACATCCGGCTGCTCCCGCGCTATGAGCGCGCCGGCATGCTCGACTTCATCGTGCGCGAGCTCGACGCGGAGGGCTGGCTGGACTCCACGGTCGGCGTCGAGAAGTACAGCTACGTGCCGAACCCGGCCGTCGCCGCCCAGATCGACGCCGCTCTGACGGCGAGGGGCTCGACCGTCGTCGACGCCACCGACGCCGTACGCCGGGTGCGGCGGCTCAAGTCGGCCGCCGAGATCGCCTACATCGAGAGGGCTGCCGAGATCTGCGACGCCGGCATCCTGCATCTCCAGCGAGTGCTGGCGCCGGGCATGACCGAGCTCGAGGCATGGGCCGAGATGGTCAAGGCGATGGCCGAGGCCGGCGGCGAGCCCGCCGCGCTGCACGAGCTCGCCGTCGTGACGACACCTGCGGGCGGCCTGGGCCACCACATCGCCGGACGCCGGGTCATCGAGGCGGGCGACTGGATCGAGGTCGACCCGTGCGGCGTCTTCAACCACTACCACGCCAACCGCAACGCGGTCTTCTACCTCGGAGAGCCTCCGCAGGTCGGGGTGGATCTGATGAGCGTCCTCGCCGACGCCTACGACGTACTCACCTCGACCGCGACGGTCGGCACCCCGGTCGCCGACGTCAACCGGGCCCTGCGCGAGTACTACCAGGAGGTCGGGGTCTGGGACCTGAACAGTCAGTACTGGGTCGGCGGCTACGAGCTCGGCATCAGCTTCCCGCCGGACTGGGTCGGGGAGTGGCTGTTCACCGTCAACTCCGAGGACGCCGAGGGCGTGATCGAGGACGGGCTGGTCACCAACTACGAGAGCATCATCGGCCTCGCGCTGCTCGACACGGTCGTCTACCAGACCTCCGGCACGCGCACCCTGTCGAGGATCCCCTACGAGATCCTCGCCGTGCCGGTCTGACCCCGTACTCAGAAGAGCCGGGGCAACCGCGCGTCCGGCCAGCGCACCTGCGCCACCGCCGCGCGGGCGGCCTGGAGCCAGGTCTGGTCGGGCGGACGGATCGTCAGGGCGGCGGTGGCGCCGCCGGCGCGCAGGGCGACCTCGCGGACGTCCTGGGCGGGCCGGCCGACCGGCACGGTGAGCGTGCCGGTCGCCCGCGTCGAACGCGGGGGCACGGTGACGAGCATCCGGCCGAGGTCGCTGCGGACGACGACGCGGGTGGGCCGGTCACTCGGTCGGTCGAGGCGCACGCCGATGCGCGCCGGCACCGCGAGCAGCGGTGACGCGGTGACGGTCGTGTCGCCGATCGAGACGACGGGCGGCGGGTCGTCGTCGCGCACGCGCACCTGCGCCTGTGTGCTCCGGCCCGGACGGACGCCACGGCCGCCGGTCACCTCGAAGCCCCGCTCCTCGACCGCCTCGTCGACGCGGTCCTGCCTCGCACGGAACCAGAGCCCGGCGGACCGCTGTCCGCGCGGGATCGTCACCGCGCCGGCGGTGGTGCGCACGCGGACCGCACGGCTGGTCGGCCGGTCGAGCCGGACGGTCAGCCGCACCCGCTCGCCCTCGCGGATGCGCGAGCGCTCGGCGCCGATCGTCGCGAGCGGGACCGGCGGCACCGGTGCGCCGTCGGTGCCGAGCGAGGCGAAGCAGTACCCGCGCCGCCGCAGTGTCGTGACCACACCGGGCACCGCCGCGAGGCTCGCGGGGGAGTTGGTGACCCCGTCGTGCTGGAGCCCGGAGAGGGGACGACCGTCGACTGGTGGGTCCCCGCCCGCTGACTCGCTCCCGCGGATGTCCGCGTCCGTTCGCGAGCGCCCATCGACCCCGGCCGGACGGGCCCTTGGTCCCTACGCCGCCCGCGCCGCTCGGCCGAGGATGAGAGGGAGGCCAGGAGTGGCCGTCGGCTGAGGAGGAGGCCATGAACGCCAGCACCGGCACGGTGGTCGTCGGCGTCGACGGCACCGCCGCGAACGGCGGCGCCCTGCGCTACGCGGTCGAGGAGTGCCGGCGCTCCGGCGGACCGCTGAGGCTCGTCCACGTCGTGCCCGACTACGTCCCCATCTCGCCGCTGGTGCCACTGACACCGGGCGAGCTGACCGAGGCCGGCACCGCCGTCCTCGCCCGGGTCGAGGACGAGGTGCGCCGGCGGGCGCCGGACCTGCGGGTCGACGCCTGGCTGCGCCACGGTCTGCGGTCGACCGAGCTCATCCGGGCGGCCGAGCGCGCGCGCGTCCTGGTCCTCGGCCGGGACGACCGGCCCCTCCTGCACCGGGTGGTGGGCGGGGACACCGCGACCCGCACTGCGGCCCGCGCGCCCGTGCCCGTCGTCGAGGTGCCGCCGCGGTGGCACGAGGACGGGGACGAGGACGCCGCGCAGGAGCACGGCGTGGTGCTCGTCGGGGTGAAGTCGCCGGCGCACGCCGACGAGCTGCTCGGCCACGCGGTCGAGGTGGCCGCGGCACGGGCCGCCAAGCTCGTCGTCCTGCACGCCTGGCGCCTCCCGAGCGCGTACGACGACATCATCGAGGCGCGCGTCGCCCAGGAGCGGCTCGAACGCGAGGGCACCGCCGAGATGGAGGGGCTGCTGCGGCCGTGGCGCGCGGCGTACCCGGGCGTCGAGATCGAGGTCCGCATCGTCCACGACCGCCCGGGCCACGCCCTGGTCGAGGCGTCGGGATCGGCTGACCTGCTGGTCATCGTGCGCCGATGCCACGGGGTTCCGTCGGCCATGCATCTGGGGAGCACGGCGCGTGCGGTGCTCCGCACGGCGGAGTGCCCCATCCTGGTCGTCTCGCCGACAGAGGTCCCGGAGCTGCCCGCGCTGGTCGTGGAGGCCGAGGGTCAGCTCCTGAAGTGACCCGGGAGGAGTCGTCGTGAGGTCGAACGAGCTCGGAGTCGTCGTCGCCGTCGGGCCCGAGGGGGTGCGGGACGGCGCCTTGGACTTCGCGGCCGGGGAGGCGTTGCGCCGCGGCACCGGGGTCGAGCTGCTGCACGTCGTGCACTCGATGGTCGCCCTGCCGTCGTTCCCCGGCGAGGTCCAGTCGCTCGACCTGGCGCTGCAGCAGGTCGGCCGGTCCGTCCTGACCGACGCGGCCGACCGGATCCGGCCGCGGCTGGACGGCGAGGTGCCGGTGGGCACCGGGCTGCTGACCGGGCCGGTCGCCGCGACCATCGCGGACCGGGCCGGCGGGCGCGACCTGGTCGTCCTCGAGCGGCGGGCGCGCGATCGGCTCGAGCGGCTGCTGACCATGTCGACCTCCACCCGGGTGGCCGCGCACGCGGCCGCGCCGGTGGTCGTCGTGCCGGCCGGCTGGACGCCGGCCGCCGGGGAGCTCCCGGTGACGGTGGGCGTCGACCGCCCCGCGGACCCGGTGGGCCAGGTCGAGGCCGCGGCGGCGTACGCCGCGGCGAGCGGCCGGGAGCTCGCGGTCCTGTTCGCGATGTGGCTCGCGGAGCCCTACCAGGACACGCTGCTCGTCGACCGCACCCGCAGGCAGTGGACGCTCGAGGCCGACGCGGAGCTGCGCGCGGGCCTGGCCAGGCTCGATCCGGGCACCGGGATCACCCGTGCCGTGCGGTGGGCGCGACCCGCGGACGCGCTGGTCGCCGCCAGCCGCCGCTCGGTGGTCGTCGTGCTGAGCCGGCGCCCCGAGCACCGCCGTCACGGCGTCCATCTCGGACCCGTCACCCGCGCCGTCCTGCGGCACGCGGAGTGCCCCGTGATGGTCGTCGACCGGACCTGAGGAGGACCCATGAGACCGACGTCGATCGTTCGCACCGCCCGAGCGCTGGTGGCACCGGGCAAGGGGATCCTCGCCGCCGACGAGAGCACCCCGACCATGGCCAGGCGGCTGGCGGCCGTCGGCCTGGAGTCGACCGAGCCCGTGCGTCGCGACTACCGGGAGCTGCTGCTCACGACACCGGGCCTCGCGGAGCACATCAGCGGGGTCATCCTCTTCGACGAGACGATCCGGCAGCGCGCGGGCGACGGCACGTCGTTCGCGCGGGTCCTGCTGGACGCCGGCATCCTGCCGGGGATCAAGGTGGACGCCGGCACCACGCCGCTCGCGGGCTTCCCCGACGAGGTGGTCACGCAGGGCCTCGACGGGCTGCGCGAGCGGTTCGCGGAGTACGTCGACCTCGGGGCCCGCTTCGCCAAGTGGCGCGCCGTCGTCCGCATCGGCCCCGGTCGGCCGTCCGCGACGTGCATCCAGACGAACGCCCACGGCCTGGCGCGGTACGCCGCGCTCGCCCAGGAGGCCGGCCTCACCCCGATCGTCGAGCCGGAGGTCCTCATGGACGGGCCGCACTCGATCGAGCGGTGCGCCCGGGTGACCGCGACCGTGCTGCGCGCCGTCTACGACCAGCTCGCCCGGCACCGGGTGGACCTGGAGGGCACCCTGCTCAAGCCCAACCTGGTGCTGCCGGGATCGGAGTCCGCCGAGCCGGTGAGTGACGAGGCGATCGCGCGGCGCACCCTCGACGTGCTGCGCGACTGCGTGCCAGCGGCCGTGCCCGGCATCGTGTTCCTCTCGGGCGGGCAGACCGAGCAGCAGGCCACCGCACGGCTCGACGCGCTGAACCGGCACCTGCCCCAGCCCTGGGAGCTGAGCTTCTCCTTCGGCCGGGCGCTGCAGGCTCCCGTGCTGCGGGCCTGGCAGGGGGACGACGCCAACCGGGAGGCCGCGCAGCGGGTGCTGCTGGAGCGGGCGGCGCTGAACGGCGCGGCGCGGTACGGCTCCTACGAGCCCGCGATGGAGCTCCTGGCCGGCGCCCGCTGACCTCGTCCGGCACGACGGCGGGCGGCCCCGCCCACCGCGGTAGGGTCCCGGGCCGGCCGGGGGAGGGCCGACGTCCCGGTCCCGGGCCGGACCGGTCGACGACTCAGTCGAGGCGGACCCGCTCGTCGGGCCGCGGGACGACCGCGCACCAGCCCAGCTCGTCGCCGATCCGCCGGGCCAGGGCGGCCGACGCGCGGGGCTCGCCGTGCACGACGTACACGACCTCCGGCGGGCTCGCCGAGGCCAGCCAGCCGATCAGCTCGTCGGCGTCGGCGTGCACGGAGAACGCCGGGACGTCCACGACCTCGGCCCGCACGGGGACGTACCGCCCGTGCATCTTGAGCTGGCGTACGCCGTCCAGGAGCTGTCGACCACGGGTGCCGACGGCCTGGTAGCCGGTGAGAACGACGCAATTGCGCGGATCGGGCAGCTGGTGGGCGAGGTGGTGCACCACCCGGCCGCCGGTGGCCATGCCGGAGGCGGAGATGACGATGCAGGGCGCCGAGGGCCGGTTGAGCCGGATCGAGCCGGCCGCGTCGGGGACCGCGTGCAGCCCGAGCCCGTCGATCGCGACCCGGAGGTCCGGGGAGCCCGGCGGTTGGGGCGGGCCGGCGTCGAAGGCCCGACGGTAGACGGCGAGGGCGGCCAGGGCCATCGGGCTGTCCAGGTGGACCGGGACCCGCGGGATCCGCCCGCTCGCCATCAGCCGGTGCAGCTCGATGATCACGAGCTCGGTGCGGTCGACCGCGAAGGCGGGGATCAGCACCGAGCCGCCGCGCCCGATGGTGCGGCGCACGGCGTCGGCCAGGAGATCGGGGTCGGCGGGCGGGTGCCGCCGGTCGCCGTAGGTCGACTCGACCACGACCGTGCCCGCGACCGGGCGCGGGCCGGGCGGACGCAGCAGGGGGTGGGTGCCGCGGCCGAGGTCGCCGCTGAACACGACCCGACGGCCGTCGACGTCGAGCAGCGCGCACGACGACCCGAGGATGTGCCCGGCGGGGGTGAGCAGCGCGGTGACGCCGGGCGCCAGGTCCAGCCCGGTGTCGTGCTCCACCGGGGCGAGCAGCGGGAGGGTGTGCTCGACGTCGCCGAGGTCGTAGAGCGGCAGAGCCGGGCGGTGCTTGGAGTAGCCGCCCTCGTTGGCGAGCCGCGCATCCTCCTCCTGCAGGTGGGCGCTGTCGCGGAGCACGATCGCCACGAGCTCGGCGGTCTCCGGCGTGCACCGGATGGGCCCCCGGAACCCGTCGCGCACCAGGCGCGGGAGGTAGCCGCAGTGGTCGAGGTGGGCGTGGGTGACGACGACCGCGTCGAGGTCCGCGGCGGCCAGGCCGATCGGCTCCCAGTTGCGGCGCCGAAGCTCCGCGAGACCCTGGTAGAGGCCGGCGTCGACGAGGACGTCGCCGTCGAGGGCCGAGACCGCGAACCTGCTGCCGGTCACCGTGCCGGCGGCGCCGAGGAAGGAGAGCATCGGGCTGGTCATGGCCCCACCCTCGCCGCCGAGGCCCCGCGCGGACAGGGCGGTTGGTCCGGCGGACGCGATGACCTTCGGCCCTGCTCCCGGCCCGTCCACGACGACAGCGTGGAGGGGAGGTTGCTCGTCCGGGTCGCGCGCCCGACACTCGGCATGATGACGGGAGGCCGACGATGGCTGCGGGGTCGATGCGGTGCTGGGTCGTCGAGCGGCCCGGCCCGATCGCGACCGGCCCGCTCCGGCCGGCCGTGCGCCCGATCCCCGAGCCCGGGCCCGGCGAGGTGCTCCTCGACGTCGAGGCCTGCGGTGTCTGCCGGACCGACCTCCACCTCGCCGAGGGCGACCTGGCGCCGCGTCGTGCCGGCGTCGTCCCCGGCCACCAGGTGGTCGGCCGGGTGCGCGAGTGCGGCGTGGACGCGCACCGGTTCCGGGTGGGCGACCGGGCCGGCGTGGCCTGGCTGCGCGGGACCTGCGGGTCCTGCCGGTGGTGCCGCAGCGGCCGCGAGAACCTCTGCCCGGCCTCGGCGTACACGGGCTGGGACGCCGACGGCGGGTTCGCGGAGCAGGCCGTGGTGCCCGAGGCGTTCGCCTACCGCCTGCCCGCGACCGTGCCCGCGGCCGAGATCGCGCCCCTCCTGTGCGCCGGCATCATCGGCTACCGGTCGCTGGTGCGGGCGAGCCTGCCGCCGGGCGGGAGGCTGGGCCTCTACGGCTTCGGGTCGAGCGCGCACATCACCGCGCAGGTGGCGCTCGCCCAGGGCGCGGAGCTCTTCGTGATGACCCGCGGGGAGGAGGCCCGGGCCCTGGCCTGGGAGCTCGGCGCGGCGTGGGTCGGTACGTCGGACGCCCGGCCGCCCGAGCCGCTGGACTCCGCCATCGTCTTCGCGCCGGCCGGCGACCTCGTGCCGGTCGCCCTCGAGGCCCTCGGCCGCGGCGGCACCCTCGCGCTGGCCGGGATCCACATGTCGGACGTGCCGCGCCTGGACTACCAGCGCCACCTCTTCTACGAGCGCGACCTGCGGACGGTCACCTCGAACACCCGCCGCGACGGCGAGGAACTGCTCGGCCTGGCCGGCCGGCTGGGCGTCCGGGCGCACGTCGTCGCCTACCCGTTCGACGAGGCGGACCGCGCCCTGGCCGACCTGGCCGCGGGCCGGTTCGGCGGCTCGGCGGTGCTCGTGGCCGGCTGACCGAAGGTCCGTCCCGGGCCCGGGACGAACGCTGCGGTGTCCGCGCCCTCGGCGGTGACCTCCGGCGCAGGCCGGCGATGACCTTGGCCCCTGTGCCCGGGACCGTGCCGGGAGTGTGCTGGAGGAGACCTGGAGGAGACCTGGAGGAGACCTGGAGAGGAGCACGACATGCAGAGCGTGGAACGCCGCACCGGCCAGTCGGTCCTCGGTGAGGTCATGACATGGCTCGGCGCCGAGACCGAGCCGGAGGTGCGGGTCGAGGAGTGGATCGAGGACGGCCGCCGGATCATCCGCGCGGACATCCCGGGCGTGGATCCGCAGGAGGACATCGAGCTCACGGTGGACGGGAGCACGCTGCACCTGCGCGGTCAGCGCCGCGAGGAGGAGCACGACGAGTACCACACCGAGCTCCGGTACGGCAGCTTCGAGCGGCTCATCGCCCTTCCGCCCGGAACGACACCCGAGGACGTCCGCGCCAGCTACGCGGACGGCGTCCTCACGGTGTCGCTGCCGGCGCGGACTCGCCCGGCGCCGACGCGGATCCCGGTCACGCACCGGGAGCTCCCCGTGGAGTGAGTCCCCGGCGTCCGGGTGAGGAGTCGGCCCCCGCGACACGCCGCGGGGGCCGTCGCCGCAGCCACGACGAGAAGTGGAGGTGGAGGAGATGTTCGCAGCAGTGGGTGACCGGATCATCGTCCGCAGCGCCCGGACCGGCGGCCCGGTCAGGGACGGCGAGGTGGTCGGGGTGCGCCGGCCAGACGGCGCGCCGCCGTACGTCGTGCGCTGGTCGGACTCCGACCACGAGAGCCTGTTCTTCCCCGGGCCGGACGCCGAGGTGCACCACTTCGACGGTCCGCGCGCCGGCGGCTGAGGGCGCCGGTCAGCGGCGCCGCCGGCCGAGCCGGTAGAGCTCGTCGACGCCCCAGACGACCACGGGGAAGCAGGCGAGGATCGCCAGCTCGGGGAGGCGCAGGGGCCGCGTCCCGAGGACGGCCTGGGCGGCCGGCAGGTAGATCGCCACGGCCGTCACGGCGACCTCGAACGCGATGCCGGCCAGCAGCAGCCGGTTCGACAGCGGCCCGACGGCGAGCAGGGACACCCGGTCGGTCCGGGCCGCCAGCGCCGTGCCGACCTGGCAGGCCACGATGCCCGCGAAGGTCATCGTGGTCGCGCGCAGGTAGGTCTCGTGCAGCGCGCTCCCGGGACCGGTCGGGTCGCCGGGCCGCCAGCCGGCCGACCACAGCACGCCGAGGAAGCCGAGCACGACGAGGACGGCCGAGGTCACGCCGAGCACGGCCCACGCGCGGAGGAGCATCTGTCTGGTGATGATGCCCTCGCGGCGCTCCCGCGGCGGACGGGACATCAGCCCGGGCTCCGGGGCCTCGCGCCCGAGCGCCAGTGCCGGGAGCGTCTCGGTGCCGAGGTCGATCATCAGGATCTGCACGACGGTCAGGCCGAGGGGGATCGCGCCGCCCGAGAGCGCGAACAGCAGGAACGGCAGGATCTCCGGTACGGCGTGGGCGAAGATGTAGAGGATGAACTTGCGGACGTTGTCGTAGACCCGCCGCCCCGACTCGACCGCGCTGATGATCGTCGCGAAGTCGTCGTCGGTCAGCACCATGGTGGCCGCCTCGCGGGCGACGTCGGTGCCGCCGCGGCCCATCGCGACGCCGATGTCGGCCTTCCGCAGCGCGGGCGCGTCGTTGACCCCGTCGCCGGTCATCGCCACGACGTGCCCGGCCGCCTGGAGCCGGCTCGCGATCCGCAGCTTGTCCTCGGGCGAGCTGCGGGCGAACACGATCTCCCGGCCCCCGGCGAGCAGCGCGTCGAGCCGCTCGTCGTCGTAGGTCTCGAGGTCCGCGCCCGAGACCACCTCGGGCCGGCCGCCCCGGCAGATGCCGGCCGAGGCGGCGATCGCGGCCGCGGTGGCCCCGTTGTCGCCGGTGATGACGTGGACGGTGATCCCGGCGTCGTGGGCCCGCGCCACGGCGTCCGGCACCGCGTCGCGGATCGGGTCGGAGAGGGCGACGAAACCGAGCAGCACCAGGTCGCGCTCCACCTCGGCGCGCTCGGGCGGCCCGCCGGGCGGCGCGATGTCGCGCCACGCGCACGCGATCAGCCGCAGCCCGCGTCCGGCCAGCTCGCGCAGGCGCGCGTCGAGCGCCTGCCGGCCCGAGGTCGTCAGCGGGTCGGTGGTGCCGTCGGGCAGCAGCACCGAGGCGGACCGGTCGAGCACCGCCTCGGGCGCGCCCTTGGTGAGGATCAGGTCGTCGCCCGGCTCGGCCGGCACGATGACCGACATCAGCCGCAGCCGCGGGTCGAAGTGGTACGTCGCGTCGCGGCGCTCCGGCGGCGGCGCCGCGCCGCCCAGTTGCTCGGCGGCGCGCAGCAGGGCGAGCTCGGTGGGGTCCCCGATCCCCGAGGCGACGTCCGCCGTGGTGCACGAGCCCAGCACCCGCGCCAGGGCCGCGCGCACGAGGGGCTCGGGCGAGTGGCGTGCGGTCGCGTCCCAGGTGCTGTGCAGCTGCATCCGGTTCTGGGTCAGCGTGCCGGTCTTGTCCGTGCAGATCACGTCGGTCGAGCCGAGGGTCTCGACCGCGCTCAGCCGCTTGACGAGCCCGCCCCGGCGCGCGAGGTCGGCGACCCCGACGGCCAGCGCCAGGGTGATGGTCGGCAGCAGGCCCTCGGGGACGTTGGCGACGAGCAGCCCGATCGCGAACACGGCGGCGTCCGCGAGGCCGAGACCCGAGAGCGTGCCCAGGGGCAGGAAGGCGAGCCCGACGCCGACCGCGACGGCGGCGATCAGCCAGGCCACCCGGCGCACCTGGCGCTCGAGGGGGCTGGGCTCCTGGGTCGTGCGTCCGCTCAGCCCGGCGATCCGGCCGAGCTCGGTGGCCATGCCGGTCGCCACGACGACGGCGGCTCCCTCCCCGGACGTGCAGGTCGTGCCGGAGAGCAGGACGTCGGGGGCGTCGACCAGGCGGTGTGCGTCCACGGGCGAGTCGGCCGAGCGCACGACCGGCACCGACTCCCCGGTGACGGCGGAGAGGTCGACCTCGACCGTGCCGGCGATCAGCTTGGCGTCCGCGCAGATCGCGTCGCCCTCCTCGACCACGACGACGTCGCCCGGGACGATGGCGCGTGCCTCGACGGCAGTACGCCGCCCGTCCCGGAGCACCACCGCGCGCGGCGGCAGGTAGGCGCCGAGCGCCGCGACGGCGTGCTCGGCGTGGCGCTCCTGGACCAGCGCGAAGGCGGCGTTGAGGGCGATCACGAGCAGGATCGCGACGCCCAGGACGACGGCCTGGGTGCCGAGCGCCAGGGCGGCGGCGAGCCAGAGCAGCAGCGCGAGCGGGTGGACGAGCTGGCGGACCAGGGCGCCGAGGAACGACGGCCCGCCGTGCGCGACCAGCTCGTTGGCGCCGTACCGCTCCAGCCGCGCGGCCGCCTCGGCGGCACCGAGCCCCTCGGACGTGGTCGTGAGCTCGGCGAGCACGGCCGGGAGCGGCCGCAGCAGCAGCTCGGGTCCCATGGGCCCCACGGTCACACCGCGGGCCCGGCCGCACCGCGGCCGGAGGTCCCGTCGAGCGTGAGTCCATCGGCCCTACGTGGCGGGCCGGGGCCCGAGGACCGTGGGGGGCATGAGAACGTACCGGAGCGCGTGGCAGGCGGTGGTCGCGATCCTGGCGACGGTCGCCCTGGTCGCCGGAGGTGTCGGCATCGGCTGGCCCGCGATGCTCGGTGCGGTCGCCGCGATCTCCGTGGCGGTCGCCGTGACCGCCTTCTCGTGGGTCGAGGACCCGCAGCGGCGGTGGCGAGTGGTCGGCCAGGCCGCGCTCTGGTCCGCGGTCGGGGCCACGATGCTCCTGGGACTGCCCCGGCTGATGGGGCCGTGGTCGCTGCTGGTGCTGGCCGTGCTCGGCGCCCTGTGCCCGCTCCTGCTCGAGTGGCTGGCCGGCCGCCTGCCCGGGCCCCGACCGGTGCGCACCGCCGTCCAGGTCCAGCGGCTGCCGGCCCGCGAGCTCGAGCGGCGGTGGCACCGGACCGGCCGGGAGCTGCGCGAGGGCGGCGACGCGGCGGCCGCGCTCGTCCTCGTGCAGGAGCGCGCCCTCCTGCTGGACGAGATCGAGCGCCGGGACCCGCAGGGCTTCGAGGCGCTGCTCGTGCGCGCCGGCTGGCGCGAGCCGCAGGACCGGTAGACATCGATCGAGGCAAATCGAGGCTAAGGAGAGTCGGAGCATGTACGCGTTCAAGGGCGACCGGATCATCGTGCGGGAGCTTCCCGCGACGGTGCGCGTGGCGGAGGTGATCGCCGGCGACCACCGCGATGGCCACCCGCCGTACTGGGTCCGCTGGCAGGACTCGGGACACGAGACGCTCATGTTCCCGCCGGTCGACGCCGACATCGAGCACGCCGGCCCGAGCTACCCGCCGGAGTACGACGCGGAGTAGTCCTGCCTCGTCACGGTCAGATCTCCTCGGGCACCATCGAGATCGCGCCCGCGGGGCACTCGGCGGCGCAGATGCCGCACCCCTTGCAGTAGTCCAGGTCGATGACGTACGGCGTGCCGGCCTCGCCGGTCTTGAGCACCGCGTTGTCCGGGCACATCCCGAAGCAGTTGTCGCAGGAGAAGCAGGTGCCGCAGGACAGGCACCGGCGCGCCTCGTAGAGCGCGGTGTCGACGTCGAGCCCGCGGACCACCTCGTCGAAGGTCGAGGACCGCCGCGCGGCCTCGAGCACCGGGCGGTGGGCGCGCGGCGCGTCGGTGTAGTACCAGGTGTGCAGGCGGTCGTACGTCGCCGGCGCGGGCCCGGGTGCGGCCGGCTGGTCGTCGCCGCGCAGCCAGGCGTCGATGCCTGCGGCCGCGCGGCGCCCGTGGCCGATCGCGACCGTCGCCGACCGCTGGTCCGGCACCACGTCGCCGCCGGCGAACAGGCCCGGCCGGCCGGTCATCAGGCGGTCGTCGACGGCGAGGACGCCGTCGCGGTACTCCAGGCCGGGCACGCCGTCGAGGAACGCCAGGTCGGCGTCCTGGCCGAGCGCCAGCACCAGCGCGTCGGCCTCGAGCCGCTCGAAGCGGCCGGTGGGCTGCGGGAACCCGGCGTCGTCGAGCTCCATGCACTCGAGCGTGAGGCCGTCCGCGTCGACGCCGGCGACGGTGGAGAGCCAGGTGAACCGGATGCCCTCGGCCTCGGCCTCGCCGACCTCGCTGGGGTGTGCGGGCATCCGGTCGCGGGTCCGGCGGTAGACGACGACGGCGTCCTCGGCGCCGAGCCGGCGGGCGGTGCGCGCGGCGTCCAGGGCGGTGTTGCCGCCGCCGTACACCGCCACCCGGCGGCCGAGCCGGGGCGGCTCGCCCTCCGCGACGTCGTGCAGCATCCGCACCGCGTCGACCACCCGCGCCGCGGAGCCGGCGGGCAGGTAGGCCCGCCGGCCGAGCTGGGCGCCGACGGCGAGGAAGACGGCGTCGTACCGGCCCTCGCGCCAGACCGCCTCGAGGTCGGTCACCGGCGTGTCGAGCCGCAGGTCCACGCCGAGGGCCAGGAGTCGGTCGACCTCGGCGTCGAGCACGTCGCGGGGGAGCCGGTAGGCGGGGATGCCGTAGCGCATCATGCCGCCGGGCTGCGCGGCCGCCTCGAGCACGGTGACGCCGTGGCCGAGCCGGACCAGGTGGTAGGCGGCCGAGAGGCCGGCCGGCCCGGACCCGACCACGAGCACCCGCCGCCCGGTCGGCGCGGCGTCGACGGTCGCCGTCCAGCCGTTGCGGATCGCCTCGTCGCCGAGGAACCGCTCCACCGAGTTGATGCCGACGGCCTCGTCGAGCGTCGCCCGGTTGCAGGCGGTCTCGCACGGGTGGTAGCAGATCCGGCCCATCACGGCCGGGAACGGGTTCGTCTCCATGATCCGCCGCCAGGCGCGCTCGTAGCCCGCGCCGCCGTCCTCGGCGTCGCGCAGCCACTCGCGCACGTCCTCGCCGGCCGGGCACCCGCTCGCACACGGCGGCTGCAGGGTCACGTAGACCGGCCGCTCGGTGCGCCAGCTGCCGGTGTGGTTGGCGCGGCTGCTGCCGACGTCCAGGGTGATGGCGAACGGGTGCTTCATGGCTGCTCCTCAGGCCTCGTCGGGCAGCAGCCCGAACCGGTCGATGTTGCGGTCCGCGCCCGCCTGGATGCGGGCGACCAGGTCGGGGCGGGGGCAGTCGCCGAAGAGGTGGGCGTAGCGGCCCTGGAGCCGCAGGTACTCCTCGACCGGCACCCGGTGGCGGATCGGCGTGGCCGCGGTGACCTCGCCGTGCTCGGCCTCGAACAGCGGGAAGAGCCCCGACTCGGTCGCGAGCCGGGCGAGCCGGACGGTGTCGTGCGCCGCCGCGGCCCACCCCAGGGGACACGGGACGAGCACGTGCAGGTAGCGCGCGCCGTGCAGGCCCATCGCCCGGGCGACCTTGCGCTCGAGGTCGCGCAGGTCCGCCACGGTCGCGGTCGCGACGTACGGGATCTCGTGCGCCATCGCGATCAGCGGCGCGGACTTGCCCTGGCCGAACCGGGCGCCGGGCGGCTCGCCGAGCGCCGCCGTCGTCGCGGTGCGCGCGGCCGGGGGCGTCGCGCCGGAGCGCTGGACGCCGGTGTTCATGTAGCCCTGGTTGTCGTAGCAGACGAAGAGCACGTCGTCGTCGCGCTCGAACATGCCCGACAGGCAGGCGAACCCGATGTCGACGGTGCCGCCGTCGCCGGCCTGGCCGACGACCCGGGTGCCGCGCCCGAGCGCCCTGAGCCCGGCCGCGGCCCCGGCGGCGACCGCCGGCGCGTTGCCGAAGAGCGAGTGCAGCCAGGCGACCTGCCACGACGACTCGGGGTACGGCGTGGAGAACACCTCCAGGCAGCCGGTGGCGTTGACGGTGACGACGTCCCCACCGGCGGCGCGGACCGCGGCGTCGAGGACGAACCGGGCGCCGAGCGCCTCGCCGCAGCCCCGGCAGGCCCGGTGGCCGCAGGTGATCGCGTTGGCGCGGTCGGGGTGCGACTGCACCGAGTTGTCGTCGGGGTCGAGCAGCCGGTTGCCGGCGGCGAAGGTGCCGATCTGGTAGAGCCTGGTCTCGTGCACGGGGTCCTCCTCAGCCGGCCTCGGCGGCCGCTGCCCGCGCCAGCAGCGCGTGGTCGAGATCGGGGAAGTGCAGGGTCCCCGGCTCCATCCGCCCCGCGATGGCGTCGAGGAGGAGGCGGCGGACCCCCGCCCGCCGCACCGGGCGGCCGCCCAGGCCGGCCACGGTCTCGACCACCGGCACGGACGGGTCGGGCAGCGAGCGCCGTACGTCGCGGCCGACGATGCTGCCCGCGCCGGGGCTGAACGCGCGCTCCAGCACCACCACCCGCCGGGCGGCGGCGAGTGCGTCCCGGACCGCCGCGGCCGGCCAGGGGCGGAAGCAGGTGAGCGCGACGCAGCCGACGGCGACGCCCTCGGCGCGGAGCTCGTCGACGACCTCCTCGGCGACGCCGGCGGCCGAGCCGAGGGTGACCAGTACGGTCTCGGCGTCCTCGGTGCGGTAGGAGTGCAGCAGCCCGCCGGACGGGCGGCCGAAGTCGCGGGCGAAGTCGGCGGCGATCGCGGGCACCTCGACCAGAGCCCGCTGCAGCCGCTGTTCGGCCAGGTAGCGCACCTCGGTGAACGCCTCCGGCCCGACCATCGCGCCGATCGTCACCGGATCGGCCGGGTCCAGCACCTGCCGCGGCCGGTACGGCGGGACGAACGTGTCGACCTGCGCCCGGCCGGGCACGTCGACCTCCTCGGTGGCGTGGGTGAGCACGAAGCCGTCCAGGCACACCATCACCGGGACCGAGAGCCGCTCGGCCAGCACGAAGGCCTGGACGTGCAGGTCGGCCGCCTCCTGGACCGACGCCGCGTGCAGCTGGATCCAGCCGGCGTCGCGCAGCGCCATCGAGTCGGAGTGGTCGTTCCAGATGTTGATCGGCGCCCCGACGGCCCGGTTCGTCACCGTCATCACGACGGGGAGGCCGAGGCCGGCGGCGTTGAACACCGCCTCGGTCATGTAGAGCAGGCCCTGGCTGTTGGTGGCGGTGTAGGCGCGGGCGCCGACCGCGGAGGCGCCGATGCAGGCGGACATGGCGCCGAACTCCGACTCCACCGTCAGGTACTCGCACGGCGCGAGCTCGCCGGTGCGCACCAGGTCGGAGAGCGCCTCGACGATGTGGGTCTGCGGTGAGATCGGGTACGCCGCGACGACCTGGGGGCGGCACCGGGCCACCGTGCGGGCCACCGCCTGCGATCCCTCCAACTGCTCACGCATGGACGACCACCCTCGCGTGGGCGCGGACGGCGGCCTCGACGTTCGCCTCGGCGAGGGGGCCGGTGAACCGCCGGCGGACGGCGTCGACCACCGCCTCCAGCGACACGACCCCCGTCACGCCGGCGAGCGCTCCGAGGAGGGCGGTGTTGGGCAGCGGGCGGCCCAGCACCTCACGGGCGAGGGCGGTGGCGGGCAGCGTCATGACCCGGCCGAGGTGGTCGAGCCCAAGCTCCGCGGGGGAGCGCGCGGTGTTCACGAGCACGTACGTCGCTGGCGTCACGCCGTCGAGCACGGGCACCACGGGCAGCAGTGTCGGGTCCTGGACCACGACGGCGTGCGGCTCGTCGATCGGCTCGTGGAAGCGGATCGGCCGGTCGTCGATGCGGCAGTACGACGTGACCGGGGCGCCGGTGCGCTCCGAGCCGAACGTCGGGAACGCCTGGGCGTGGTGTCCGCTGTCGAAGGCGGCGACCGAGAGCATCTCGGCCGCCGTCACCACGCCCTGGCCGCCCCTGCCGTGGAACCGGACGTTGAACACGGTCTCACCGCCCGGTCCCGACCATCCGGACCAGGTCGACCAGGCGGCAGGTGTAGCCCCACTCGTTGTCGTACCAGCCGAAGACCTTGGCGAAGCTCCCGCTGGCCTGGGTGAGGGCGGCGTCGAAGACGCACGAGGCCGGGTCGCCGATCACGTCCGAGGACACGATCGGCTCGGTCTCGTAGCGCAGCCGGCCGGCCAGGGGGCCGCGCTCCGAGGCGGTCGCGAAGGCCGCGTTGACCTCCGCGGGCGTGACCGCGCGGTCGAGCAGGACGGCGAGGTCGACCAGCGAGCCGTCGACGACGGGCACGCGCAGCGCGACACCGTCGAGGCGGCCGGCGAGGGCGGGCAGGACCTCGCCGACGGCCCTGGCGGCGCCGGTGGTCGTGGGCACGATGTTGACGGCGGCCGCGCGCGCCCGACGGGCGTCCTTGTGTGGTCCGTCCAGGATGTTCTGGTCGCCGGTGTAGGCGTGCACGGTGGTCATGAAGCCGTGGCTCACGCCGAACGCCTCGTGCAGCACCAGCACCATGGGCGCCACGCAGTTCGTGGTGCAGGAGGCGTTGGAGAGGATCCGGTGCCGGGAGGGGTCGTAGCTCCCGTCGTTGACGCCCAGCACGATGGTCGCGTCGACATCCTTGCCGGGAGCGGAGAGGATGACCCGGTCGGCGCCGGCGGCCAGGTGCGCCGCGAGCGTGTCGCGGGTGCGGAACCTGCCCGTGGACTCGACGACGACCTCGACGTCGTGCTCGGCCCAGGGGAGCGCGGCGGGGTCGCGCTCGGCGCCGATCGCGATCCTCCGCCCGTCGACGAAGAGCTGGCCGCCGTCGATCCCGATGCCGCCGCGGAACCGGCCGAAGGTGCTGTCGCGGCGGAGCAGTCCGGCGATCGCGCCGGGGTCCGCGACGTCGTTGACCGCCACCACCTCGATGTCGTCGGTCTCCTCGGCGAGCCTGAGGAAGGTCCGGCCGATGCGTCCCATGCCGTTGATGCCGACGCGCACTGTCATGGTGGTCTCCTTGGGATGACGAGCCTTGGGATGACGAAGGAGTGCCGCTGCGCCTCCCAGACTCCCGACCCGGGCTCGGGCGAGGCAGGGCCGAAGGTCACCGCGGCCCTCGCCGTTCTGCCCGGGCGTCGGCTGGTCCCGTGGCGCGGGCGGTCCCGGCTCACCGGTTGAACAGCGCGACCTTCAGCGCGCCGCTCTCCTGGGGACGCGAGAACACGTCGTAGGCGTCCTGGATCTCCTCGAGGCCGAACCGGTGGGTGATCAGTCCCTCGGTGTCGAGCCGTCCGTCGGCGATGAGCCGGAGCAGGGTCGGGGTCGAGAAGGTGTCGACGAGCCCGGTCGTGATCGTGACGTCGCGGATCCACAGCGACTCCAGGTGCAGTGTGGCGGGAGCGCCGTGGACGCCCACGTTGGCGACCGTCCCGCCGGCGCGGACGAGCTCGGTGCACAGCTCGAAGGTCTCGGGCCGGCCGACCGCCTCGATCGCCGTGTCGACGCCGTCGGCGGCCTCGCGCGCCTCGGCGGCGGTGGCGACCGCCTGGTCCGCGCCGAACCGGAGCGCGGCCGCCCGGCGTTCGGTGGCGGGGTCCACCACGACGATGCGCGAGGGGCTGAGCAGCCGTGCGGTCATGACCGCGGCCAGGCCGATCGGGCCGGCGCCGACGATGGCCACCGCGGACCCGGGGGCCACGCGCCCGTTGAGCACCCCGACCTCGTACGCCGTGGGCAGGATGTCGGCGAGCAGGAGGGCCTGCTCGTCCGAGACGCGCTCGGGGAGGTGGTGCAGGGCGCGGGCGGCGTACGGCACGCGGACCCGTTCGGCCTGGGTGCCGTCGATGAGGTGGCCGAGGACCCAGCCGCCGCCGGCCAGGCACTGCCCGTCGCGGTTCTCGCGGCAGTAGCGGCACCGGCCGCAGCCGGTGATGCAGGAGATCAGCACCCGGTCGCCGGGCGCGAACCCGACGACGCCGGCGCCCACCTGCTCGACGGTGCCCACGGCCTCGTGGCCGAGCACCCGTCCCGGGGCGACCTCGGGGACGTCGCCGCCGAGGATGTGCAGGTCGGTCCCGCAGATGGTCACCGCGTCGACGTGGACGACCGCGTCCTCGGGGTCGACGACGGCCGGGTCGGGGACCTCGCGCCAGACGCGGCGTCCGGGTCCCTCGAAGGTCAGTGCCTTCATGACGTTCTCCTCTCCAGGTCGATGACCGCCCGAGTCGTGCGCAGGATGCTGTCGGGGGTCAGGCTCATCGAGTCGATGCCGATCTCCACCAGGAACTCGGCCAGGTCGGGGTGGTCGGAGGGGGCCTGGCCGCAGATCCCGGAGTGGATCCCGGCCCGCCGGCAGCCCTCCACGGCGAGCTGGATCATCCGCTTCACGCCCGGATCCCGCTCGTCGTAGTCGAAGGCGACGACCGCGCTGTCGCGGTCTACGCCGAGCGTGAGCTGGGTGAGGTCGTTGGAGCCGATGGAGAGGCCGTCGAAGCGGGTGGCGAACTCGTCGACCAGCACGACGTTGTTCGGGATCTCGCACATCGCGTAGACCTCGAGGCCGTCGCGGCCCCGGGCGAGCCCCAGTTCGGCCATCCGGGCGAGGACGTGGTCGGCCTCCTCGAGGCGGCGCACGAACGGCAGCATCAGGACGACGTTGGTCAGCCCCATCTCCTCGCGGACCCGGCGCATCGCCCGGCACTCGAGGGCGAAGCCCTCCTCGTAGGCCGGGTGGGCGTACCGGGAGGCGCCGCGGAAGCCGAGCATCGGGTTCTCCTCGTGCGGCTCGAAGGCGGCGCCACCGAGCAGGCCGGCGTACTCGTTGGTCTTGAAGTCGGACATGCGGACCACGACCGGCTTGGGGTGGAAGGCCGCCGCGATCGTGCCGACGCCCTCGGAGAGCCGCTCCACGAAGTACGCCGCACCGTCGGCGTAGCCGTCGATCAGCCCGAGGACCTCCGCGCGCTCGGCCGCGTCGGCGACCCGGTCGGGATGGAGCAGCGCGAGCGGGTGCGCCCGCACCGACTCGCCGATGATGAACTCCATCCGCGCGAGCCCCACCCCGTCGTTGGGCAGCAGCGCGGTGCGGAACGCGAGGGCGGGGTTGCCCAGGTTGACCATGATCTTCGTCCGTGGGCGGGGCATGGCGCTGAGGTCGACCTCGTCGACGTGGAAGGCCACCGCGCCCGGGTAGACGTGGCCGGTGTCCCCCTCGGCGCAGGAGACGGTGACCAGGTCGCCGTCGCGGACGGCGGCCGTGCCCCGCTCGGTCCCGACCACCGCGGGGAGGCCGAGCTCGCGCGCGACGATCGCGGCGTGGCAGGTGCGTCCGCCGCGGTCGGTGACCACGGCGGCCGCGGTCTTCATGACCGGCTCCCAGTCCGGCGTGGTCGTCTCCGAGACCAGCACCTCGCCCGGGCGGAAGTCGGCGAGCTGGCGCACGTCGGTGACGACCCGGGCCGGGCCGACGGCGACGTGGTCACCCACGGCCCGCCCCTCGACGATCGACGCCGGGTGCTCGTCGACGACGAAGCGGCGCAGGGTGGTCGGCGCGGCCTGCGCCGCCGCGGTCTCCGGGCGCGCCTGCACGATGTAGGTGAGCCCGTCGACGCCGTCCTTGGCCCACTCGATGTCCATCGGCTGGCCGTAGTGGCGCTCGATCGCGATGGCGGCGCCGGCCAGCTCGAGCACCTCGTCGTCGGTGACGCAGAAGCGCCGCCGCTCCGGGTCGGGAGTCGCCTCGCTGCGCGTGCCGGAGGGGCCGGCGGCCACCAGGCGGACCGCCTTCTGGCCCAGCCGCCGCCGGAGCACCGCGCGGAAGCCGGCCTCGTAGGTCGGCTTGTGCACGTAGAACTCGTCGGGGTCGACGGCGCCCTGCACGACCAGCTCGCCGAGGCCGTAGGACCCGGTGAGGAAGACGACGTCGCGGAAGCCGGACTCGGTGTCGAGCGTGAACACGACGCCGGAGCTGGCGAGGTCCGAGCGCACCATCTTCATCACGCCCACCGAGAGCGCCACCTCGAGCTGGCCGAAGCCCTGCCGGTGCCGGTAGTGGACGCCGCGGTCGGTGAAGGCGCTGGCGAAGCACCGCCGTACGGCGTCGAGCAGCTGGTCCTCGCCCGCGACGTCCAGGTAGCTCTCGTGCTGCCCGGCGAAGCTCGCCTCGGGCAGGTCCTCGGCCGTGGCGCTGCTGCGCACGACGACGCGCAGGTCCGCGCCGTACCGCTGCCGCAGATCGCGGTAGGCCGCGAGGATCTCCTCCGCCAGGTCGGCGGGCAGGCCGGCGTCGTACACGAGCCGCCGGGCCCGGGCGGCCCGCGTCGCGAGCTCGGCCACGTCGTCGGGGTCGAAGCCCGCGAAGAGGTCCTCGAGGGCCGGCCCGGCGCCGCTCGCGTCGAGCACGTGGCGGTAGGCCTCGGCGGTGATCGCGAAGCCGCCGGGCACCCGGATGCCGGCCCCGGCCAGGTGCTGGTACATCTCGCCCAGGGAGGCGTTCTTGCCGCCGACCAGGGGGACGTCGGCCATCCCGATGCGGGCGAAGTCGAGGACTCGTGGGGAGCTCCACATGACGGCCACCTCAATCCAGCGCGAGGGAGGCAGTGCCTCCGGCCGGGTCGTTCTGCTGGAGGTCGGCGATCGTCGCGTCGAGCAGCTCGTGCACGAGCCCGGAGAGGGCGCGGCAGGCCGCGAGCTCGTCGCCGATCTCGGGGACGTCGTGGTCCCCGGGACGCCTCCGGGCGATGCCCACGTGCCGCAGCTCCGTGCCGGCGTCGGTCCGGAGCACGACCTCGGCCCGGGTACTGGTGTCCTGCTCGGACAGGTCGATGTGCATGTGCCAGGTCCGCGTGTGCATGACCGTCTCCCTTCTCTGGCCTTTCTCTGGCCCTTCCGGTCGCTGCCTCGAGCGTGACCGCGGCCGGGCGGCCCGGGAACGGCCCAGGGTCCCGCCCGCACCGGGACGTTCGGCCATGGGCCGCGTGCGCGTGCTGCGCTGTGCTGGGAGGACTGTGCTCGACGGGTCGACGGAAAGGAGGGCCGATCGATGGCAGACGACGGGTCCCGCGCGGTCGCCGGCGGCGGGGCGATCTACGCCCTGGGCATCGCCGGGGCCTGGGTGTGGTTCTGGCAGCAGGCGGACGGCCTCTGGTGGCACCTGCTGGCCGTCCTGGAGGGCCTGGCCTGGCCCGCCTTCCTGGTCTACGAGGCGTTCGCCGCGCTGGACTGAGCGCCCGCCATGACCGACACCGGGAGCGACGCGGAGGCCGTCGCGGGCCTCTCCGCCGCCGAGGTCGCGGCGCGGCGGGCCGAGTACGGCGCCAACGTGGCGCCCCGCGCGCCGCGCCGCAGCGCGGGAGGCCGGGTCCTCGACCAGCTGCGCGACCCGATGATCCTGCTGCTCCTCGGCGCCGGCGCGGTGGTCGCCGCGGTCGGCGACCCCACCGACGCCGCGATCATCCTCGCCGTGGTCTGCCTCAACACCGCGATCGGCGTCGTCCAGGAGATCCGGGCGGCCAACGCCCTCGACGCGCTCGACCGCCTCGCCGCGCCGCACGCGACCGTCGTCCGGGAGGGGCGGCAGAGCCGGATCGCCGCGACCGACCTCGTCCCGGGGGACGTGGTGCGCCTGGACGCCGGCGACGTCGTCCCCGCGGACCTGCGTCTCGAGCTTGCAGCCGGCCTCGAGGTGGACGAGTCGACGATGACCGGCGAGTCCGTCCCCGTCGGCCGCCGGGCCGGTGCCGAGCTGTTCGCCGGGACCGTCGTCACGCGCGGGCGCGCGCACGGGACGGTCCTCCGGACCGGGGCGGGGAGCGCGCTCGGTGCGATCGCGGCGTCGGTCGCGGCCGCGGGGAGCCGGGCCACGCCGCTGCAGGTCCGGCTGTCGCGGCTGTCCGGCCAACTCGTCGTCCTCACGCTGGCGCTCGCCGGGCTGGTCTTCCTGCTCGGCGTCCTCCGGGGCGAACCCGTGGCCGACACCCTGGTGCTGGGCGTCAGCCTCGCCGTCGCGGCCATCCCCGAGTCGCTGCCGGCCGTGGTCACGGTCGCGCTCGCCCTCGGCGCGTACCGGATGGCGCGCCGCCACGCCCTCGTGCGCCGCCTCCCGGCCGTCGAGACGCTCGGCTCGGTGACCGTCCTGGCCGTGGACAAGACCGGCACGCTCACCGAGGGCCACATGACCGTGCGGGAGGTCTGGACGCCGTCCGGCGTCCGGCGCGTCGGGGGCGTGGGGTACGCCGTCGCCGGCGAGTTCTCCCCGGCCGGCGACGAGGAGCTGGCGGTCCTGGTCCGCGACCTGGTGCTCTGCAACGACGCCCGGCTCGAAGGCGCGCCGGACCGGACCACGTGGGACGTGGTCGGGGACCCGATGGAGGCGGCGCTCCTGGTGGCGGCGGCGAAGCACGATCGCGCCGCGCTCGAGCTGCCATCCGCGTGGCGGCGCCTCGACGAGGTGCCGTTCGACAGCCTCACCAAGCGGATGGCCACGCTGCACGAGGGGCCCGCCGGCCGCCTGGTCGTCGTCAAGGGCGCGCCCGAGGCCGTGCTCCCGGCCGTGGCCGACGGCGCCGCGGCGGACGCCGCCCTGAGCGAGGCCGGCCGGCTGGCCGCGCGGGGGTTCCGGGTGCTCGCGGTCGCCGACGCCGCGCCGTCGGAGAAGGCGCCCGACCTGGCCGAGCCGGCCGGGCTCCGGCTCCGCGGCCTCGTGGCCCTGGTCGACCCGCCGCGCCCCGCGGCCCGCGACGTCGTCGCCGCCTGCCGCGAGGCCGGGATCCGGACCGTGATGATCACCGGCGACCATCCGGCGACCGCGCGCGCCATCGCCGACGAGCTCACGATCACCTCGGGCACCTCGGGCACCTCGGGCACGCCGCAGGTGGCGGTCGGCGCCGACGTGGCGCGGGGGCCGGACGCCGACGTGCGCGACATCGGCGTCTACGCGCGCACCCGCCCCGACGACAAGGTCGACATCGTCGGGGCCTGGCAGCGGCTGGGCGCCGTCGTCGCGATGACCGGGGACGGCGTGAACGACGCCCCCGCGCTGCGCAACGCCGACATCGGCGTCGCGATGGGCGGCCGGGGCACCGAGGTCGCCCGGCAGGCGGCGGACCTGGTGCTCGGCGACGACGACCTCGGGACCCTGGTCGCCGCCGTGGAGGAGGGCCGGCGGATCTACACCAACGTGCGGCGCTTCCTCCGCTTCGGGCTCGCCGGAGGCCTCGCCGAGGTCCTGGTCCTGCTCGCCGGGCCCTGGCTCGGCATGCCGCTGCCGCTGACCCCGGCCCAGATCCTCTGGATCAACATGGTGACCCACGGCGTACCCGGCGTGGCGTTCGGCGGCGAGCCCGCGGACCCGGCGGACATGGCCCGGCCCTCGCCGTCCCCCGAGCGCTCGGTCCTGGGCGGGCTGGTGCGCGAGATCTGCCTGACCGCGGCGATGATCGCGGCGGTCGCGCTCGCGGCCGGGCTGTCGGCCGACGGCCAGGGGGCCCGGCAGACCTCGGTGTTCCTCTGCCTCGGCCTCGCCCAACTCTGGCTCGCCCTCGCGCTCCGGGCTCCCCGCACGGGTGCGGGGTGGCGCTCGCGCGGGCTCGAGGCCGCGGTCGGCGTCTCGGCCGTGCTCCTGGTCGGCGCCACCACCTGGCCGCCGCTGCGCGACCTGCTCGACGCCTCCGCGGTCACGCTCCGGCAGGCCGCGCTCGTCGCCCTCCTGGCCGCCGGGCCCGCGGTGGTGGTCGCGGCGCGGGCGCGCCTGGCCCGTGCTCGGGGGTCCCGGGCCCGGGCCGCAGACAGTCCCGGGGGAGCGATGCCCTTCGGCCCTGCAGGCCGACCCGGCCACGGAGGACGCTGAGAATTGGCACCGCACGACGCGGCGCCCCGGCGATGAGCCGGGAACATCAGGAGGCTCGCATGTTGGTCTCACGTCGCATCGCGGCGGCACTGACGGCAGTCGCGCTCAGCACCACGGTCCTCGTCGCCTGCGGCGGCGACGGCGGTGATCCGAAGGGTTCGAGCACACCAAGCACACCGAGCTCGCCGAGCGCGGTCCCCTCGATCTCCGCCGACGACTTCACCGCCGACTTCTCGGCGATGGAGAAGCTGCAGCCGCTCGCGGACATGGGGAAGGGCATGATCGCCGTACTGCTGCCCGACACCACGACCTCGGCGCGCTACGTCACCTTCGACGCGCCGTACCTGCAGCGCGCCTTCGAGGCCGCCGGCCTGGACTCGTCGCAGTACAAGATCGACAACGCCCAGGGCAGCGCCGCGACCATGCAGACGCAGGCCGAGGCCGCGATGACCGACGGCGCGTCGGTGCTGCTCGTCGACCCGCTGGACTCGGGCTCCGGCGCCGCCATCGAGGCGGCGGCGGCCCAGCGCGGCGTCCGCGTCGTCGACTACGACCGGCTGACCCAGGGCGGCAGCCCGGACCGCGTCTACGTCAGCTTCGACAACGTCAAGGTCGGCGAGCTCATCGGGCAGGGCATGGTGGACGCGATCAAGGCCTGGGGCGTGAAGGACCCGAACGTGCTGATCATGAACGGAGACCCGACCGACAACAACGCCAAGCTGTTCGCCCAGGGGTACAAGAGCGTGCTGCAGCCGTACTTCGACAGCGGCGAGTACAAGAAGGTCGGCGAGCCCGCCGGCACCTGGGATCCCGACGTCGCGCAGACGACGTTCGCCCAGCAGTTCACCGCGAATCCCCAGATGAACGCCGTGGTGACGCCGAACGACGACAACGCGAACGCGGTCATCTCCTACCTGCAGGGCAAGCGGATCCCGCCGCGTACCTTCCCCACCACGGGGCAGGACGCCTCCCTGTCCGGTCTGCAGAACATCCTCAAGGGCTACCAGGCCGGCACGGTGTACAAGCCGATCTACCTCGAGGCGCAGGCCGCCGTCGCGGTCGCGATGTACCTGCGGGCGGGCCTGGACGTCCCCGAGGGGCTCGTCAACGGGACCACGGCCGACGACCAGGCCGGGACCGACGTGGCCTCGAGCCTGCTGACCCCGCTGTGGGTCACGGCCGAGAACATGGCCGAGACCGTGGTCGCGGACGGAGCCGTGGACGTCGCCAAGCTGTGCATCGCCTCGCTCCGGCAGGCCTGCACCGCCGCCGGCATCAAGTAGTCCCCACCGTGGTCCGGGACGCGACCCGCGTCCCGGACCACCTTCCTCCGCCCCGGCGAACCAGGGAGCATCCCGTGACGACCTCCGAGACAGACTCCGAGCAGGACCCGGCCGTGCCGCTGCTGCGGCTCGAGCACGTCGACAAGGCGTTCGGTCCGGTACAGGCGCTCGACGACGTGTCCCTCGACGTACCGGCCGGGTTCGTCACCGCCCTCGCCGGCGACAACGGCGCCGGCAAGTCCGTGCTGATCAAGTGCATCGCCGGCATCCACCGCCCCGACCGCGGCCGGATCCTCTGGGAGGGACGCGAGGTCGAGCTGCACGGACCGAAGGACGCCGCGGCCCTCGGGATCGAGACCGTCTACCAGGACCTGGCGCTCTGCGACAACCTCGACATCGTCCAGAACATGTTCCTCGGGCGGGAGCGCCTGCGGCACCGCCTCCTCGACGAGGAGAGCATGGAGATCGCCGCCCAGGAGACGCTGCGCGGGCTCGCGGTCACCACCGTCCAGTCGATCCGCCAGCCGGTGGCCTCGCTGTCGGGCGGTCAGCGGCAGTCCGTGGCCATCGCGAAGTCCGTGCTCTGGAACTCCAAGCTCGTGATCATGGACGAGCCCACCGCGGCCCTGGGCGTGGCCCAGACCGCCGTGGTGCTGGACCTCATCCGCAGGCTGGCCGAGCGCGGGCTCGCCGTCATCGTGATCTCCCACAACATGAACGACGTGTTCGAGGTCGCCGACCGCATCGCCGTGCTGTGGCTCGGCCGCCTGGCCGGCGTACGGCCGGTCGCCGAGCTCGACCGCCGCGCCGTCATCGACCTGATGACCACGGGCGCCTCGGACCGACTGTCGCAGGAGGAGTCATGACCCGCCGGCGTACCACCCCCACGGCCACCCCCTCGACGACCGCATCCGCCGCGCCGCCCGCCATGGACCCGGCGGTCGCCGCCGAGTCCTTCGGCGACTACTGGCGGGCGGTGTGGGCGCGGATCCGCTCCGGCGACAGCGGCGCGCTGCCGGTCGTCGGCGGCCTCTTCCTGATCTCCGTCATCTTCCAGTCGCTCAACCCGAACTTCCTGACGGCCGGCAACATCGTGAACCTCCTGATCCAGGGCTCGGTCTTCACACTGCTCGCGATGGGCCAGATCTTCGTGCTGCTGCTCGGCGAGATCGACCTGTCGATCGGCTACGTCGGCGGGATCGGCGGCGTCGTCATGGCCGAGCTCGTCGCCGAGTCGCGGGGCTGGCCCTGGTGGTCGGCGATCCCGGCCGCGCTCGCGCTCTGCTTCCTGATCGGGCTGTTCCAGGGCACCATCATCACCCGGCTCCGGCTGCCCTCCTTCGTGGTGACGCTGGGCGGCCAGCTCGGGTGGCTCGGCGTGATGCTGATGATCCTCGGCGACGGCGGCGTCGTCCCGATCAACGACCAGGCCGTCAACGACATCGCCAGCGGCACCCTGAGCGCGATGGCGAGCTGGGTCGTCCTGCTCGTCGTCGTCGCCACGTTCGGCGTCTGGTCCTGGCTGCGAGACGAGCGCCGACGCCGCAGCGGCCTGGTGGCGCCTCCCCGGAGCGTCACCGCGCTGAAGATCGGCGCCGCGCTCGCGGCGGGGGGCGCCGTGGTGTGGATCTGCAACGTCGACCGCGGCGTCCTGGTCCCGATCCGCGGCGTCCCGTGGGTCGTCCTGATCGTGCTCGGCGTGCTCGTGCTGTGGACCGGGCTGCTGCAGCGGACCCGCTTCGGTCGCTACGTGTACGCCATCGGCGGGGGCACGGAGGGCGCGCGTCGCGCCGGCGTCAACCTGGTCGGCATCCGCACCGTGGCGTTCGGCCTCGCATCGCTCACGGCGGGCATCGGCGGCATCGTCTACGCGTCCCGGCTGCGGTCGGTCTCCACGTCGTACGACGGCGGCACGCTGGTGCTCTACGCCGTCGCGGCGGCGGTGATCGGAGGCACCAGCCTGTTCGGCGGGCGGGGCAAGCCGATCCACGCGATCCTCGGCGGGCTGGTGATCGCCGCGATCGACAACGGCATGGGGCTCCAGGGCTACAGCGCCCCGGCCAAGTACACCGTCACCGCGATCGTGCTGGTGCTTGCCGTCACCATCGACGCCCTCGCCCGCCGCGGCCGGGCCCCCACGTAGGAGGGGGCGGGCGCGCCGGGCGTCCTGCGCCGGCCGCCCCATCCCCCAGGACAGTCATACGAGGTGCCTGCCCCGGCGACACAATTGCGCCGGGATGGCAGTCGGGCCGGGGCAGGCACCGCCATAACAGCGCAATTGCGCCGGGATGGCAGTCGGAACAGTCCAGGCACTGCCCCTACCACCAGCCCGCGTGAGGTCGCGGTCAGGTCAGCAGCGGCGTCGAGCCCGTGGCGACGTGCTCGAAGATCAGGTTCGTCTCGGTGGCCGCGATCTCCCGCGACGCGCTCAGGTTCTCGACCACGAAGTCCCGCAGGTCGTCGGCGGAGCGGGCCGCCACGTGGATCAAGAAGTCGTCCACGCCGGCCAGGAAGAACACGTTGAGTACGCCGGGCAGGCCGGCGAACCGGGCCGTGAACTCGCCGAGCTCGGTCCGCGCGTGCGCCTGGAGCCGCACCGACACCAGCGCCTGGAGCGGCCGGCCGAGCGCGTCGGGTGCGAGCTCCGCGCGGTACGCCGTGATCACCCCTGCCTCCTGCAGCCGACGCACCCGCATCAGGCAGGTCGACGGGGCGACCCCGACGGTCGCGGCCAGGGTGTTGTTCGGCGTCCGGGCGTCCTCGGCCAGCAGCCGGAGGATCGCGCGGTCGGTCGCGTCGAGCTCGACGGGCCGGCGAACGTTCTTCGATCGGCCGCTCGTGGTGACGGGCATGGTCGAATCCTAGGGCCATCTCATCGACATTTTGCCGAATGCTGTTCGCCCTACCGACGGTACGGCACAACGAACCACCACAATCCGCGCCATGAGGATCGGCGTTCCGAAGGAAGTCAAGAACCACGAGTATCGGGTGGCGATCACGCCGATCGGGGTGCACGAGCTGGTCGCGCACGGCCACGAGGTGTTCATCGAGCGGGGCGCCGGTGTGGGCTCGTCGATCCCCGACGAGGAGTACGTCGCCGCGGGCGCCGCGATCGCGGCCGACGCCGATGCGGCCTGGGGCGCCGACGGCTCGATCGACTTGGTGCTCAAGGTCAAGGAGCCGGTCGCGGAGGAGTACCACCGGATGCGGGAGGGGCTGACGCTGTTCACCTACCTGCACCTGGCCGCGGACAAGCCGCTGACCGAGGAGCTGCTGGCCCGGAGGGTCACCGCGATCGCGTATGAGACGGTGCAGCTGCCCTCGGGTGGGCTGCCGCTGCTGTATCCCATGTCGGAGGTGGCCGGCTGCCTGGCGCCTCAGGTGGGCGCGTACAACCTGATGAAGGCCCAGGGCGGCCGCGGTGTGCTGATGGGCGGGGTCGGCGGTGTCGCGAACGCCAAGGTCGTGATCATCGGCGCCGGTGTCTCGGGGCAGAACGCCGCCAACATCGCCCTCGGGATGGGTGCGGACGTGACGCTGCTGGACACCGACCTGGACAAGCTGCGGATGTCGTTTTGGCGGTACAACAACCGCGTGCACGGGCTGGCGTCGTCCAAGCTGGCGCTCGAGCAGCAGGTGCGCGAGGCCGACCTGGTGATCGGCGCGGTGCTGATCCCGGGCGCGGCGGCGCCGAAGCTGGTGAGCAACGAGCTGGTGGCGCAGATGAAGCCGGGCTCGGTGCTGGTCGACATCGCGGTCGACCAGGGTGGCTGCTTCGCCGACACCCGGGCGACCACGCACGCCGACCCGACCTTCCAGGTGCACGGCTCGACGTTCTACTGCGTGGCGAACATGCCCGGCGCGGTGCCGAACACCAGCACCTACGCGCTGACCAACGCCACCCTGCCGTACGCCGTCGCGCTGGCCGACAAGGGCTGGACGCAGGCCTGCCGGGCCGACCGGTCCCTGGCCCTCGGCCTGAACACCCACGCCGGCCAGCTCACCAACGCACCGGTCGGCGACGCCGTCGGCATCGGCGCGGTCGAGCTGGAGAGCGTGCTCGTCGCCTGACCGGATGCGGGCTATCGCGTCGCTGGTCGCCGCGCCCTGACCCGCTCGACCGTGCCGGCCTTGAGCCGTTCGGTCTCGAGGACCTCGAAGCCGGCCGCCTCGACCAGCGGGCGCTGGCGACGGGTGAAGTACTCGCCGGCCGTCCGCCCGGTGATCTGCTCGACCACCCACTGCAGGGCGTACACGGGTGGCCAGGTGCTGCCGACGTGGTCGACGAGGAGCAGCTCTCCGCCGGGGACGAGTGCCCGGTGCATCTCGGCGAGAGCCCTCGCGGGGTTGGGGATCGTGCACAGTCCGAGGGCGCAGACGACGGTGTCGTACGACGCGTCCTCGACCGGCAGGCTCTCGGCGTCGCCCTCGATGAGGACCGCCTCGCGCCCGTGGCGAGCCGCTCGCTCGCGGGCGATCGCCAGCATCGCCGGGCTGAGCTCCACGCCGGTCAGCGTGACGTCGGGGGAGTAGTGCCGCAGGTTGCGGCCGGTGCCGAGAGCGACCTCGAGGACCCGGCCGCTGGCCCGCTCGCCGATCCACTCGCGACCACCGGCGAACCAGATCCGGTCGAAGAACGCGATCTGCCGGTCGTAACTGGGCGCGTGCTTGTCCCAGACCCTGCGCTGCTTGTCGGTCGCCTCGGAACCCATCGCGTCAGCCTTCCACAGGGAGCGCGGCCTCGAGAACGGCCAGCGCCACCCGGCGTACCCGGTCCGAGGCGCGCCCCGGGTCGGGCTGGCCGGCGTCGAGCCACGCGATCACCGCCTCGACGACGGCCGCGGACGCGGCCTGGGCCGCCCACCGGGCCAGGACCGGATCCGCGGCAGGGCCGACGATCTCCTCGTACGCCGCCTCGCCGAGCGAGTCGCGGAACCGGGCGATCCGTCCTCGGCCATCGACGCGGTGATGCAGGCAAGAGCCGAGGCGACTCAGTCAGCCGATGAGCTGCGCGCAATTTGTCGGGCTGCTTGGTGGCAAGCGGGACAGCAGTGTCGCCGAGTCGACACCCGCACCAAGCCACGCCGCCGAGACCTGAACAGTCACAACGCAGGACCGCGGCCGCTGCGCCGAGGTCGGGTTCGCAACCAGGCCCGCGCTGGCCGCGGCCATGACCACCTGCCGATCACCGGCGCTGTCCAGGCGGGGACGCCGGCCGCGCCGGTGGCCGGCGACGACATCGACGGCGCCGAACTGCTGACTACGACGGGCACGTACGGAAGATTGGCACAGTCTGTCGCCTCGTCTCACCAGTATCCGTGCGGACGGTGAAGACGGCACACGCGGATTGCTTCCGGAGTGCGAGCCCACCGACCCACCAACCCTGACTATCGGCACAGGAAACATAGGTGACTCGACGATATCGCGATCCGCCGACGACCAACTTGACCTCACTCGTCGGACCAACACTGACGCGAACAGACCGGTTCGGTGGAAGCCCGACACCGGCCTTCAGGAAGTACCAACCCTGCTCCTGGGTGGGGTTCTCCCCAATCCACTCACTGAAGCTGCTGTTCTCCCAAGCGAGCCCATTCGCGATCCATAACGGGCCGAGCATCAGCGTATCCGGTGGAGGAGATTCCTCGTCCGCGGTTTGTGCGGAGTCACAGTCAGCGCCCGGCGTCGGCGGTAGCGACACCTTGGGAGCGGCAGGTGGGGAGGAAGAAAAAGGCTCGGCATCCGGCTCATCTCGCGGTGCCGTGGTCGAGCATGCCGTGACGCCGAAGAGAACCATCGAGACCAAGGCTAGTGTGTGGCGGGGGAAACGAACCATTTCCTCATCATTTCGCAAGATCAAGAATCATCGCGACTAGCAACGTCAGACATGCGACCTGACCAATCCACGACGACGCCCTCGGTGACACAGCTGGTTGAGGAGGCCCTTGGAACGTCGTCGCGCTCGATCCGCCGACAGTCACGTCTCACAAGCGGTCAAGGCAATCCGCGAGGTTGCTCGCTGACGTCTCCTTCGTGTTCGCCGCAGTTACACCACCTTATCTCAATAAAATGGTGTAACGTGAGGGTGTGAACCAGGACCGGGGCGGTCTGCATCCGGAGTTCGTGGTCGGCTGGGAAACCCATCCCTGGCGCCGCGAACCGGGTCATGGTGCCTCGCGTCGCCAGCAGCTTTCGGCCCGTGGACCCTACGAGGCAGCCGTTCCGGTCGCCATCGCTGAGTCCACGCTACAGGTCAACGCGGGGCTCCAGGCCGAGGCCGAAGACGCCGTCCGCGAGATCACCCGCTTCGACGCTGAGGTCACCGCAATCGCCGAACGCCGTGCTGTACGTGAGGGTGACGATGCCGCGACGGAACTCGCTCCGCTGGCGTCGGTGCTGCTGCGCACCGAGTCAGCCTCGTCGTCCGAGATCGAAGGCGTGACCGCTGGCGCCCGGGCGTTGGCGATGGCTGCCATCGACGCGAAGGCCGGCCCGAACGCACAACTGGTGACAGCCAACGTCACTGCGATGCAGCGGGCCGTCGAACTGGCTGACGACATCGGCGTCGACACGATCCTCGTCGCCCACCAGGCTCTGCTGGACCGCCATGCGTATGCAGCACCCGGGCAGCTGCGGGATCAGCAGGTCTGGATCGGCAGCAACGCGCTCAGTCCGCACACAGCATCGTTCGTTCCGCCGCACCAGTCGCGAGTCCCTGCGGCGCTCGACGATCTCATCGCGTTCGTGCATCGCGTCAATCTGCCCGTGCTGGTGCAGGTCGCCATCGCTCACGCGCAGTTCGAGACGATCCACCCGTTCAACGACGGCAATGGCCGAACGGGGCGCACCCTCGTCCACGCGATGCTGCGCCACTCCGGGGTCACGCGCACCCTGACAGTGCCGGTTTCGGCAGGCTTGCTGACTGATACGTCGGGCTACTTCCAGGCGCTGACCGACTACCGGGAGGGTTACGTCGAGACGATCATTCACCAGTTCGTCAACGCCTCATTCCGCGCGATCGGCAACGGGCGCGTGCTCGTGGATGACCTGGAGAAGGTCTACGAGAACTGGAGCGAGACCCTTCCCGCACGACGCGGGTCGGCAGCACGACGTCTACTCCCGCACCTGCTCAACCAGCCCGCCGTCAACGTCGCGTACGTCGAGGCCGCCACTGGAGTCGCCCTGTCTGCGGCACAGCGAGCTGTCGAGCAGTTGGAGGACGCCGAGATCCTCAAGCGCACCAGCGGCAACCAGCGCAACCGTGTCTGGATCGCCCAGGATGTCATCGACGCACTCGATGCCTTCGCCGAACGGGTTGGTCGTCGCGGCTACGGCACTCACAGCCCCAACGACGGTCCGTTGTCGCGCTGAGGGGACCGGGGGAACGGGTCGATGCTCTGCGGGGTGCGGCGCTTCTTCGGGGTGGCGAGATCCTTGACCCGGTAGGCGAGTGCGGACGTCGGGTCGACGGGCAGGGGTTTGCGGGCGGCGGCGAGGTCGAGGAGGCGCTCGGCGTCCAACCCATTGCGGGCGAGCTGGTCAGGTACTTCGCCAACTCAGGTGTCTGCCCGTCGTCGTTGCAGGTTGGCCCTACTCGGGGCTACGGAGGTCCATCGAGAGCGCGTCACGTATGCGCGGACGCAGAGGCACTCGCACCTCTTCAGCGTCCGTCTCCTGCTCGTCGGTGCCAACTGCGCGACCCATCACGACGTCAAACCAACCTGCGCGATCCTTGACGACGCGGAACATCTTCTCGTGTGTGTGCCGGCAAGGAAGGGCTCGTAGACCTCGATGTCCTTGCCGACCCGTTCCGCGAGCGCGCCGATGCGGTCAAGTCGCCCGGTGCGTTGTTCGAGGCGGCTCGGGTTCCAGTCGGGGTTGTGGTGGATGACGTGTCGGCACTCGTGGTGGAGGTCGATGCCCTCGCCCATCACCGAGCTGGCTACGAGGATGTCGGGCGCGAACGGCGTATTGAACACGGCGATGAGGCGCTCCCTGTCCTCGCGGCGAGTCTGCCCGTACGGGCGAGAGCCGAGCGCCGCGCCTCGAGCCGCTCGCGCCGTCATGGTCGTGGTCGCCCAGAAGCGCATCGAGGGTGTTCTGGCGATCATTGGGCGTCGCCCCCGCGAGGCGCTTGGCGAACTGGACCCACTGGCCGAGGAGGTCTGCGCCCGCTGGGTTCGTCGCTTGGACGGGTTAGACCCCTGGATCCCTCGCCACAGGTCGTCGGCGCTCATATCGGGACGGATGTCGGTGTAACGCACGAGCAGGGCGGGCGTGCGCAAGTTGCGGATCGCCACGTCGACCTGTCGCTCACGGCGCAAGGCGAGTGGGCCGTGTAGCGCCGAGCCTCGGGAAGCACTGATCAATCCTGGGCGGCGCCAGACGCCGCCCAGGCGGCGTTGCCGGCCCTCGAAAGACGCCCGGTCTGCCATCGGACCGGCGCCTAGCCAGCCCACCACCTGGACGACGCTGGCATCCACCCGCATTGATCAGCGCTTCTATGAGCAACTCCATTGTCAGGCCGTCGGCCCCTTGCGCCGCGAGGTCGTCGATTGCGGCCTCCAGGCGGCGAGGAGCTCTGCGTTCGTGCCCGTGGCCGGGCGACAGCCGGGGTAATAGACTGATCTCAAGAATCCTTGATTTCTCAAGAATCGAGTCAGCTATAAACCTCGCCAAGCTCTCCGCCAACGGTCAGATCACCGTCCCGGCCGATGTGCGCCGACGCCTGCACCTGGTCCCGGGCGACAAGGTGCTGTTCGTCGAAAGGGCGAATGGCGAGGTTGTCGTGGCCAAGGCCGAAATGGCAGCACTCGCGCAGGCCCAGGACGCCTTCGCGGGGGCTGCCGCAGACTTCGGCGTCACCGACGAGGACGACGCGCAGGCACTGGTCGATGATGTGCGGGAGCGCTCCGCGTGACCCGTATCCTCGTCGATACGAACGTCGTCATCTCCGCACTACTTTTCCCGGCGTCCATTCCTGCGCAGGCGCTGTCACTCGTCATCGACGAGCATGAGCTCGTTTTCACACAGTGGGTCCTTGACGAGTTGCACCGAGTGGTGGGGGAGAAGCGTCCCGACCTCTTGCCAGCACTGGACGAGCTGCTGTCCGGGCTGGACTACGAGCTCGTTGAGCCGGCAAACGCCGCGGCAGCCGTCGTCATCTCCGACCCGAACGATCAGGCCATCCTGGACGCGGCCATTGCGGCCGCCGTCGACGTCATCGGTCACGGGCGACAAGCGCTTCCACGCGCTCGACATCGAGACGCCGAGCATCCTGACCGCTCGCGGCTTCATCGAGAACTACCCGCCTCAGCTGGGCGACGAGGGCGAAGCGCCCGCCTGGCTCGGCCATAGCCAACAGCTTCCAGCGACGCCTCGTCGCACCCATCGCTAGCCGCTCACGCCGACTCCTGCGGAATCGAGCCGATTTCAGAGCAACGAAAGGCCCCCGCCCCTTCGTCGCAGATCAGAGGCCTTTTCTGGAAGTCAGTGACTCCTAGATGTCGTAATAGTGACTACGGCACCGGCGCTGACCTGCGCAAACGCGGTATCCGCTGGCGCCGGGGCCGCGGTGAGGCCTCCGGTGGCCGACTTTCAGCTCGCCACCAGGGCGGTCACCTTGGCCAGTTCGGCACCGTGCAGGTCCCGCTCGACCTCGAGGTCGTAGTCGGTCTGGATGTTGATCCAGAACCGGTCGTCGACCCCCAGCGCCTTGGACAGGCGCAGGGCGGTGTCGGTGGTGATGGCGCGCTTGCCGCGGACGATCTCGCTGATCCGGGTCTGGGGGAGTCCGGTGGCCTGGGCGAGACGGTACTGCGTGATGCCCAGCGGCTCCAGGAACTCGGTCAGCAGGATCTCGCCCGGAGTGATCGGGTCGTGTGCCTTCGACGTCGCAGTCATGATCGGTCTCCTCTCCTTGGTCAGTGGTAGTCGGTGATCTCGACGTCATCGGCGCCGTTGTCGGTCCAGACGAAGCAGATCCGGTATTGATCGTTGATGCGGATGGAGTGTTGGCCGGCACGGTCGCCGACCAGCTTCTCCAGACGGTTGCCGGGTGGCACCCGCAGGCTGTTCAGTTCAGAGGCCGCGTTGAGGAGGCGGAGCTTCTTCTGGGCGGCCCGTTGCAGTTCGGGTCCGAGGGCTCGGACGTGTTCGCGGTTCCAGACCTTCTCTGTGTCGGTGTTCTTGAAGGACCGGATCACGGCACTATCCTAACGCGCGACGATACTATCGGCAGACGGTAGTAGCGAGAGTGGGGCTGCTCCGACTGATCGGTGCTCCGAGCGTGCGATCGACTGTCATGACGCTTGCGCTCGGCTCAGTGCGACACCTCGGGGCCAATCCGCCCCATACCGAGTTCAGCATCCAGGTTGTCCAGCCAGGGCTCGATGTGGACCGGGTGCCGGGCTGGGCCGCGGGGGAGACCCTATTGCCATTTCTTGTCGATGCCGCGGGCACCGTCGGGGCGCACGTCTCGGTCGTAGGGGCATAGCCAAGCGGTGCTGCCGTCTCCGCACGATCGTGTAGCTGTGTTGGACTCTCGCAGGCCATGTGCCCGCGTCGCAGACACGGTGCCCGACTCCTCCTTCCGTAGACTCCGGCCATGGTGTCCGTGGCCATGAAAAAGTCCCCACTGGTGGCCAGGTCGAGGTCCCCGCTGGTGGCCAGTTAGAG
>NZ_BAAGRO010000044.1:0-28228 GCF_054782915.1 Nocardioides hungaricus | reverse complement strand
TCAACCTCGGCGGCCACAAGCCTGTCCTCCCCGGCCGGATATGACCCACGGATCAGTCAGGAGAGCCCCTTTTTAGATGTCAGCTTGGAGGTTCCGCCGGTAGGTGATCGCCTGCTGCGCGCCGCGATGGACGCGCCCTGGCTGCGTTGCGGCCGCTCGACGATGGATCCACAGGGCCTTCGCGACCGCGCCTTGCCAGCGCCCGCCCCTCGCGACGCTCGCGACGGCGCCCCCTACCGGCGCAACCTCTATTGACAACCAATCTATGTCAGAATACTGACATGAGTCAAGACGGTATCGACCTGGAGACGTCGCTGGGCTACCTGCTCAAAGAGGCATCGAGTGCTCTGCGCACGGCGATGGAGGAAGCGTTACGGCCGCTCGGGATGAGCGTGACCCACTACTCCTGCCTCGAGCTGCTGGCACAGCGGCCGGGCCTGTCGAACTCCGAGCTCGCGCGGGGCGCATTCGTGACACGGCAGTCGATGAACGTGCTGCTCCGGGCCCTGGAACGAGACGGCTACGTAACGAGGCCCGCAGAGGCGCCCGTGGGCAAGGCCCTTCCGGCTCGGCTCACCCCCCGGGGCCGGCGAAGTCGCGCGAAGGCATCGGCGGTCGTGCGGGCCGTAGAAGTCCAGATGCTGTCCGGCATGACCGGGGCCGAGCAGTCAGACGCGTTCCGAGCCCTGCAGAGCATGATCCATGCCCTGCGCGACGGCGACGGCGGCGCATAGGCCCTCCCTCCGTGCGCGACAGGGGGAAGTGCAGGCGCGACAGTCCGCCAGCGACCGCTACCCGATCTGGTCGAGTTCGGCGATCAGGAACTCGTAGCCGTCTGTGCGGGCCTTGCTCGCCGGGAGCCAGCCCCAGTCCCCCTCCCCGTCCGCGAGTCCACTGGAGAAGGCGCCGTTCCCGTCTCTGAACAGCAGGCCTTGGATGGTCGGGCCGAGGAGCGTCGCCCCCGCCGGAAGCCCTTCTCCCTCACCCCGGACCACGAGCCCCGGGGTGTCCTCCGCGAGTCGGGCACTCGACCGGGCAGGGTTCGCAAGGAGGATCACAGGGGTGCCCGCCGGGACCGCACTCGTCAGTTCGGGGATGGTTGCCAGGACCGGGGTCGTACCCTCTGGAGGCTCGCCGTTCACCAGGATCTCGCCCCCGCGCGGCACTTCGACGTACACGAGATCTCCGGCACGCTCGGTTGAGTTCGCGTAGGACTTCGTGACCTTCACCGTGAGCACCGCGGTGCGGGCGATGTCCTCGTATCCCGCTCCGTCGGACTCGACGGTCGAGCGACCGTCAGACCAGCCAACGACCTCTCCGGCAAGGACCGACGATGCCTTCTGCGAGGCTTCCGTGACGGACTTCGTCTGGGCGAAGTCGTATGCCGATCGACCGCGAACGACCGCGGCGTCGATCTGCGACGATGACGCGGGCCTCGTCACGACCGGCATCGTCGATGACGCACTCTCAGTCTCCTGGGAACCGGCCTCCTGGGAACCGCTGCAGCCAGCCGCGAGGAGAAGAGCTGCCACCGTGGCAGTCACGGCCACAAGTGTGTTGGGCATCGTGGTCCTCCCGTCCGAGCAGGCTCAGTGAACCCGCCGCTGTGCCTGTCGGACGCGCATCGGGACTCGCTGGTTCCGACGCGTGGTCACGTCCCTGGGAGTGGTTAGCGATCCCGTCAGCAGGCGATCGCCTGCTGACGGGATCACTGGGCCGGCCGCAGGACGCCGGCCTTCTCCAGCGCCGTCACCAGGTCGTCGGCGGAGGTCGCGGTCTGGTTGAGACCGATCCGCGTCGCGACCGCGCGCCGCCGCTCGGCGCCGAGCCGGCCGTCGGCGGCCAGGTCGGCGAGGAACTCCCGGAACGGCTCGGCGGACAGGTCCACGACCTCGCCCGGCACCCAGTCGAGCACGTCGGGCGGCAGCAGGTCGCGGTCGTAGCTGTCGCGGTCGGGCACGAGGAAGGCGATCGGCTGGTCGGTGAGCAGGTAGTCCACCCACACGCTGGAGTAGTCCGTGACCAGCCCGGCGGACGCGCCGAGGAGCTCGTAGAGTGTGACGCCGGCCTCGGCCAGCGCGGCCTCGTCGACGGTCAGCGCGCCGGGCCAGGTACGCCGGTCGGCGTCCATCGGGTGCGGCTTCACGACCAGCTGGAGGCCGAGCGCGCGGAGCCCGGCGGCGAGCTCGGGCAGGCCGGCGCGGTCCTCGGCTACCGGGCCGCCCCTGGTGCGCATCGCGCCCACGGCGCGGGCCTGGCGGAAGGTCGGCATCCACACGACGAAGCCGCCGGCGATGCCGAGGCGCTCGAGCCGGTCGCGCGGGACCTCGCGCCAGAGCTGGTCGGTGCGCGGGTTGCCGGTGAGCACCACCCGGTCCGCCGGGATCCCGAACGTCGCCGCCTGCAGGTGCGAGAACAGCGGCGTGCTGCCGACGAGGAAGGTGCTGTGGATCAGTCCCCCGGCGTCCTTCTCGGGGCTGATCCCCTTGGGGCCGTCGCCGTGCCAGATGTTGACCACCGGCTTGCGGCCGACCGGCCGCGGGCTGCCGTAGAGCCCGTGGGTGAACAGCACGGCCTCGGCGCGCAGGTAGGCCCACAGCCCCCGCAGGGAGGCCTTCGGCAGCAGCACCATCCCCCCGTCGGCCAGCGCGCTCACCTGCTCCGGGACCGGGCCCCGGTCGCGCAGCCAGACCACGCGTCCGGCGTACCGCTCGACCAGGGCGCGCGCGGTCTCGACCCCGTTGCCCTCGGTCTCGGGGTACGCCGTGACGACGACCGAGCGCGACTGCGGCACCACGCGCGACAGCGCGCGCAGCACGACGCGGAGGGTGCCGAGCACCACCGTCAGGGCGAGGTTCCTCACGCGCCGACCAACTCCCGCTCCGGGGCGTCGTCGGCGTAGCGCGCGAACGTCGCCGTGGCGAGCCACCCGAGCAGGCCGCCGACGGCGTGCCCGATGCCCCACGCGGCCGCGACCCAGATCGTGCCGCGGTCGGCGAGCGACACGGCGAGCACGAGCATCACGATCGTGCTGACCAGCTGCACGCCGATCATCAGCGCCAGGTTGGCCGCCAGCCGCAGCCGCAGCATGCCCCAGTAGTTGACGGCCGCCCCGACGCACGCGAGCGCGAGCACCCGCAGCGTGGCGGTGCCCTCGTCGACGTAGTGGTCGCCGAAGATCGCCAGGAGGTACGGCGCCAGCAGCACCATCGCCACGCAGCCGAGCGCCCCGCCGACGACGAGCAGCAGCCCGCCGCGGCGGACCAGCGCACGGCGTCCGGTCGTGGCGCGCTCGCACTCGGCGTAGGTCGCGTTGCCGACGGCCAGGACGACCGCGTTGAGCAGCATCGCGACCTGGAAGCTGATGAAGTAGGCACCGGCCTGGGCCGAGCCGAGCGCGTTGACCACGACCAGCGGGAAGACCAGCAGCGGCAGCACGGTCAGCACGTAGGTGACGTAGCCGGCGGCGGCGAAGCCGCGGTTGGCGAGCAGCTCCGGCGACGGGCGCGGGCGGCGCGGGCCGGGCAGGTGCCGCAGGATCGCCCAGAGGCTCGCGATCGCGCAGACGGCGACGGCCAGGCCGACCGAGGAGTAGAGGCCGAACGCGCCGGCGCCGGCGAGCAGGAACGGCAGGCCGCACTTGAGGACGCCGAGCAGCACGCCGTTGAGCCGGAGGAACGACCAGACCCGGTCGACGGCGAGGAACACGCTGTCGGTGAGCACGTTGAGCGCGGTGGCGGCCACCAGCACGGCGTACGCCGCGATGGCCAGCGGCGAGGTGAGCACGTCCGCCAGCCGGGGCGACGCGACGGGCAGCAGCAGCGCGTAGGCCAACGCGAAGAGCGCGCCCGCGCCGACGACCACCAACGCGGCCGTCATCACGTCCGCGGCCCTGCGCGAGCTCCCGGGGAGGATGCGGACGATCGCGATGTTCAGGCCGAGCTGGGCGAACAGCGCGAGCGCGTCGCCGGCCGCGACCAGCGAGCCGGCCAGCCCGACCTCCTCGGGCTCGGCCAGCCGGGCCGCGATCACCCAGAAGACCGCGCCCGCGCCGGCCATGAGGACGGTCGTGGCGAAGACCAGGAGGGAGTTGGAGAGGAGCCTGCTCACCGGTACACCCGGGCCTGCGGTGCGTCGTAGAGCAGGTCGAGCCTCCGGTCGAGGACGTCGACCGGGTAGCGGTAGGTGAGCAGGTCTCCGGTCCAGAACACCGTGGATTCGCCCCGGTCGAGGATCTGGCCGTCGACGAAGACGTAGCCGTCGCGCGAGAGCATCGTCGGGAACAGCCGGTCCGAGACCGGCGCGCGGTTGCCGCTGAGCCCGAGCAGGCGGACGTTGACGTTGCGGTTGGCGATGATCCGCTCGTTCTCCCTGTCCACGCGGTCGGTCTCGCCGAGCCACTCGATGCCGCGCATCGCGGAGTCGGTGACGTAGAACCGGTCGAAGTAGGTGCCGGCGTTCGCCAGCGCGATCCGCTGCTGCGTGCCGGCCAGCACCAGCAGCAGCGCCACCGGCACGACGGCGGAGAAGGCAACCGTCAGCGCCGGCCTGCGCAGCACGAGCGCAATGCCCATCCACATGCCCATCGCCATCACCGGCGCGACCACGAGCAGCGTCTGCTGGAAGGCCCGCAGCACGCCGTACTCCACGGACAGGTTCGGCACGGTCACGATCAGGCCGAGCGCGGCCATCGAGCCCCAGACGAGGAGGACCATCTCCCGGGGGAGGCCGGAGGACCGGCGCCGGCGCAGCAGCCAGACCAGGCCGAGGAAGAGGAGCGCCTGCATCACCAGCGCGGCGGCGAGCTTCACCGGCGTCGCGGCGACCTCGCGCAGCCGGGGCTCGGTCACCTCGGAGCCGGGGTTCGGCACCACCTGGAGCTCCGGCGGGATCTCGCCGGCGCGGTAGTCGAGGGTGGCGGCGACGTAGGAGTCCATCCGCTCGCGGGGGCTGGTCTCCTCGCCGGAGAGCAGCCAGTACGACGTGTCCGAGGAGCTCGGGCCGCCGTCGGACTGACCGGTGATCGACCGGATCGTCTCGCCGATCACCTCGCGGGCCTGGCCGCCGGTGCCGGTGATCGGGCCGGCCCAGAGCAGCGTGCTGCCGAGCAGGGCGGCGATCATCAGCGGGTGCACCAGCACCGTCGGCGACCTCTCGCCGCGGCGGAGGATCGTCGACGCGATCAGCGCGGCGAGCAGCGCCATCAGCAGGACGTACGTCGTGGAGTAGTGCGACAGCACGACGCCGAGCCCGAAGGCGAACACCAGCAGCCGCCAGCGGTGGCTGGCGCGGGGGTGCTCGGTCGCCGCGAGCAGCATCAGCGCGAGGAAGAAGAACGCGATCTCCTGGCGCACCAGATAGGGCATGTCGGTGAAGAACGTCGGGAACGCGATCGTCAGGATCGCGGCCGCCACGGCGAGCCGGCGCGGGACGAACCGCCGCGCGAGGAGGTAGGTCAGCACCGGCACGCTCGCGAACACCAGCTGCAGCAGCACGGTGAACACGACCTGCCCGGACAGCCCGGTCGCCTGGGCGAGCACGGTCGGCAGGATCGTCACGCTCAGGCAGGCGTTGTAGGCGCTCGGCAGCGCGGCCAGGTCCCAGTTCTGGGCGCCGTCGGTGAGCCGGAAGGCGAGGAACTCGGCCTGGATGTCGTGGCCGGTGACGTACCAGCCGCGCAGCGAGGTCGCGAGCAGCAGCCCGGCCGCCACCATCCCGATCACCCAGAGGTCGTGCGTCAGTGGTCGGGCTCGTCGAGACCCCAGCAGCGCCAGCAGGGCCGCGCCGCCGGCCACGACCGCGGCGACGGCGACGACCCCGCTCGCCCCGTTGTTGAGCCGGATCGCGCCCGCGACGGACAGCAGCAGCGACACCGCGGCCAGGGTCGGCGCGAGCGTGAACCGGGCGTCGAGGATCGGGCGCAGGCGCGGCCTCGGGAGCGGGACGTCGCGCTTCCAGAGCAGCAGGCCGAGATTCACGCCCAGCCACGCGACGGCGAGCGGTGCCGGCGCGAGCGGCCGGTCGATGCCGACCCACGGCAGCGCGGTGTCGAGCGCGAGCCCGCCGACGATCAGCCCCAGCAGCGCGAGGCCGAAGGCGTAGGGCATCCGCAGCGCCTTGAGGCGCAGGAGGTACGCCGGCAGCGCGACGAACGTGACCAGCGCGATCGCGGCGCGCAGGACCGGGACGTCCAGGTCGAGCGCGACCACGGCCTGCGCGGCGACGAGCGCCGTGATCGGCCACCGCAGCGACGGGCGCCTCGTCCGCGCCGGGGTGACGTCGACGTAGGTGGGGAGGTCGAGGACGAGCGTCGCCTCCTCGCGGTCACCCACCGGTGCCCTGCCCGTCGAGGGCCCAGCGGGAGAGCGGCAGGTCGTAGGCCTCGGGCGAGCGCAGCACGACCTCCTCGTGGATCGCGAACATCGCCTCGAGCAGCTCCTGCGGGGTCTCGAAGTCACCCGGCTGGAGCGGCTCGTGCAGGCGGATGTACGGCCCCTGCCCGTCCTCCTCGGAGGTCATCACGACGACCGGGGAGCCGGTGGCCATCGGCAGCCGGGCGGCGCCGAAGGAGCCGAGCACTTCGCGGCCGAAGAGCTTGATCGGCGTCCTGCCCGGGACGTCGGAGGCGATCGCGACCACCTGGTTCTGCTCGAGCAGGCCCACGAGGCCCTCGGTGCCGATGGCCGCGCTGACCGCCGTACCGCCGTTGGCGGAGCCGATCCGGACGTGCTGCCGGAGCCACAGCGGGGCGTCCGGCTCGAGCATGTAGGGGTAGACGACGATGTGGCCGGGCGCGCCGAGGCGCGCGATCGACGGGAAGCCGCCGTCGTAGTAGCCGTGGTGGACGAAGTTGAGCAGCACGCCCGTGCCCTGCGCCTTGGCGGCGAGGATGTGCTCCATGCCCTCGACGCGCAGGCCGAGCAGCAGCTCGGGGTGCCAGCGCAGCTCGCCGCGGCGGGCCTGGTAGCGGACGTAGGCGTGCGCGACCTCGTCGAGGTCAGCGTCGGGGCGGCTGTGCTCGAGCAGGAACCGCATCTGCTCGCGGGCGTCCTCGCGGACCGCCTCGCGCCGCCAGGCCAGCCGGGCGCGCGCGTCCCAGAGGGCGGGCAGCAACGGGGTCGGCACCCGCGCGCGCAGCCGGGCGACCGTCTTCTCGGCGTTCATGCCACTGCCTCCTCGATGACGCGCACGGTCTCCTCGATCCGGCGGTCCCAGCCCCACCGGCCGGTCTCGACCTGCGGCGGATCGGTGAGTACGTCGCCCAGCGCATCCGCCAGCGCCGCGGCGTCGCCCGGGGGCACCAGCCGCCCGTCGACGCCGTCGCGCACGACGAACGGGATGCCGCCGACGGCCGACCCGACGACCGGGCAGCCGCAGGCCAGCGCCTCGGCGAGCGCCATGCCGAACGACTCGGACTCGGTCAGCGACGGCAGCACGGTCACGCCCGCGCGGCGGTAGCGCGCGGGCAGGTCGGCGTGGTCGAGCCGGCCGGCCCAGTCGACGACGTCGGCGACGCCGAGGTCGGCCGCGCGCTTCTGCAGCGGCACCACGTCGTCGCCGTCGCCCACGACCTCCAGTCGCACCCGGGGCAGCCGCTCGCGCAGCCGGGGCAGTGCGTCGACCAGCACGTGCAGGCCCTTCCAGCGCGAGCTCTGCTCGACCCGCCCCACGTAGAGGACGCGGGACTCGCGCGGCTCACCGGCCGGATGGAACAGCGTGCCGTCCACGCCCGGAGGGATCAGGGTGGCGCGGCCGGTTGCGTGGGCCAGCGAGACCGGCGAGACGGCGACCAGCGCCCGGCTGCGCCGGAAGACGCGCGGCAGCACCACCCGCTCGTAGCCGCGCAGCAGCGGGTCGACCCGGCCGCCCTTGGCGAGCGAGCCGGAGTGGTAGGTGAGGACGACCGGCGCCGGCGAGAGGTACGCCGCGAGGTCGGCCAGCCCCGGCACCGGCGCGTGCGCGTTGACCACGTCGACGCCCCGCAGGAGGCGACGGAGCTGGATGGCCCACAACGGGTTGACCGGGGTGTTGGAGACGGTGAGCCAGGTGCCCAGCCGGACGACCGGGAGGCCTTGGTAGGTGCTCCGGCCGGCGCGCCGGCCGGTGGTGACGACCACGACCTCGTGGCCGCGGTCGCGCATCGTGCGAGCGACCCAGGCGGCGTACTGCTCCATCCCGCCGGGGTCGGGCGGGAAGCGAGGCGTGACGACGGCGACCCTCACGACCCGGCTCCCCCGCAGTGGGCCCGGATCCGGCGGTCCTCGGCGGGCAGCCGGACCTCGACGTCGAAGCGCCGCTCCCGCGGCAGCGGGACGACCCGCGCGACCCCGGCGGACTCGCCGGGCGCGACCGTGACGCGGCCGTCGACCTCCGAGTCGCCGACGGCCACGACGTAGCCGAGCTCGCGGGCCTCCGGGAGCGCGCTGGTCACGACGAACCCGACCCGCAGCCGGCCACGCGCCCGCTCGCAGGTGGCGACGGTGCCGTCGTCGCCGCGGGCGAACGAGAGGGCGACGTACTCCTGCTGCCGGTGGGTCGCGGAGAGCGCGAGCTGGTCGCGGAGGCCGGGGAGGAGCAGCGCCAGCAGCGCGACGACCCCGACCAGCAGGGTCGTCACGGGTACGACGCGACGGTGCCAGCCCTCCCCGAACATGCCGGGACCAACGCGGGGGTGTCGGGCTGGTTACGCGCGGCATACTGCGCGGGTGCCCCTGTCTGAACCACCGTCTGAACCAGCGCCGAGCCCGGGGCAGGTGCTGCACGTCGCACACCAGGCGCTGCCCCACCTCGGCGGCCTGGAGACGGTGGTCGGCGCGGAGACGCAGGGGCTCCGCGCGCGGGGGTGGCGGGTGTCGCTCGTGAGCAGCGCCGGCGCGGTCGGGGCGGGCGTGCGCGACGAGGACGGCGTGCGCACCGTGCGGGTGCGCGCGTGGAACGGCCTCGAGGAGCGCTTCGGCGTCCCCTTCCCGCTCTTCTCCCCGCGGCTGGTCTCCCGCCTGCTCGGCGAGGTGCGCCGCGCCGACGTCGTGCACGTCCACGACGTCCTCTACGTCAGCTCCTGGGTGGCGGCGCTGTGGTGCCGGGCGCTGCGCACGCCGTACGTCGTGCACCGGCACGTCGGCTTCGTGCACCACTCCTCCGCTCTCGTCCGTGCCGTGCAGGGCGTCGTGCTCGCGACGCTCGGGCGTCTCGTGCTGGGTGGAGCGCGGGCGGTGCTGGCGATCGACGAGCACGTCGCGCGCGGGCTCCCCGCCGGCCGGACGCAGGTGCTGGGCAACGGCGTCGACACCGCTCGGTTCCACCCCGGACCGCCCGCCACACGCGCACGTCCGCGCGTCCTCTTCGTCGGCCGGTTCGTGCCCAAGAAGGGCTTCGACGTCGTCGCGGCCGCCGCGGCCGACGACTACGACCTGGTCTTCGCCGGCGGCGACCGCCCGCCCGGGTACGACGACGAGCGGCTCACCTTCCTCGGCGCGGTCCCCGCCGCGGAGATGCCGGAGGTCTACCGCAGCGCGGACGCCCTGGTCGTCGCCTCGGTCGGCGAGTGCCCGCTCACCGTGATCGAGGCGATGGCCTCGGGCCTCCCGGTGCTGCTGCGCGAGGACCCCGCGCTGCGCTCGCCGTGGACCTCCGGGCCGGGCGTCCGGTTCGTCGACCTGGCCGCTGGCGACCTGCGCAGTGCGCTGCGCGCGCTGGTCGCCGACCCCGGCGAGATGCGGCGGCTCGGCGAGGCGGCGCGCGAGCACGTCGCGGCGGCGTACTCCTGGGACGCCCACGTCGACCGGCTGGTCGACGTCTACCGCCGCGCGTGAACGGAACTGAAACAAGTTCCTACTTCTGCGTAACCACCGGGCCACCCTCGCGTTGAACGCCGCAAGTGGGCCTCGGGGCCCGGCCTAGGTGGGGGTCTGCGCATGTCGATTGCCGAGCGGTACCGCGTCGCCGCCATCGTGCCCTGCCACAACGAGGAGGCCGCCGTCGCGACCGTGGTCGGCGACCTGCGCGCGGCCGTCCCCGGCATGGCCGTCTACGTCTACGACAACGACAGCACCGACCGCACCGTCGAGCGCGCTCTCGAGGCCGGCGCGACCGTCTGCGCCGAGCCGCACCGGGGCAAGGGCAACGTCGTCCGGCGGGCGTTCGCCGACATCGACGCCGACATCTACCTGCTGATCGACGGCGACGACACCTACGACGCCGCCGCCGCGCCCGCGATGATCGAGCGGCTCGTCGAGGAGAACCTCGACCAGGTGGTCGGCGTTCGCCGCGGGTCGGCGTACCGCGCGGGCCACGAGTTCGGCAACCGGCTGCTCAACCGGATCGTCTGCGGCATCTTCGGCGACACCATGGGCGACATGCTCTCGGGCTACCGGGTCTTCTCCCAGCGGTTCGTGAAGAGCTTCCCGGCGGTGTCCCGCGAGTTCGAGATCGAGACCGAGCTGACCGTCCACTCGCTCGCGCTGCGCATCCCCTCGGCGACGTACGAGGTCGGCTTCAAGGACCGCCCCGAGGGCTCGGCCTCCAAGCTGCGCACCTACCGCGACGGCTGGAAGATCCTCAACGTGATCATGACGCTCACCCGCCACGAGCGCCCGATCTCCTTCTTCGGCCTGATCGCCGCGCTGGTGTTCGTCGTCTCGGCCGGGCTGGCCACGCCGGTCATGGTCGAGTACGTGCAGACCGGGATGGTGCCGCGGATGCCGTCCCTGGTCGTCGCCGGCTTCCTCGTGCTGGCCGCGTGCCTGCTGCTCCTCGCCGGCATCGTCGTCGACGGCACCCGCAAGTCTCGCCACGAGCTCAGCCGGCTGGCCTACCTGCGCCACCCCGCCGTCCGCGGCACCTACGTGCGCGACCCGCAGTACGACGACGCCGTGCTCGCCCGCATCCCGGTTCCGCGCACTGCCGGCTGACCGACGACGTCAGGACGCGGGGAGCACCACCCGGCCGGCGAGGCCGCGCAGCTGCGGGACCAGGTTGCGCCGGTTGGTCTCGGCCAGCCAGCCGTTGGGCAGCGACAGCCGCACCACCTTGTGCCAGGCGCTGCCGACCTGGCGCACCATCGACCGCGCGTTGTAGGGCAGCTCGAACTTCGCGAACACCTCGCGGACCCGAGGGGCGATCTCGGCGTACCGGTTGCTCGGCAGGTCCGGGAAGATGTGGTGCTCGATCTGGTGGGACAGGTTGCCGGTCAGCAGGTGCAGCGCGCGCGAGCCGGAGATGTTGGCCGAGCCGAGCATCTGGCGCAGGTACCAGCTGCCGCGGCTCTCGTTCTCGTCGAGCTGATCCTGCTCGAAGGTGGCCACGCCCTCGGGGAAGTGGCCGCACATGATCACCGAGTGGCTCCACAGGTTGCGGACCAGGTTGGCGGTCGCGTTGGCGGCGAGCGTCGAGCGCCAGCCGCGACCCGAGAGCGCCGGGTAGATCACGAAGTCCTTGGTGAGCTGGCGGCTCGCCTTGGCCAGCGCCGCCTTCACCTCGACCTTCTTCTCCGGCGAGAGCCGGCGCTTGTCACGGAGGTGCTCGCCGAGGTCGAGGTCGAAGAGGGCGATGCCGTACTCGAAGATGCACGCCGTGACGAGGTTCCACGCCGGCTGCACGAGGTGCCGCGGCTGCCATGCCTGCGCCTCGTCGACGCGCATGATCCCGTAGCCGAGGTCGTTGTCCTTGCCGAGGATGTTCGTGTACGTGTGGTGGGTCTCGTTGTGCGTCCGCTTCCACTGCGCCGCCGGCGTCACGTGGTCCCACTCCCAGGTGCTGGAGTGGATCTTGGGGTCGCGCATCCAGTCCCACTGGCCGTGCAGGACGTTGTGCCCGATCTCCATGTTGTCGAGGATCTTCGCCAGCGCCAGCCCGGCGGTGCCGAGCACCCAGTGCGACGGCCTCCGGCTCCGGAGCAGGACGGCGCGGCTCCCGAGCTCGATCAGCCGCTGCGCCCGCACCAGGCGCCGGATGTACGCCGCATCCCGCTCGCCCCGGGAGTCGAGCACGTCCTGCCGGATCGTGTCGAGCTCCTTGCCGAGCAGCTCGAGGTCCTCGGCGGAGAGTCGGGCGATAGTCGTCGTCATGCGACCAGCCTGCCCTATCGGTGTGAACCCGAGTACCTCGGCGGCAGAAGAGAGCCGGCCCCGCCGGCGCTGCGTGCGCGCGGCGGGGCCGGTCCGGCTGGTCGATCAGGCCTCGATGGCGGTGCGCTCGGAGTCGCTCGCGCCCGAGCCGATGTCGATCTTGCGGGGCTTCGCCCGCTCCGCGACCGGGACGACGAGGCGCAGTACGCCGTCGGCGTACGCCGCCTCGATGCGTTCGAGGTCGAGGTTGTCGCCGAGCACGAGCTGCCGGCTGAACTGGCCCTTTGGACGCTCGGAGGCCAGCGCCTCCCAGTCGCCGTTGCGGGCGACCCGCTCGGCGCGCACGGTGAGCACGTTGCGCTCGACGTCGAGGTCGATGCTGTCCTTGGCCACGCCGGGGAGGTCGAACTCGATCACGAACGTGTCGCCCTCGCGCCAGGCGTCCATCGGCATCACCGCGGGACGGTTGGTCGTGCCGAAGATCTGCTGGGTCAGGCGGTCGAAGTCACGGAACGGGTCGGTGGTGCGCAGCAACATCACTAGTCCTCCTGGTTCTCTGCCGAGGGCCCGGGGCTCCGGGCTCGTACCTATAACATCAGTTACAGGTTTCTTATATTCCACTCGTCAGGCAAAATCAACCCGTGCCGCAGAGAATTCAGAGAGGTCGGGGAGTCTTCGCGATCTCCGTCGCCGCCGAGATGGTGTCGATGGAGATCCAGAACCTGCGCGTCTACGAGCGTCGCGGCCTGATCGAGCCCGACCGCACCGCCGGCGGCACCCGCCGCTACAGCGCCGACGACATCGACCGGCTCCACCGCATCCGCGAGCTGCTCGCCGCCGGCCTCAACCTCGCCGGCATCGCCCACGTGCTGGCGCTCGAGGAACGGGTGCGCGCACTGGAGGCCGAGGTCGACCGGCTGCGCCGCCGTTGACGGCCGCCGTCGATGAAGGGACTCTCATCGCCGGCTCACGTCGGTCCCATGTCGGCCGGACACGCTGAGCACATGAAGAAGACCATCGCTCTCACCGCCCTCGCCCTCCTGGCCGCCCCGACCATCGCGCTCGCGAGCGCCGTCCCGGCACAGGCCGACGACGACGACCGCACTCGTACCGGCTCCTGCTCCGGCACGACCGACTGGAAGATCAAGGCCGACCCCAACGACGGCCGGATGGAGGTCGAGGCCGAGATCGACAGCTTCCGCTCCGGCCAGACCTGGCGCTGGACCCTCAAGCGCGACGGCAACGTCGTCGACACCGGCCGCTCCACCACCCGCGGCCCGAGCGGCTCCTTCGACGTCGACCGCCGCACCCCCGACCCGGCCGGCCGCGACACCTTCACCTTCCGCGCCGTCAACCCCGGCACCGGCGAGGTCTGCCTCGCCCGCGTACGGCGCTGACCCATCCTGCGCCGTCGGCCGGCGCCGGACTCCGGCTGGACCCTGAGCCGAACCGGTCGAGATCGGCGGGTCGCTCGGCGCTAAACAGTATGAAGTGACCCCTTCCTGGAGTGATGGGGTTGCGGGCCGGGGCCTCGCTCACAAGATTCGTGGGTTACCGAGTAGGGGCCGCCTGCTCGGCCTATCCGACGGCTGTCGACGCCCTTCTCGCCGAGGCTGGGCCGCCGTTCTCCCCACCATGACCCAAACTGCGCACCAGCGTGGAGGGTCGCCGGTGCGGCGCTGACCCGGGGCTCAGGCCGCCGGCTCGAGGTCCTTCGAGTAGAGCACCGTGCCGGCGAGGTCGCGCAGGCTGACCGTCATCAGGCCGGCCGCGTCGATGGCGACGTGGCCGAAGAACTGGTTGCCCACCCGCGGCGACTCGTTGGCGACGGCGGCGTACTTGCTGAAGACCACCTCGGGGCCGAACGTGGCGTCGAGGTCGTTGGGTCCGAAGGTGCCGGCGGCGATCGGTCCGGTGACGAACTCCCAGAACGGGTCGAAGTCGGCGAAGCCGGCGCGCGCCGGGTCGTAGTAGTGCGCCGCGCAGTAGTGGACGTCCGCGGTCAGCCAGACGACGTTGCGTACGCCGTACCGCTTGAACGCCGACAGCACGGCGGCGATCTCCTGCTCCTTGCCGAGCGGCCGGCCGGGGTCGCGGTTGGCCAGGGACTCCTGGGCGATCGGGCCGTCGGGCACGACCAGCCCGAGCGGCAGGTCGTTGGCGATGACCTTCCAGGTGGCGCGCGATCGCCGGACCTCGCGGATCAGCCAGTCCACCTGCTCGGTGCCCAAGATATTGGTGGGCTCGGCCTCGAGGCCGTCGGTGTTGGGGCTCTTGTAGGTGCGCATGTCGAGGCAGAAGACGTCGAGGTGCGCGCCGCGCTCGACCTTGCGGTAGATCCGGGCCGGCGCGAACCCGCCGTCGCGGCGGTGGGCCCGCGGGTCGGCGATCGGCATGTTCTCCTGCCAGGCCTGCCGGCCGCGGGCGGCCAGGACGTCGACCCGCCGCTCCTGGGTGTAGCGCGGGTCGTCGAGCACCTCGCCGGGGTACCAGTTGTTGGTCGTCTCGTGGTCGTCCCACTGCGCGACCGTGGGCACCTCGGCCGCCATCGCGCGGACGTGGGCGTCCAGCCGGGTGTAGCGGTGCCGGCCGCGGAACTCTCGGAGCGTCTCGGCGACCTTGGCGACCTCCTCGGTCACCACGTTGCGCCACACCTGCCCGTCCGGCTCGGTCACGGTCTCCGCGATCGGCCCGTCGGCGTAGACGGTGTCCCCGGAGTGCAGGAAGAAGTCCGGCCGCGTCCGGTGCATCGACCTGAAGCCGGTCAGCCCGCCCACGTCGGGGTTGATCCCCCACCCCTGCCCGCAGCAGTCGCCGCTCCACACGAAGCTGGTCGCGGCGGGCCGCTCCGACCCGGTCGCGAACGACGCCACCTGCGACTCGCCCCGCCGGCCGTGGTCGTCCTCGAACGAGAGGCGGACGGCGTACTCCCGCCCGGGCGCGAGCCCCTGCAGCGCGATCTTCGCGGTGAAGTCACTGGCCGCGCTCGCCCGCGGCCCGACGATCCGGCGGTGGCCGACCTGCGCGATCAGCCGGCCGGGGCCCGACGAGCGCGCCCACAGCACCGCCCCGCGGGTGGTCACGTCCCCGCTCTGCACGCCCGAGGGCAGCTCCAGGCGGCGCGAGACCAGGCCGGCCGCGCTGGCGCCCGGGGATCCGGCGAGGGCGCCGGTGGCGAGCGTGCCCGCGGCGAGGCCGCCGGCGCGGAGGAGGGTACGACGAGGGAGCCCGAGATCAGTCATGTCCCCGACGCTCTCCCCCGTCGGCGACGCCCCGGTGACCCCGCGGTGACACCCCGGCGGCAGGACGTCGACCGTTGGCTGCGACCCGGCCGACGTCATCCGCTCGGTGAGTCCCCTTCCTCTGCTGGGCGACCGTCTCGTCTGACTGTTCAGGTGGGCTGGTGGGGAAGGCCACGCGGGCTGGTCGTGGGGCATGCCTGGGCTGTCCCGACTGCCATCTCGGCGCAATTGCGCCGTTGTGGCAGTGGTTGCCCCGACCCGACTGCCATCTCGGCGCAATTGCGCCACGATGACCGGTGCCTGCCGCGCTCCGACTGCCGTTTCAGCGCAGGTCGTCGGGTCAGCCGATTCCTATGGCCCCGGGACTATGGCCCCGGGACGTGGGCTGGGAGGTCATCCAACTTGGTCGCCGGGGCCGATGAGGCAGAGATCCTCGGGGACTACCCGTATCTGGCCGCCGATGACATCGAGGCATGCCTCGAGTACGCCGCCGCTCAGGCCGACCACACGATCCTGACCGCCTCGTAGCATCGTGCGATTCCTCGTCGACGCCCAACTGCCGCCGGCGTCGGCGCGCCTGCTGCGCGAGCACGGGCATCGGGCCGAGCACGTCACCAGATCGGACCTGGCGACGTACCCGACCGGGAACTATGGGCGTACGCCTCAACAACAGCGCCGTCATCGTCACCAAGGACGAAGACTTCGCGAACATGATCGCGAGGCGGCGAGACACCGGCGGTGGTGTGGGTCCGCGTGGGCAACACCCGACGCTCTGTGCTCCTGGTGTGGTCCGACCGCTGATCGACAAGGTCGTCGGTGTGATCGATGAAGGCCAGCGGCTCATCGAGTTGCGCTGAAACGCGCCGAGGGCGGCCATCCCGTGGATGGCCGCCCTCGCGTTATTCAGCTCGGCATCAACTGCAGCCGCTGGTGCTGCCGCAGCCCTCGCAGACGTAGCAGGAGCCGGCGGGGCGCATCTTGGTGCCGCAGGTGAAGCAGAGCGGGCTGTCGACCGCGTGGCCGGTGATCTGCTCGAGGAGCTCGGCCGAGGTGTGGGCGGTCCTGGTCTCCGCCGCGGGGACCTGGCGCTCGTTGCTGCCCTTCGAGTCGTGGTTTCGAGACGGTTGCTGCGCAACCTCCTCGACCACCGGGGGGGCCGCGGCGACGAACTCGACGACCGGGGCCTCGATCAGCTCGGCCGGCGAGCCGGTCTCCTCGACCGGCTCGTAGGAGCCCGTCTCGAGGTAGCGCTGGCGCTCCTCGGCGGAGTAGATGCCCAGGGCGGCGCGCTTGTCGAAGTCGAGGTAGTCCAGCGCCAGGCGGCGGAAGATGTAGTCCATGATCGACTGCGACATCCGGATGTCCGGGTCGTCGGTGAGGCCGGCCGGCTCGAAGCGCAGGTTGGTGAACTTCGAGACGTAGGTCTCCAGCGGGACGCCGTACTGCAGGCCGATGCTGACCGCGATCGAGAAGGCGTCCATCACGCCGGCCAGGGTCGAGCCCTGCTTGCCCAGCTTGAGGAACACCTCGCCGAGCTCGCCGTCCTCGTGCGCACCCGAGGTCATGTAGCCCTCGGCGCCGCCCACGGTGAAGGAGGTGGTGCGCGAGGCACGCGACTTCGGCAGGCGCTTGCGGGTCGGGGCGTAGACGATCTTCTCGACCACCGTGGTCGCGGCCTCGTCGGCAGCGGCCACGGCGTCGGCGGCGTCCTTCTTGGCCTTGCCGCCGCCGTCGGCGAGCGGCTGGCCCACCTTGCAGTTGTCGCGGTAGATCGCGGTCGCCTTGAGGCCGAGCTTCCACGACTGGAGGTAGACCTCCTCGATCTCCTCGACGGTCGCCGACTCCGGCAGGTTGACCGTCTTCGAGATCGCGCCGGAGAGGAACGGCTGCGCGGCCGCCATCATCCGCACGTGGCCCATCGGCTTGAGCGAGCGGGCGCCCATCGCGGTGTCGAACACCTCGTAGTGCTCGGTCTTCAGGCCCGGGGCGTCGATCACGTGGCCGTGCTCGGCGATGTAGGCGACGATCGCCTCGACCAGCTCCGGGTCGTAGCCCAGCTTCCTCAGGGCCCGCGGGATGGTCTGGTTGACGATCTGCATCGAGCCGCCACCGACCAGCTTCTTGAACTTGACCAGCGAGAAGTCCGGCTCGATGCCGGTCGTGTCGCAGTCCATCATGAAGCCGATGGTGCCGGTGGGCGCGAGCACCGAGGCCTGCGCGTTGCGGAACCCGTTGACCTCGCCGAGCGCGACCACGTCGGCCCACGCCTGGGTGGCCAGCTTGTGCACCTGGTTGTCGGCGATCGCGAGCGTGCGGACGGCGTCGTTGGCCGCCTGGTGCTTGCGCATCACCCGCTTGTGCGCCTCGGCGTTGCGGGCGTAGCCGGCGTAGGGGCCGACGACACCGGCGAGCTCGGCCGAGCGCTTGTACGACGTACCGGTCATCAGCGAGGTGATGGTGGCCGCCATCGCGCGACCCCCGTCGCTGTCGTAGCCGAGGCCCATCGCCATCAGCAGCGCGCCGAGGTTGGCGTAGCCGATGCCGAGCTGGCGGTAGTCGACGGTGGTCTTGCCGATCGCCTCGGTCGGGAAGTCCGCGAAGCAGATCGAGATGTCCATCGCGGTGATGATCAGCTCGACGGCCCGGGCGAACAGCTCGGCGTCGAAGCCCCCCGGACCGGCAGCAGTGTCGTCCTTGAGGAACTTCAGCAGGTTCAGCGACGCCAGGTTGCACGAGGAGTTGTCGAGCGACATGTACTCCGAGCACGGGTTGGACGCGGTGATCCGGCCGGTCTCGGGGTTGGTGTGCCAGTCGTTGATCGTGTCGTCGTACTGCAGGCCGGGGTCGGCGCACTCCCACGCCGCCTGGCTGATCTTGCGGAACAGGGTGCGGGCGTCGACGCGCTCGATGACCTCGCCGGTCTTGCGGGCGCGCAGGCCGAAGTCGGCGCCCTCCTCGACGGCGCGCATGAACTCGTCGCTGACGCGCACGGAGTTGTTGGCGTTCTGGTACTGGACCGAGGTGATGTCGGCGCCGCCGAGGTCCATGTCGAAGCCGGCGTCGCGCAGCGCGCGGATCTTGTCCTCCTCGCGCGCCTTGGTGGCGACGAACTCCTCGATGTCGGGGTGGTCGACGTCGAGGACGACCATCTTGGCCGCGCGGCGGGTGGCGCCGCCGGACTTGATGGTGCCGGCCGAGGCGTCGGCGCCGCGCATGAAGGAGACCGGGCCGCTCGCCGTACCGCCGGAGGAGAGCAGCTCCCTGGAGGAGCGGATGCGGGAGAGGTTCAGGCCGGCACCGGAGCCGCCCTTGAAGATGAAGCCCTCCTCCTTGTACCAGTTCAGGATCGAGTCCATCGAGTCGTCGACGGAGAGGATGAAGCAGGCTGAGACCTGCTGCGGCGACGGGGTGCCGACGTTGAACCAGACCGGGGAGTTGAAGGAGAAGTACTGGTGCACGAGCAGCCAGGTGAGCTCGTGCTCGAAGACCTCGGCGTCGGCAGCGGACGCGAAGTAGCCGTGGTCGACGCCGGCCCTGGTGTAGGTCTTCACGACCCGGTCGACGATGTGCTTGAGGCTCCACTCACGCACGTCGGTGCCGACCGCGCCGCGGAAGTACTTGGTCGTGACGATGGTCGAGGCGTTGATCGACCAGAAGTCGGGGAACTCCACGCCGCGCTGCTCGAAGACCGTCTCGCCGGTCTTCCAGTTGGTCTGCACGACGTCGCGGCGCTCCCACGTGATCTCGTCGTAGGGATGCACGCCGTCCGTGCTGAAGACGCGCTCGATCTTCAGCCCGGCGCCCGCCTTCGTGGTCTTGCCGCTCACCGTCTCGGTCATCCCTCTTCGTCCCGTCTCTCGAGGTTGGTGCTGGATCGATTGAAACTGCTGCCACCGACAGCCGGTGGCGACGTTGGTGCGCCCGGCGCGTGCAGCTTCCCCACTACACACGCCGGGCGGTCTGGGTCAGCCCGTCGGCACGGGCTGGGTCAGGGCGGGCTCGACCGCCGGTCGGCTCGCGCGCAGCTCCGCGATCTCGTCCTCGAAGTCGTCGGCCGACTCGAAGGCGCGGTACACCGACGCGAAGCGGAGGTAGGCGACCTCGTCGAGTTGCCGCAACGGGCCGAGGATCGCCAGGCCCACCTCGTGGGCCGGGACCTCGGCGACACCGGCGAGCCGGAGCGCGTCCTCGACCTCCTGGCCGAGGCAGGCGAGCTGGTCCTCGGTGACCGGGCGGCCCTTGCACGCCTTGCGGACGCCGGCGATCGCCTTCTCCCGGTTGAACGGCTCGGTCGCGCCGGAGCGCTTGAGCACGGTCAGCTGCATCATCTCGACGGTCGTGAACCGCCGTTCGCAGGCCGAGCAGGTACGCCGGCGGCGGATCGAGCCGCCGTCGTCGGCGACCCGGGAGTCGAGCACCCGGGTGTCGGCGTTGCGGCAGTACGGACAGTGCATCGGGTCCCTCCCTCCGGGTGTGCTGGCCTGTGGATATCGGGGGTCTCGCTGTGTAGAACAAGGGGTCGGGCGGTGTGCTTCCAGGTCCCCGCTGTGTACGAGCAGCTTCCCGCTGTGCACTAGATGTGGATAACTACATCCTTGTAACTACTAGATGTAGGGGCAACCGTACGCCGGGACCCGGGCCCGCGCAAGTAGGCCCGCCGACTCGGCGCGTCTTGCCCGCTCACGGGCGTCGAGTCGGCTCATCTTGCCCGGGAGGCGGGCAACTCGCGCCGACTCGCACCCTCCCTGCGGGCAACTTGCGCCGACTCGCACCCTCCCTGCGGGCAACTTGCGCCGACTCGCACCCTCCCTGCGGGCAACTTGCGCCGACTCGACGGGTCTTCACCCCAGGGGGTGGTTTCTCCCTCGATCGTGGGCGGAAGGAGGCCTGTGGCGTCGAGACCAGGCGCCCACAACCGCACAGGGAGGCTCAGCACGTTGTCCACGATGTCCGAGAGTCGCTCCGAGATCACCGCCCAGCTCTTCGCCGAGCGTGCCGCCACCACCCCTGGCGAGCGCGCCACGATCGAGGATGAGATCGTCCGCCACAACATGTCGCTCGCTCGCGAGCTGTCCCGCCGCTTCCGCAACCGCGGCATCGCCGACGACGACCTCGAGCAGGTCGCCTACGTCGGGCTCGTCAAGGCCGTGAAGGGCTTCCGCCCCGACCGCGGCCACGAGTTCCTCAGCTTCGCCGTGCCGACCATCCGTGGCGAGATCCGCCGCCACTTCCGCGACCTCGGCTGGACGGTCCGGCCGCCGCGCTCGATCCAGGAGACCCAGCAGAGGATCGCCGGCTGCGAGGCCGAGCTCTACCAGCGCCTCGGCCGGGCGCCGCGGCCCAGCGAGATCGCCGCCCACCTCGAGATCGACCTCGAGCAGGTCGTCGACGCGCTCGGCGCCCAGGGCTGCTTCGCCCCCGCCTCACTCGACGTGCCGGCCGGCGAGAAGGGCGACGAGACCGCCGGCCAGCGGATCGGCGGGGTCGACCCCGGCTTCGACCTGGCCGACGCCCGCGCGATGCTCGCGCCGTTGCTCTCGAAGCTGTCGCGCCGCGAGCAGCTGATCGTCGAGATGCGGTTCCTGCGTGGCTGCACGCAGGCCGAGATCGGCGAGGAGATCGGCGTCAGCCAGATGCACGTCTCACGGCTGCTCTCCCGCCTCGTCGCCCGGCTGCGCGAGGAGCTCGCCGTCGCCGCCTAGACCCATCGGGGACAATGGCTCCCGTGGTGGGTACGACGGGAGGCAAGCGGGCCGGGTCACGCCGGGGACCCCGGCGCAGGGCACGGTTCCAGCCCGCCCTCCTGCTCCTGGCGCTCGGCATCACCGCCTGCGTCGTGGCCTGGGGCTACCTCGTCTACGCCGCCATCGACTTCGGCTCGACGGCCCGCAGCGGCGACGACACGGCCTGGTGGTTCCTCGCGCTCGCGTCGGTCGGCGCGGTGGCCTGCCTGTTCGTCGGGCTGATGCTGGTCGCCCGGGTGACCCGGCGCATCGGCATCACCCGCGCGCCCGAGAGGGGCGGGGACCTGCGGCGGCCGGTCGGCGGCCGGCGGGCCTCCCACTGACCGGGCGACCTGACACCGCGACTGACACCGCGAGGGGCGGGACCGGTGCCGGTCCCGCCCCTCGTCTTCCCCGGTTTCGCCCGGCCGGGGTCGAGGCGGCCGGGCGAAGTCTCGAGCTGTGGTGGTTTCGAGACGGGCGCAGAGCGCCCTCCTCAACCACCGATAGGCACCACCAGCTGCTGGCCGGCGACGACCATGCCCGACTCGAGCGCGTTGAGTCTCTCGATCCGGTCGATCATCGCGCGCACGTCGCCGTCGTCGGCGAGGCCGGCGGCGATCTCCCAGAGGGTGTCGCCGGCGCCGACGAGCACGACGCGGGTCGGCTCGGGAGTGCCGGGCTCGTCGGTGGCGACGGAGCCGGAGGCGAGCAGGAGGCCGACGGCGAGCACGGCCACCAGGGCGACCGCGAGGACCACCAGCCGGCCGCGGCGGGTGAGCCGGACAGCGGTGATAGGCGTGGTGGTAGGCGAGGTGGCAGGGAGGTGAGTGGCGGTCATCGTGCTCATCGAAGGCTCCTGGGGAAGTGGGGGAAGCTGCCTGGCACCAGTTCTAGAGGCGGCCACCGACAGTCCTCGCGGACCGGTCCGGGCCGGGCTCTCGATCAGGTGTTCGATCGAACGTGTGTACGACGATAGAGCAGGTGTTCGAACGGCGCAAGCAGCGACACGAACATCTGTTCGAGCCGGCTCCTGGAGCGGGCGGGCGACACGCCGTTCGAACAGATGTTTGAACCTGGACGGTCCGGAGGGCTACCGTCGGCCCATGGCCACCCAGAAGAAGGTCTCCCCCACGGTGACGGAGCTGCCCGACGGCCCCCCGGACGCGACCGGGCTCACGCCGCGCCAGCAGCGGGTCCTCGCCCACATCAAGGACTCCATCGAGAAGCGCGGCTACCCGCCGTCGATGCGCGAGATCGGCGAGGCGGTCGGCCTGACCAGCTCCTCGAGCGTGGCCCACCAGCTCAAGGTGCTGGAGGAGAAGGGCTTCCTCAAGCGCGACCCCAACCGGCCCCGGGCGCTCGAGGTCTTCCTCCCCGAGGTGATGGCCGCCCGCCGCTCCATCTCCGGTGCCGAGGCCCACCCCGAGGACGGCGGCATCGACGAGACCGGCATCGGCGACGCCCGCCCGCCGGCGCAGTACGTCCCCCTCCTCGGCCGGATCGCGGCCGGCGGCCCGATCCTCGCCGAGCAGACCTACGACGAGGTCTTCCCGCTGCCCAGGCAGCTGGTCGGCGACGGCGAGCTGTTCCTGCTCGAGGTCCGCGGCGACTCGATGATCGACGCCGCGATCTGCGACGGCGACTACGTCGTGGTCCGCCGCGAGCAGACCGCCTCCAACGGCGACATCGTCGCTGCGCTCCTCGACGACGAGGCCACCGTCAAGACGTTCCAGCGCAAGGACGGAAATGTGTGGCTGCTGCCGCACAACGCTGCCTACGATCCCATCGACGGCAGCCACGCCACGATCCTCGGTAAGGTGACGGCAGTGCTGCGCCGGGTCTGACGGCTTCTGAACAGTCGGGGAAATACCTGAGCAGACCCTGGTGTTGAGTCCGGGCGGATCCCGGATCCCACGGGGAGGGTGCATGGACGAGGCTGGTGCTGTGACCACGGCACCTGCCCTCGCGCGGACAAGCGCCCTCCCGGGATGGGCCAGAGCGGGCCTCGAGGTCCTCCTCATCCTCGGTCTCTGGGTCGTGTACAGCCTCGCCCGGCTGCTCGCCGACACCGACTGGAGCCCGGCGGTGCGGCGGGCCGACGAGCTGCTGCAGTTCGAGCGGGGCATCGGCATCCGCTGGGAGATCCCGCTCAACCAGCTCTTCGTCGACTACCGAGTGATCGGCCTGGCGGGCAGCTACTGGTACGCCAGCCTCCACTACGTCGTCACCGCGGCCGTCCTGGTGTGGCTCTGGCGGCTCGGCCTCGACCGCTACGGCCCGGCCCGCCGCGCCCTGGTGATCGGCACCCTGATCGGCCTGGTCTTCTACATCACGCTGCCCACCGCTCCCCCGCGGTTCATCAACGGGTACGTCGACGTGCTCAGCCTCTACTCCGCCGACGGCTGGTGGGGTGGCGACGCCTCCGCCCCGAGGGGTCTCGGCGGGCTGACCAACCAGCTCGCGGCGTTCCCCTCGCTCCATGCCGGCTGGTCGCTGTGGGTGGCGCTCGCGCTGCAGCTCTACGCGACCCGGCACTGGGTGCGGGTGCTCGGCTGGGTCTACGCCGCCGGCACCGCGGTCGTCATCGTCGGCACCGGCAACCACTGGGTGGTCGACGCGGTGGCCGGCTGGCTGGTCATCCTCGCCGGCTGGTTGATCGCGCAGGCCCTGGGCCGGGTGCCGCTCGACCGGCTCTGGCGTCGGCGAACAGTTGAGCGAACACTCGGTGAACGAGCAGAACCCCCGGAGGGCCTCGTCGTTGAGTGAGGCGTGACGACGCCCGCTCCCCTACGACGCCGCTCGGTCCTCGGCACCACCGCCGCCGGCGCCGCCGCCCTCGCGCTCCAGCCGGGCGCGCTCCCCTCGACCCCCGAGAGCTTCGCCGCAGGCGCGCGCGGGCGCGTCTTCCGCCACGGCGTCGCCTCCGGCGACCCGCTGCCCGACGCGGTGCTGCTCTGGACCCGGGTCACCCCGACCGCGGCCAGCACCCCGGGCTCGGGCGCGGGGCCGAGGGTCGACGTCGAGTGGGAGGTGGCGCGAGACGCACGGTTCCGCCGCGTCGTACGCCGGGGGACGTTCGCGACCGGGCCGAGCCGCGACCACACGGTCAAGGTGGACGTGACCGGCCTGGCGCCGGCCACCTGGTACCACTACCGGTTCCGCTGCGCCGGCGCCACCAGCCCGGCCGGCCGCACCCGCACCGCGCCGGCGGCGCACGCCGAGCCCGACCACCTGCGCTTCGGCGTCGTCTCCTGCTCGAACTGGCAGGCCGGCTGGTTCAGCGCCTACCGCGGGCTCGCCGCCCGCGACGACTTGCACGCGGTGCTGCACCTCGGCGACTACGTCTACGAGTACGCGCCCGGCCAGTACGGCTACGGGTCCGACGACGTCGACATCCGCAGCCACGTGCCGCCGCGCGAGATGCTCTCGCTGAGCGACTACCGGCAGCGGCACGCGCAGTACAAGACCGACCCCGACCTCCAGGCCCTGCACGCGAGGTACCCGTGGATCATCACCTGGGACGACCACGAGGTCGCCAACGACCAGTACCGCGACGGCGCCGAGAACCACAACCCCGACCTCGGCGAGGGCGACTACCGGCTGCGGCGGGCCCGGGCGCATCGGGCCTACGACGAGTGGATGCCGGTGCGCATGGACGGCACCGCCCGGCTGCGCGACGGCCACCGGCTCTTCCGGCGGCTGCGGTTCGGGCGGCTGGCCGAGATCAGCATGCTCGACCTGCGCAGCTACCGCGATGCGCAGGCCGCCTACCCCGGACCGCAGGTCAGCGACCCGGACCGCACCATCCTCGGCCGCCAGCAGATGGGCTGGCTCAAGGACTCCCTGAGGCGCGGCCGCGCGCAGTGGAAGGTCATCGGCAACCCGGTCATGATCGCGCCCGTGGACTTCGGCGGCCTGCCCGACGTACTGCTCGACCCGATCAACGACGTGACCGGGCTGCTCCCCCGCGACGGCATCCCCTACAACGTCGACCAGTGGGACGGCTACACCGACGACCGGCGCGAGGTGTTCCAGCACATCCGCGACCACCAGGTCGCCGACGCGCTGTTCGTCACCGGCGACATCCACTCGGGGTGGGCGTGCGAGCTGCCCTACGACGCCTCCACCTATCCGGTCGGCGACTCCGCCGGCGTGGAGTTCGTCTGCTCGTCGGTGACGTCGAGCAACCTCAAGGACATGACCGGCAGCCCGCCGCGCACGACCAGCGTCGCGGTGGAGACGCTGATCAAGGCCAACAACCGGCACGTCAAGTACCTCGACTTCGACAGCCACGGCTTCTCGGTCCTCGACCTGACCTCGCAGCGCGCGCAGATGGACTGGTACGTCATCGGCGACCGCGCCGTCCGCGACACCGACATCACCTGGTCGGTCTCCTACGCCACCCGCACCGGCACCGGCCGGGTCGAGCAGGTCGGGGAGCCGGTGTGAGGACTGATCGCCGCACGCTCCTCACGGCCGGCGCGGCCGGGCTCGTGCTCTCGACCGCCGCCGCTCCGACGTACGCCGCCCGGCGCAGCCGCAAGCGCGCCTACGTCCTCGTCGTCGACGGCTGCCGCCCCGACGAGCTCGACAGCGGGCTGACGCCGAACCTCACGGCGCTGCGCGACGGCGGGCTGCGCTTCCCGCAGGCGTCCTCGATGCCGGTGATGGAGACCATCCCGAACCACGTGATGATGATGACCGGCGTCCGCCCGGACCGCAGCGGCGTGCCGGCGAACTCGGTCTTCGACCGCAGGCTCGGTGCGGTCCGCGACGTCGACCGGCCCTCCGACATCCGCAGCGACACCGTGATCGAGCGGCTCGACCGTCGCGGCCTGACCACCGGCACGGTGCTCAGCAAGACCTACCTGTACACGATCTTCGGGGACCGACCCACGCACCGCTGGGAGCCGGGCCCGATCGTCCCGGTGAGCGGGCACGCCCCCGACGTCTTCACGGTCGACGCCGCGCTGGCGATGCTCGACGAGTTCGACCCGAACCTGATGTTCGTCAGCCTCGGCGACGTCGACCGCGTCGGCCACTCCGACCTCACCGGCACCTCGCTCCAGGTCGCGCGCCGGCTGGCGCTCGCCGCCACCGACGCCCAGGTGCAGCGGTTCGTGGACGCGCTCAAGGCCGGCGGGCAATGGGACGACGCGATCGTGATCGTGCTCTCCGACCACTCGATGGACTGGTCGATGCCGGACAAGGTGGTCAGCCTGTCCGCGTCGATGGAGGCCGACCCGCTGCTGGCCGGCAACGTGCGGATCGCCGACAACGGCGGCGCCGACCTCCTCTACTGGACCGGGCCTGCGGGGCGCCGCGAGGAGGCCGTCGGGCGGATGCGGGCGATCGCCCGCGGCACCGACGGCGTGCTCGCCGCCTGGGACCGCCGCGCCGACTGGCTGCGGCTCGGGCCGCAGGCCGGCGACGTGGTCGCGTTCTGCCGGGCGGGCTGGCGGTTCAGCGACCCCGACCCGGTCGCCGCGAACCCGCTCCCCGGCAACCACGGCCACCCGGCCACCCGGTCGATCCCGTTCTTCGTCGGCGGCGGCCACCGCGCCGTACCCCGGAGGAAGGCGTCGCCGCGGGTGGCGAGGACCGTCGACGTCGCGCCGACGCTCGCCGCGTTCTTCGGGGCCGGCGCGCCTCGGCGGGGGTTCGACGGGCGGTCCCTGCTCTGATGGCTGATCTAATGGCAGGGTGCGCCGCGCCCTCCTCGCCCTGCTGACCCTCGCCGTCCTCGCCCCGAGCATGTCCCTCAGCGCGGTGCCGGCGGCCCAGGCGTCCGACCCCGGGTCCGTCGGCACCGGCCTCGGCACCATGGAGCGCCGCGAGCTGCGGCTCGGGCTCGCCGACCTCGAGGGCTCGCAGCGCGCGCGGGCGGCCGCGCTCCTCGCCCGCCCCGGCCAGGACCGGCAGCAGTGCTACACCTCGGTCTGCGTGCACTGGTACGCCTCCGGCGCCGACGCCGCCACCCCGGAGTACGTCGACCAGGTGGCCGCGATCGCCGAGGACGTGCTCGCCACTTACGCCGCCGCCGGCTACCGCGCGCCCAAGTCCGACGGCACCCGCGGCGGCAACGGCCTGCTCGACATCTACCTCCAGGACCTCGGCGGCCAGGGCCTCTACGGCTACTGCGACACCGACACGGCGCCGACCGGTTCCGGCCCGTGGGACGTGCCGGCGTACTGCGCCATCGACAACGACTTCGCCGAGTTCCCGGGAACCCCGCTGGAGAACCTCCAGGTGACCGCGGCGCACGAGCTGTTCCACGCCGTCCAGTTCTCCTACGACTACCTCGAGGACGTCTGGTTCATGGAGAGCACGGCGACCTGGGCCGAGGACGAGCTCTTCGACGACGTCGACGACAACCGGCAGTACCTCCGCTCCAGCCCGCTCGCGCAGCCCGCGGTGCCGCTCGACAAGGACAGCGGCCTGCGCCGGTACGGCGACTGGATCTTCTTCCGCTACCTCACCGAGCGCTACCCCGACGCCGAGGGCGGGCTGCCGGTGCTGATGCGGCAGATCTGGGAGCGTGCGGACGGTGCCGCGGGCGGGCCGGACGACTACTCCATCGAGGCGGTCGAGAACGTGCTGGCCGCGCGGGGCGGCGGGCTCCGCGGTGTCTGGGCCCGGTTCGCCGCCGCGAACCGCCGGCCGGGGCTCTCCTACGACGAGGGCCGCGACGGCAGCTACCCCTCCGCGCGCCTCGCCGGCACCGTCGGCCTCACCGCCGCCCGCCGCGGCTCCGGCACCGTCACCAAGGTGATCGACCACCTCAGCGCGGCGACCGTGCGGTTCAACCGCGCGCCGGGCCTGGCGGCGCGCACACTCCGGCTCACCCTCGACCTGCCGAACACCAGCCGCGGCTCCGGCGCGGTCGCCACGATCTACCCCACCGGCGGCCGGCCCTCGACCGTCGCGCTGACGCCGTTGCTGAAGCGCGACGGGAACGCCGTCGTGCGGGTCGCCTTCGGCCGCTCGGTCTCGCGGGTCGAGGTGACGCTGGCCAACGCCGGCATCCGCTACCGCGGCTGCTGGAGCGGCACCTCATGGTCCTGCCAGGGCCGCCCGCTCGACGACGACCTGAGGTTCCGCGTGCGGGCGCGGGCGCTTCGTTAGTAGCGCGCGTCGTATGTAGTTAGATGGTTTGTTGTCTGAAATCATGAGGCATGGCGAACCGTCCGGCTCC
>NZ_BAAGRO010000043.1:0-22472 GCF_054782915.1 Nocardioides hungaricus | reverse complement strand
CAGTTCTCATGTCCGCCAGCGGGCAGTTTCGTGGCCGTCTCCGGGCAGTTTCTCGTGGCCGCCCACAGTTCGGATTGCATGAAACCGCCGGTGCCGATTGATACGCCGCTCGCTTGCAGGTGGGCCAGGTCCCGATAGTGCGCACACCTTCAGTCCTTCAGGTCCAGTGCCAAGCTTCCGGCCTCGTCCTTGGTGAACTTGATGGACGGGTGGCCCTCCAGGTCGAAGCTGTAGATGTCCGACGTAGCGGGAACGTTGGTCGCGCTGAACGTGAACTGGCAGTCGTAGTCCGGCCCGTCGGGGTCGAAGTTGGCACCTTCGACGTACTGACCGCCCGTCAGTTCGGCAAGGCCGACGGCTGCGCCGGTGCTGTCCGAGATAGTGACCTGTGTGCCGTCGCTGATGTCAGAGAGCGCGTCGTCGCCACTGCATGCCTTGCCCGGCTTTGGTCCTCCACTCAGCAGGAACGGGTCCTCCTGGATGAGCGACAGAGTTCCCGACAGGGACATCGTCTTGGGCGGGGCGCTTGACTCTGATTCCGACGCGTCGGTCTTGTCACCAGCGCCTCCGCAGGCGGTGAGCGCAACGGCTGCAAGTAGTGCGGTTGCCGAGAGGCTGAGTGCTCGCATCGGATGTTCCCTTCGGTGCTTGGTGTCGAGATGTATATACCTCAAACATCTGGTCTCTGGTTGCAAACTGCTGAGACGGATGGGCTATGACGGTGCCGACGACCAGCCCCAAGCCACCACCGCAGGCGGCTCAGGAGTTCGGTCTGCGAGTGCGTGAGCGTCGGCATGAGCTGGGGTTGTCTCAGGAAGGGCTTGCCGAAGGGACGGCGCTCCACTGGTCGTTCATCGGTCGCATCGAGCGCGGCCAAGCGAACCTCACGCTCCGCAACATCCTCCGCCTCGCGGAGGTCTTGGGCGTGGACCCGGCTGACTTGGTTCGGGGCCTCAGGGCGGACTGATTCGTAAGGCATACACTAAACGACCATTTAGTGTAATCTGGGCGCATGAAGCGACGCTCCGACAAGGTCATTGGCTACCTTCGGGTCTCGACAGAAGAGCAGGCAGTCTCTGGGCTCGGCCTTGCTGACCAGCGAGCCGTCATCGGGTCTGAGGCTAGGCGTCGTGGGTGGGCGGACGTCGAGTTCGTGACCGATGACGGCTACCCGGCCAAGAACCTGTCTCGTCCCGGCATCGCGTCTGCGGTGCAGCAGCTTCGCAAGGGTGAGGCGTCCGTGCTGGTGGTCTCCAAGCTCGACCGGCTGTCGCGGTCCCTGCTCGACTTCGCCACACTGATGGACCGGGGGAGGCGTGAGGGATGGCAACTCGTTGTGCTCGACTTGGCGATTGACACAACCGTCCCGAGTGGTCAGCTGATGGCCAACGTCCTGGCTGCGTTTGCGGAGTATGAACGCCAGCTCATCGGGGCGCGGACGAGCGCCGCGCTTCAGCAGCTGAAGGGTCAGGGCAAGCGGCTCGGTCGTCCTCGGACGTTGTCGCGGGATGTGACCGACCGAGTGGTCCGTGAGCGGGAGTCCGGCGCGACCCTTGCGGCGATTGCCTCCGGTCTCAATGACGACGGCGTGCCGACTGCTCGGGGTGGCGCCCGCTGGTATCCGTCGACCGTTAGAGCTGTTCTGAGTTCGGCGGCCTTGGATGCGGTTGCGGCTTAAGAGCAGACCCAGACTGTGCCTGGATGCAAGACTGAACTGTCGGTGCCCGAGGGCAGGCTGAGGTTCACGAGGGTCCGAAGGTGGTGAGTGGTCTATGGCAGCCGTGAAGGCGCCCATCAACGGTCGGCTGCTCGAATGGGCACGAGTCGAGCATGGTCTGGCTCTCGACGAGGCCGCGCATGCGTTGAGCGTCAAGCCTGAACGACTTGCCAGTTGGGAGGCCGGTGACCTTAAGCCGACCCTCAATCAAGTCAGGAAGGCTGCGGCGCTCTACCAACGTACGCCTGCGTTCTTCCTCCTGCGCGAGACTCCCAGTGCAGAAGACCACCAACGTCCCACCGACTTCCGCAGCATCAGCGGAGACGTGCCCACATTGGGCAACGCGTTGGCCCGTGAGGTAGCTAGAGCCAGGGCGCGTCGCCACAACCTGATTCAACTCCAGGGCGCAGAGCCGCACCGGCTGCCCACATTGCCTGCGGTGCTGGATGAGCCAGCCGTCGCAGCGGGTCGGATGCGCGAGCATCTCGGAATTGCGGTCGCGACGCAGGCAGGCTTGGCCGGCGGATCCGAAGCCCTGAACCTCTGGGTCCGCGCCGTCGAGGCGCAAGGAGTGCTCGTCTTTCAGATGAGCCGCGTGTCCCCAGAGGTGTGCCGAGGCTTCTCTGTCTACGAGGACGTGATGCCGGTCATCGTCCTGAACGGCGCCGACGGGTTTGGAGCGCGACAGTTCACGCTGTTCCACGAGCTCGCCCATCTCTTGAGTCGGACCAGCGCGGTGTGCGATGTCTGGCGCGAGGGTGGAGTCGAGGCTAGGTGCAACGAGTTCGCCGCTGACCTACTCATGCCGCGAGATGCGGTCCTCGACTTCCTGGGCGGAGGTGGCGGTCAAACGGCGGCCGACCTCGCCACCGAGTTCAACGTGAGTCGGTCTGCAGCCGCTGTAAGGCTTCGCGCGCTCGGTCGCATCAGCCAAGAGCAGCTCGACGCCTTCCTACGCGAGGCCCGGCAAGCGGCCATCGCCCAGCGAGAAGCCGCCAAAGAACGGACCGGGGGTCCTTCCCCGCACCTGCTCAAGGTCCGAAACCTGGGCCCACGGTTCGTGAGCACAGTTCTCGATGCGATGCACGATGAGCGAATCTCCGTAGTGGAGGCAGCTCAGATTCTCGAGTCCAAGGTGCAGGCACTCGACAAGCTCGAAGCAGAGGTCGAGCGGCGCGGCGTCGCCTCATGACGGCCTCCTACACTCTCGATACCAACATCGTTGTCACGCTGAACAGGGACCAACCAAGGGACATCTACGCGAGCGTGTGGGAGGCGCTCGAAGCTCTCATTGCAGATGGTCGATGCTTCATGAACCGCGAGGTGTACGAGGAACTGGTCACTGTTGATGATGAGTGTGCGCCGTGGGCCAAGGCGCAAGACGGCCTCGTGCAGGAGACCACGGACGACGAGCTTGCAGTCGTCGACACCATCACGACCGACCACCCCGGATGGGTGCAAGAGTCGAAGAACGCCGCCGACCCGTTCGTCATCGCGCAAGCCGTCGAGCAAGAGCTGGTGATTGTGACGTTCGAACGTCGGAAGGGCTACGGGACCGAGGACCACAACCTCAAGATTCCGAACGTTGCCGACGAGTGGAGTGTCGAGGCCATCACCTTCCAGGAGCTTGCCCGTCGCGAAGGCTGGGTGTTCTAGCTCGGGTGCCCAGCAGGGTCGCCGGCTGTTGAGGCGGAGCTGGTGGTCGGTGCTGTCTCAGACCGTCTCCAACGCGACGGCTCGGAGGTGGTCTCTGACGTGCAGGGTTCCTCCGAGTTCTCGGATGAACCCCCACGCTCTTACCCTTGACCCGTCATGAGCAGCGCACGCACCTACGAGGTCCGCACCTACGGGTGCCAGATGAACGTCCACGACTCCGAGCGGCTCTCCGGGCTGCTGGAGGACGCGGGCTATGCTCCCTTCGACCGGGAGGGCGCCCCCGAGGGGGAGCAGGCGGACGTCGTGGTCCTCAACACCTGCGCGGTGCGCGAGAACGCCGACAACAAGCTCTACGGCAACCTCGGCCACCTCGCGCCGGTCAAGGCGGCGACGCCGGGCATGCAGATCGCCGTCGGCGGCTGCCTGGCGCAGAAGGACCGGTCGACCATCACCCAGAAGGCGCCCTGGGTGGACGTCGTGTTCGGCACCCACAACATCGGCTCGCTGCCGGTGCTGCTGGAGCGGGCGCGGGTGCAGCAGGAGGCGCAGGTCGAGATCCTCGAGTCGCTCGAGGTCTTCCCGTCGACGCTGCCGACCCGCCGCGAGTCGGCGTACGCCGCCTGGGTGTCGGTGTCCGTGGGCTGCAACAACACCTGCACGTTCTGCATCGTGCCCTCGCTCCGGGGCAGGGAGCGGGACCGCCGGCCCGGCGAGATCCTCGCCGAGATCGAGGCACTGGTCGCCGAGGGCGTCTCGGAGGTCACGCTGCTGGGGCAGAACGTCAACTCCTACGGCGTGGAGTTCGGCGACCGGCAGGCGTTCTCGAAGCTGCTCCGCGCGTGCGGCGAGATCGGGGGGCTCGAGCGGGTCCGCTTCACGAGCCCGCACCCGGCGGAGTTCACCGATGACGTCATCGCGGCGATGGCCGAGACGCCGAACGTGATGCCCCAGCTGCACATGCCGCTCCAGTCCGGCTCCGACAAGGTGCTCAAGGACATGCGCCGGTCCTACCGGCAGCAGCGGTTCCTCGGCATCATCGAGCGGGTCCGCGCGGCCCTGCCGGACGCCGCGATCACCACCGACATCATCGTGGGCTTCCCCGGCGAGACCGAGGCGGACTTCCAGCAGACGCTGCACGTCGTGCGCGAGGCGCGGTTCTCCGGCGCGTTCACGTTCCAGTACTCCAAGCGGCCGGGCACGCCGGCCGCGGTGCTCGCGGACCAGGTCCCGCCGGCGGTCGTCAGGGATCGCTACGAGCGGCTGGTCGCGCTGGTCGACGAGATCGCCTGGGAGGAGAACAAGGCGCTGGTCGGCAGGCGGGTCGAGCTGATGGTCGCCGAGGGTGGGGGCCGCAAGGACGCCGCCACCCACCGCCTCTCCGGCCGCGGCCCGGACAACCGGCTCGTGCACTTCGCACCGCCGGCCGCCCGGGGGATCGAGCCTGTCGGGATCCGGCCCGGCGATCTGGTGACCGTCGAGATCACGTACGCCGCCCCACACCACCTGGTCGCGGACACGTTCATCGACGTCCGCCGGACCCGCTCCGGCGACGCGTGGGAGGCGCGGGTCTCGACAGGCTCGACCGCCGGGGAGCGCGTCCCGCTCGGCATGCCGGCCGTCGGCGTACCCGCCCCCTTGCCGGAGGCCGACGCCTGTGCCCGCTGACGCCCCGACCATCCTCGCCACCTCCGGCGGCTGGGACTACGACGATCGCCTGCGGTGGCGGGTCGGCCCGCTGACCGACCTCGCGGTCGAGCTGTCCGGCGTCACCGGCCGGGCGCCGCGGGTGACCTTCCTGGGCACGGCCTGCGGCGACGACGCCGGGCTGTACCGGGACTGGTACGCCGCTGCCCAGCAGCGCGGCTTCCACGCCTCCCACCTCCAGCTCTTCACGATGCCGAACGTCGACGACGTCACCGCGCATCTGCTCGACCAGGACGTCGTGTGGGTCTGGGGCGGCAGCGTCGCGGGCCTGCTCGCGATGTGGCGGCTGCACGGCGTCGACGAGGCGATGCGCGCCGCGTGGGAGGCCGGCGTGGTGCTGACCGGCGTCTCCGCCGGCTCGATCTGCTGGCACGTCGGCGGCACCACCGACTCCTTCGGCCCGCAGTTGCGCCCGATCGACAACGGCCTCGGGCTGCTGCCGTGGTCCAACGGCGTGCACTACGACTCCGAGGAGCAGCGCCGCCCCCTGTTCTGCTCGCTGATCGCCGAGGGCACCCTGCCGGCCGGCTATGCGACCGACGACGGCGCGGGCCTGCTCTATCGCGGCACCGAGATGGTCCAGGCGTACGCCGAGCGCGACGGCGCCCGCGCCTACTTCGTGGAGCGCACGGCTGACGGTACCGCCGTCGAGACCGAGCTGCCGGTCAGTCGCCTGCGCTGACCACCGTCGGCGTCACAGCTCGCCGTCGTCGCGGGGGTCGAGCGACGGGTAGCCCGCCTTGGGCGCGATGCCCTCGGGGTTGTCCTCGGGGTTGCCGACCGACTGCTCGGGCGGGGTGTCCGCGTCGGGCTCGAGCTCGTGGGGTGCGACGTCGCGCAGGCCGTCGGTGGCCTCCTGGCCGGGGCCGGCGTGGCCGACCCGCTCGCTGCTCACGCCCATGCCGCCGGCGGCTCCGGAGGGGCCGCTGGAGTTCGGGGTGGAGGAGCGGAACTCCTCGTCCTCCTCGCGCTCGGTGCTCACGCCGGCGACTCCTCGTCCTCGTCGGGGTCCTCGTCCCGGGTCGCCCTGGTCGAGGTGTCCTCGCCCTCCTTCAGGGAGTCCGGCGCGTGGTCCTCGATCGCCGGGTTCTCGTCGGGGGAGAGGTCGGGGATCGCGCCGTTGCCGTTCTCCGGCACGGCGTCCACGCCGCCCGGGTTGGGCTCGCCGGGCTCGATCACGGGGTCGGGCTGGGGGCCGAGGTCGGACATCTGCGCTCCTCAGAAGCCGAAGGTCGAGTACGCCGTCGTCGTACCCGATCGCAGCGCCTCCAACACCGACCGCTCGTGCGGCGCCACCGGGTCCGGGAGCGCGCCGAGCCCCCACCACTGCAGCGCCGCGGCCTTGGCCGTCTCGAGGATCCGCGGCTCGCCGGTCCAGGACCGCGCGGTGAAGAAGAAGTCGATCCGCTCGTCGATCGGCTGGTCGCCCCGGGTGCGCTGCATCGACGTCACGAAGGTCAGGTCGAGTTCGGTGACGCCGATCTCCTCCCGCGCTTCGCGGTGCGCGGCGTCGTACGCCGTCTCGCCGCGCTCGACATGCCCGGCCGCGGCCGCGGCCCAGTGGTCGTCCAGGTAGCCGGTGTTCTGTCGCAGCTGGAGCAGCACCTCGGTGTCGTCGCCGGCGCCGCGCAGCAGGAAGACGTACGCCGCCGGCACCACCACGAAGCGACCGTGCGTCACTCCTCGGGCCCGTCGTCGGAGTCGAGGTCGTGCGGGGTGGCCTCCGTCTCGCCGTACTCGTCGTAGTGCGTGCCCGTGTCGTCGGAGTCCGCGCCCGGCTCGGTGCCCTCGAACTCCTCCTCGTCCGGCCGCTCCTCGGGCTGGACGTCGTCGGTCTGGTCGAACTCGCTCATCCCTCACCTCCGCTGGCGTCCGACGGCTCGTCGAGTGAGGTCTCGGCGTTCTCCTCCTGGAGGTCGCGCGGCGGACCCTCGGGATCGCGCTCGTCGTCGTGGGGTTCGGGCGGCGTCGGGCTCTCGCTCATGTTTGCCACACTAGCCACGTGCCGCCAACGTCCGACCGCCCGATCGTGGCCGTCGTCGGGGCGACCGCGTCGGGCAAGACCGGGCTCTCGCTCGACCTCGCGGAGCGGCTCGGCGGCGAGGTCGTGAACACCGACGCGATGCAGGTCTACGCCGGCATGGACATCGGTACGGCGAAGCTGCCGGTCGCCGAGCGGCGCGGCATCCGGCACCACCTGCTCGACACCCTGACGGTCCGCGACCCGGCGACGGTCGCGGAGTTCCAGGGGTGGGCGCGGGCGGCGATCGACGACATCCGGGAGCGTGGCCGGCCGCCGGTCCTCGTGGGTGGATCCGCGCTGTACACGCGGGCGATCCTGGACCGGTTCGAGTTCCCCGGCACCGACGACGCCGTCCGGGCGCGCCTGGAGGAGGAGCTCGCCGCGGTCGGCCCGGCCGTCCTCCACGCCCGGCTCCGCTCGGTGGACTCGGAGGCGGCCGACCAAATCCTGGTCGAGAACGGTCGCCGCATCGTGCGAGCGCTGGAGGTCGTCGAGATCACCGGCCGGCCGTTCACCGCCTCGCTGCCGACGCAGGAGTACGCCGATCCGCGCACCGTCCAGATCGGCGTCGACATCGACCGGCCGACCCTCGACGCCCGGATCGCGTCGCGGGTGGAGGCGATGTTCGAGTCCGGGTTCGTCGCCGAGGTGGAGCGGCTGCTCGGCGAGGGGCTGGCGGAGGGCCGCACCGCCGGGCGGGCGATCGGCTACCGCGAGGTGGCGTCGTACCTCGCCGGCGAGATCTCCCTCGACGAGGCCCGCGAGCGCACGGTCAACGCCACCCGGAGATTCTCGCGCCGCCAGGACTCGTGGTTCCGCAAGGACCCCCGGATCCACTGGATCCGCTTCGACGACCCGGACCTGGTGGAGAAGAGCTTGAGCAAGATCGGTCAGGCGCACGACGGGGAAACCCCGGCAGACTGAGCACATGACGGGACGAGACCGGCTCCGCGAGCTGCTCGACGCGGTGCTGGACGAGCAGCACCGCAGCCTGGACGACATGGCGAGTGGGGCCTTCTCCTCGCCGTTCCACTTCACCCGCCGGCTCTCCCGTGACGCCGGGGAGCCGCCGGTCGCGATGCGGCGCCGGGTGATGCTGGAGCGCGCCGCCTGGCGGCTGCGGCAGGGGGAGAGCGTCACCGACGCGGCGTTCGAGGCGGGCTATGAGTCGGTCGAGGGGTTCAGCCGCGCCTTCCAACGCGCCTACGGCCACCCGCCCAGCACGGCAGGAGCCGGCAGCCACTGGCTCCCGGCGCCCAACGGCATCCACTTCCATCCGCCCACCTCGCTGTGGGTCCACTCCGGGGAGCGCACCATGGCCCAGCCGCTGGACCTGATGGTCCACCACGACGTCGAGGACACCCGCGACCTGATCGACCTCGCCAAGCAGCTCTCGGACGAGGACTACCGCCGCGAGCTCCGGCCCGGACACCGGGTGCTGACCTGGGAGGGCGAGGAGCCGTCGATCGCGTGCGTGCTGGAGCGGACGGTCTTCACCAAGGAGGTCTGGCTGGCCGCGATCCTGGGCGAGGAGCTCCCGACCGATCGCGGCGACAGCCCCGCCGACCTGGTCCGTCGCCACGACGCGATCGCACCGCGCTGGCTGGAGACGGTCCGCGACATCGGCCGCCGCGACGCCTGGGACGACCGGATCGTCGACGCGCTCTGCGAGCCGCCGGAGAGCTTCGTGCTCGGCAGCATCCTCGCCCACGTGCTGACCTACTCCGACCACCGCCGGCTCGGCGTGCGGTCGATGTTCCGAGCCCTCGGCGTCGAGGCCGACGAGGGCGACCCGATCAACTGGCTGCGCCGACGCTCCGGAGGAGACGCATGAGGACGACGTACTTCACCGCCACCACGCTCGACGGCTTCATCGCCGACGAGCACGACTCGCTCGAGTGGCTGTTCAAGCAGGACGTGCGCGACGAGGGCGCGCTGTCCTACGCCGACTTCATCAAGGACATCGGCGCGATGGCGATGGGCGCGACGACGTACCAGTGGCTGATCGACCACCTCGCGAAGACCGGCGAGGACTGGCTGTACGACATCCCGTCCTGGGTCCACACGCACCGGGAGTTCGAGCCGATCGGCGCGGGCATCACCTTCACCGCGGACCCCGTCCCCCAGGTGCACGCCGCGATGGCGGCGGCCGCGGGTGGCAAGGACGTGTGGATCGTCGGCGGCGGCGACCTCGCCGGGCAGTACGCCGAGCACGGCCTGCTCGACGAGATCATCGTGTCGATCGCCCCGGTGACGCTGGGCGCCGGCCGTCCGCTGTTCCCGCGCCGCTACGACCTCGAGCTGGTCGAGCACCTGCGCAACGGCGCGTTCGTCTGCGCGCGGTACGCCGTCTCCGGCCCGCTCTGACCGGTTGCGGCCGCGCCCACGGCGTACCGTTGCGCTGTGACGACCGCCCCTCCCTGGACCGAGATCTCCACCGTCGACGAGCTCGTCGGCCTGCTGGGCGAGCCCGACGCCCGTGTCCGCGACAAGGGCCGCACCGCGCTGCTCGACGTCGACCGCGACTGGCTCGCGGCGACGCCGTTCTGCGTGTTGGCCACCTCGTCTGCCGACGGCCGGTGCGACGCCTCGCCCAAGGGAGACCCGGCCGGGCAGCTCGTCCACGTCGTCGACGACACGACGATCGCGATCGCCGAGCGGCCGGGCAACCGGCGGGCCGACGGCTACCGGAACATCCTCGACAATCCGCACGTCGGGCTGAACTTCCTCATCCCCGGCCGCGGCGACACCCTCCGCATCAACGGGCGCGCGCGGCTGGTCAGCGACGCGCCGTTCTTCGGCGAGATGGTCGTCAAGGGCCACCGGCCGATCCTGGCCGTGGTCGTCGAGATCGAGGAGATCTTCTTCCACTGCGCCAAGGCGTTCCTGCGCTCGGGGCTCTGGAGGCCGGAGACCTGGGATCCGGACGGGATCGTGCCGCGGCGCGCGGTCGTCGCCCGCGACGTCGAGCCGAGCGGCATGACGCTCGAGGAGCTCGACGAGTACTACCAGCCCGAGAACTACGCCAAGGGCCTGTATGCCTGAGTACTCCTTCCTCAAGGGGCACGGCACGGAGAACGACTTCGTGCTGCTGCCCGACCACGACGGCACCGTCCACGGCGACCTGTCGCCCGAGCGGCTGGCCGCGCGGGTGCGCGCGCTGTGCGACCGCCGCGCCGGCATCGGTGGCGACGGCGTGCTGCGCGTGGTCCGCGACGGCGATCTCTGGTTCATGGACTACCGCAACGCGGACGGCTCGCTCTCGGAGATGTGCGGCAACGGCATCCGGGTCCTCGCCCGGTACCTCGTCGACGAGGGCCTCGCCGACCCGTCCGCGCCGATCCCCGTCGGCACCCGCGACGGGGTGAAGACGCTCACCGTGGACGGTGACCTGATCACTGCCGACATGGGTACGCCGCGGGTGCTGGGCGAGAGCGAGGTCGGCGTCCCCGGGCACACCTGGGTGGCCCGGCACGTCGACCTGGGCAACCCGCACGCGGTCGCCTTCGTCGACTCCCTCGACGACGCCGGCACGCTGCTGGACCCGCCCGACCACGACCCGGCGACGTACCCCTCGGGCGTGAACGTGGAGTTCGTGGTCCGCCGCGGCGAGCGGCACGTCGCGATGCGCGTGCACGAGCGCGGCTCGGGCGAGACCCGCTCCTGCGGCACCGGCGCCTGCGCGGCCATGGTCGCCGCGGCGCTCGCCGACGGCCTCGGCCCGGGCTCGGCGTACCGCGTCGACGTCCCCGGCGGCACCCTGACCGTGACCTGGACCGAGGACGACCGGGTGCTGCTCACCGGCCCCGCGGTGGTCGTGGCGAGGGGGACCACCTCTCTCTAGAGTTCACTGAGCTCTGAGCGGGGTGCTCCGCTGCGCGGAGACCGTCGAGACACCGGAACTGGCCCTTTTCAGGCTCTCTTGAGGGCCAGTTCGGGTGTCTCGACGCCAGACGACCAGCATCCTGACAGTTCCACTGTGAGCATCGATATGCTCTGAGTCATGGACATCAACGGAGCCAGTGCCATCGTCACGGGCGGCGCGTCGGGGATCGGTGCCGCGGTCGCCCGCCAACTCGCCGCCAGGGGCGCGGTCGTCGTGGTCGCCGACCTGCAGGCCGACAGGGGCGAGGCGCTCGCCCAGGAGATCGGGGGCGTGTTCGCCCGGGTCGACGTGACGGACACCGACCAGATCAAGGCAGCGGTGGACGCCGCCGCCGAGATCGCGCCGCTGCGGGCGGTCGTGAACTCGGCCGGCATCGGCTGGGCGCAGCGCACCATCGGGCGCGACGGCGAGTACGACTCCGCGCACGACCTCGACGCGTTCCGCAGGGTGATCGCGATCAACCTGATCGGCACCTTCGACGTGACCCGGCTCGCGGCGACCGCGATGAGCCGCAACGAGCCCGACGAGGACGGCTGCCGCGGCGCTATCGTCAACCTCGCGTCTGTCGCGGCGTTCGACGGCCAGATCGGCCAGGCGTCGTACTCCGCCTCCAAGGGCGGCGTCGTCGGCATGACCCTCCCGGTCGCCCGCGACCTGGCCGCGTCCGGCATCCGCCTCAACACCGTCGCCCCCGGGCTGATCGACACCCCGATCTACGGCGAGGGCGAGGCCGCCGAGGCGTTCAAGGCCAAGCTCGGGGAGAGTGTGCTCTTCCCCAAGCGCCTCGGCACCGGCGACGAGCTCGCGAGCATGGTCGTGGAGTGCCTCACCAACAGTTACCTGAACGGCGAGGTCGTCCGCGTCGACGGCGGCATCCGGATGCCGCCGAAGTAGTCAGGCCCGCCGGCCCATCCGGGCCAGCAGCCTCGTCTGGCGGTCGGCGTCCTCCGAGACGTCGACCGGACGGCGGAAGACCCCTTCGTCGTAGGCGTGGTCGCCGAACCCGTCGAAGGACACCTCCATCGCGTCCATGTCGGCGTCGGCGAACGTCGTGGGGGCGCCCTGGGAGGAGCCCAGGTCCCAGCCGTGGACCACGAGGTCGAACCCGTAGAAGTCGTCGAGCGTCGCGCCGATCGTGGTTCTGCCGAAGAACCCGTCGTACTCCTGCGCCCGCAGGTCGTCGGCGACACGCGCGCGTACGGCGGCCAGGTGCTCGGCCCACACACGGTCGGGCGGCCCGGTCGGCCTGTCGCCGAGGTCGACGTCGTAGCGGGAGAGGAAGTCGCGCTCGGTGTCGACGACGTGGTCGACGACGTCCGCAGCCGTCCAGCCCTCGCACGGGCTGGGGGCGGACCAGTCGTCGGTGCTCTCGACGGTGGCGGTGAAGTGGTCGGCGGCCTGGGAGAAGAAGTCCATGGCTCCACCATCGCGTTTGGCCGCCGGCGGCTCTTGAAAGAATCCGACACATGACCGGCCCGCGCTCGATCGACCCGACCGAGCGTGCGCACCTGCTCGACGTGAGCGGCTACTCGCCGCCGATCCACCGGTTCGCGCCGTCACCGGAGCTGGCTGCGGTCGTACGCCGCTACTGGATGCCGGTCTGGTCGCTGCCGGCCGGCGTCACCTCCACCCAGCGGGTGCTGCAGTACCCCGTCTGCCTGATCGTGGTCTCACCCGAGTACGCCCTCCTCGTCGGCCCGAGCAGCGGCCTCTCGACCCAGGAGCTCGCCGGCAGCGGCTGGGCGCTCGGCACCATGCTCCAGCCCGCCGCCGGGTTCACGCTGGCTGGCGGCAGCGTGGACCGGCTGACCGACCGGACCGTGCCGTTGGAGGACGGCGCGCTGGCCGACCGGGTCCGCGAGGCGGTCGGCGACGACCCCGGCGACCCCGACCGCCAGCGGGCCGCGGTCGCCGCGGTCGAGGAGTGGCTGTGCCGGCTGCTCCCCGTCGACGACGAGGGCCTGCTGGTCAACGCGATCGTCGAGTACGTCGAGGGCGACTCGTCGGTGCAGCGGGTCGGCCAGGTCTGCGAGAAGTTCGCGATCACCGAGCGCACCCTCCAGCGGTTGACCGCCCGCCGGATCGGCCTGAGCCCGAAGTGGCTGGTCCAGCGCCGCCGCCTGCACGAGGCGGCCGAGCGGCTGCGCGCGCCCGCCGACACCGGGCGCCCCGCCCTGGCCCGGCTCGCCGCCGACCTCGGGTACGCCGACCAGGCGCACTTCGGCCGCGACTTCCGGTCCGTGACCGGCCTGACGCCGGGGGAGTTCGCGGCCGAGCCCCGCTGACGTGTTCACGTCTGTTGACCGACACGTCACGTCGCCGTACCGGGCTGGTCGGACGCGCCCGACAGCGTCGGGGGCATGGTCCTCCTCGGGAGACGCACCACCCTGATGGCCGGGGTCGCGATCGGGGCCACGCCGGGCCTGGTCGCCTGGAGCGCCCGCACCGGCGCGCCCGCGCTGCTCCGCGATCGCGTCGAGCACGGCTACGGCGCCCGCTCGGGCGAGGTGACCACCAGCTCCGCGGTGCTGTGGGCGCGCGCCTCCGCCGACGCGCGCTCCGACCACACGGCGCGGATCGTGCTCGACGACCTCGCGCCGGGGCGGCGGTACGACGCCGACCTGTGGTTCACCGGACCGGACGGCGCCAGGGGCGCGGTCGAGCGGGTCAGCTTCACGACCGCCGATCCACGCGGCCGCGCAGTCGTTCGTCTGGTCCGGCGACACCTGCGGGCAGGGCTTCGGGATCAACCCGGACCTCGGCGGCCTCACGACCTACCGCGCGATGCTCGACACCCGGCCCGACTTCTTCGTCCACTGCGGCGACACGATCTACGCCGACATCGAGATCCGCGAGTCGGTGCCGGAGGAGACCGGCGAGGTCTGGCGCAACGTCGTCGCCGAGGGCGTCGAGAAGGTGGCCGAGACGCTCGACGAGTTCCGCGGCCGGCACCGCTACCCGCTGCTCGACACCCACGTCCGCGCGCTGTACGCCGAGGTGCCGACCGTCAGCCAGTGGGACGACCACGAGACCGTCAACAACTGGTACCCGGGCGAGGTCATCGACGACGACCGCTACACCGAGCGCCGGGTCGACGTGCTGTCGCTGCGCGGTCGCCGGGCGTGGCAGGAGTACCAGCCGGTGCCGGTCCGCGCGCTCGTCGACCGCGACGGCGACGGGTTCGCGCCGCAGCGCATCTACCGCCGGGTCCCGCGTGGCCGGCACCTCGACCTGTTCTGCCTCGACATGCGCTCCTACCGCGGGCCGAACCCGACCTCGGCCGGCCCCGGCCCGGCGTGCTCGGGCCGGACCAGGAGCGCTGGCTGATCGAGCAGGTCACGGCCTCGCGCGCGACCTGGAAGGTGATCTCCGCCGACCTCCCGCTCTCGGCGCCCTCCAACTACGCCGACGACCTCGACAGCGTGCCCAACTACGACAGCGGCCCGCCCACCGGCCGCGAGCCCGAGCTCGCCCGGATCCTCGCGGCCCTCCGGCGCCACCGCGTGCGCAACGTCGTGTGGCTCACCGCCGACGTCCACTACACCGCGGCGCACCACTACAGCCCGGACCGCGCGGCCTTCGCCGACTTCGACCCGTTCTGGGAGTTCGTCTCGGGGCCGGTGGCCGCCGGGACGTTCGCGACCAAGGACGCGCAGCTCGACGGCACCTTCGGCCCGCAGGTCGCCTACTCCAAGGGCAACGAGACCACGGCGTGGGCGCAGTCGCCGCGCGCCGGCAACCAGTTCTTCGGGCACGTCGCGATCGCCGCCGACGGCCGGCTCACCGTCACGTTGTACGACGGTCGCGGGACCGCGCTCTGGTCGACGGACCTCGAGCCCAGCTGCTGAGTACGTACTCAGCCTTGGTGGGGGTGGCGGTAGTCGGTGGGTGGGGCGAAGGTCTCCTTGATGGAGCGGGGGCTGGTCCAGCGGTGGAGGTTGGCGGGGGAGCCGGCCTTGTCGTTGGTGCCCGAGGCGCGGGCGCCGCCGAAGGGCTGCTGGCCCACGACCGCGCCGGTCGGCTTGTCGTTGAGGTAGAGGTTCCCGGCGGCGTACCGCAGCTCCTCCTGGGCCCAGGCGATGGCGTGGCGGTCCTGGGCGATGATGGCGCCGGTCAGGGCGTAGGGCGCGATCGACTCCATGCCGCGCACGGTCTGCTCGAAGTCGCCGTCCTGGTAGACGTGCACGGCCAGGATCGGGCCGAAGTACTCGACCGTGAACATCTCGTCGGTCGGGTCGGTGGACTCGACCACGGTGGGGCGCACGAACCAGCCCACCTCGTCGTCCAGCGTGCCGCCGGCCAGAACGTCGAGCTTCTCGTGCCCCCGCGCCCGCTCGATCGCCACCTTGTGCTTGGCGAACGCGCGATCGTCGATGACCGCACCCATGAAGTGGGTGAGGTCGGTGGGGTCGCCCACGGTGATCGACTCGACCTCGGCCAGGAACGAGTCCCGCATCCTGTCCCACACCGACCGGGCGACATAGGCACGGGAGGCGGCCGAGCACTTCTGCCCCTGATACTCGAACGCACCCCGGATCAACGCCGTGGTCAGCACCTCGGGGTCCGCCGAGGGATGCGCCACGACGAAGTCCTTCCCCCCGGTCTCGCCCACGACCCGCGGGTAGGACCGGTAGCCGGCGATGTTCTCCCCCACCGTGCGCCACAGGTGCTGGAACGTCGGCGTGGAGCCGGTGAAGTGGATGCCGGCCAGGTCCGGATGCGTCAGCGTCACCTTCGAGACCTCGATCCCGTCGCCGGGGAGCATGTTGATCACCCCCGGCGGCAGCCCGGCCTCCTCGAGCAGCTCCATGGTCAACGACGCGGCCAGCTGCTGGGTCGGGGCGGGCTTCCAGACCACGGTGTTGCCCATCAACGCCGGCGCGGTGGGCAGGTTGCCCGCGATCGCGGTGAAGTTGAACGGCGTGACCGCATAGACGAACCCCTCCAACGGCCGGTGGTCGGTCCGGTTCCACACCCCGGGACTGTGCGCGACCGGCTGCCCGGCCAGGATCTCCCGGGCGTAGTGCACGTTGAACCGCCAGAAGTCCACCAGCTCACACGCCGCGTCGATCTCGGCCTGGATCGCCGTCTTCGACTGCCCCAACACCGTCGCGGCGTTCAACCGCTGCCGCCACGGCCCCGCCAACAACTCCGCCGCCTTGAGCAGCACCGCCGCCCGATCATCAAAGGACATGCTGCGCCAACCCGGCGCGGCGTCACCGGCCGCCTCGACCGCGGCCCGCGCATCGGCCTGCGTGGAGTTCCTCAGTACGCCGAGGACGTGCCGACGGTCATGCGGCTGGACGACCTCGATCTCCGCGCCACCACCCGCCTCCCACCGACCGTTGACATAGCCGCGCAGGTCCTGCTGCTCGTTCTCGAGCCTCTCGATCTCCACCAACAACCCCACCCGCTCCGGAGACCCCGGCGCATACGACAAGACCGGCTCATTGACCGGGGCCGGCGGGGTGGTCACAGCATCCATGGTGTTCTCCTCAGCAGACGTCGATCGGTGGGTCGGGGGTGGCAGCGCCGGCTCAGCGCCTGGCGAGCGCACGGAGCAGGAAGGCGACGTTGGCCGGTCGCTCGGAGAGGCGGCGCATGAAGTAGCCGTACCAGTCGACGCCGAACGGGATGTAGATCCTCATCTGCCGCCCGCTGGCGACCGCTCCGGCCTGCAGGTCGGTCCGGATGCCGTAGAGCATCTGCAGCTCCCACTCGGGAGCCAGCCTCTCCTGCTTGGCGGCCGCCTCGGCGGCGTACTCGATCATGGCCGGGTCGTGCGTCGCGACCATCGGGTAGCAGCGCGACCTCATCAGTGCCTCGATGTCGGCTCGGTAGGCATGGTCGACGTCGGCCTTGCGCTGGTGGGCCACGGACGCGGGCTCGCGGTAGGCGCCCTTGACGATCCGGACCCGGACCTCGCTGCCCGCGAGGTCGGCGATGTCGCCGGGCGTGCGCTTGAGGTTGGACTGCACGACGTTGCCCGTCAGGGGGAAGTCCCGGCGCAGCTCCACGCCGGTCTCGAGCGTCGAGTCGACGGTGGTGTGGTCCTCCATGTCGAGGGTGACCGTGCAGCCGACGGTACGGGCGGCCGCGCAGATCTGGTGCGCATGCTCGGTCGCGACCCTGCTCCCCGACCCCGACAGCGCCTGTCCGACCGCGGAGAGCTTGAGCGACACGTCGGCGCCGGAGGCGCACCCGGCCTCGTCCAGGGCGGCGATGAGCTCGAGGTAGCCGTCGCGGACGGCGCGTGCTCCGTCGATGTCGTGGACGTCCTCGCCGAGCACGTCGATGGTCACCGACCGGCCGGCGGTCCGGAGCTCGGCGGCGGCCCGGACCGCCTCGGGGACGGTCTCGCCGGCGACGAACCGGTCGACGACCTTGCGGGTCGCCGGGAACGCCTCGACGGCGCGACGGGTGCGTGCGCTTCGCGATGCGCGATTGAGCGCCGAGCTGAGCATCGGTGGCCCCTGGGGTCGTCGGGAGCTGGATCGGGAGAGACACGATCACGCTAGGGCGGCCAGTCCGGAGTCAACATATACGTCCGCCAGCCTGATCGACGACTTCGACATACATTTGTCTGGTGTCCACGCTTGATGACCTCGTCGACGAGATGGCTCACCTGCTCGACGCGCCCTGCACCTTGGAGGACCCGGACTTCCGGCTGATCGGCTTCTCCGGCCAGCGGAGCCTGGCGGACACCGTGCGACAGCACTCGATCCTCGAACGCAGCTCCACCGACGAGACCCGCGCCTGGTTCCACGCCCAGGGCATCCGTGAGTCCGACGGGCCGATCCGCACCCCCGGAGACGCCGACCTCGGCATCCTCAGCCGCCTGTGTGTGCCCGCCCGGCACCTCGGCCGCGTCCAGGGCTACTTCTGGCTCCTGGACCCGGACGAGTCGATCGACGCGGCGTTGTGGCCCGAGGCCGCGGCCATCGCCGAGACGGCGGCCGCCCTCCTGGGGCTGGCCGAGCGGCGGCAGGCGCGCCGGGACGCGCTCTACCGCGACCTGGTCGAGGGGGCCTCGCAGGATGCGCGGAGGTCGGCGGTGGACCTCGCGGCCGGGGCGGGCATCGACCTCGCCGAGCCGGTCACCTGCGTCGTCGTGGAGCGCCCGCAGCTCACCGGCCAGCTCGCCAGCCGGCCCTCCCGGAGCGGCGTCGTCTGGGCCCGGGAGAGCGGCACGGTGTCCGCCGCCCTCGTGCGGTCCGCGCTCGTGGGCCCCGACCTGTCCGCCGACGAGCTCCTCGCCTGCCTCGGCCTGGGGAACCGCGACCGGGGGCTCGACGCCGAGACCTTCATCGGCCTCGGGCCCTCGGTCGAAGGGATCGATCGCGCGACCTCCTCGCGCTCGGGGGCGCTGGTCGCGCTGCGGGTCGCCCGCGCGGGCGGCCTCCGGCTGGCGACCTGGTCGGGCCTCGGGCCCCGGGCACTGCTCGGCGTGGCCCGCGACGACGACCTTGCCCGGACCCTCGTGCCGGAGCGCTTCGCCGGCTTCATCCGCCGGGCCAGCCCGGACCTGGTCACGACCGCGCTCGTGTTCCTCGAGGAGGCGGGCAGCGCGGGACGCGCGGCGGATCGGCTGGCGGTCCACCGGCAGACGGTCTACCAGCGAGTCGCCCAGATCGAGAGGCTGTGCGCCTGTGACCTCACCTCCGGAGCGGATCGCCTCCAGCTCCACCTCGCCCTGCTGCTGGCGCCGTACGTGCTGAGGGCTCCGTCGACGCCGTGACTCGACGCCATTCCCTCGGCGTCCCTCGGCACTGCGTCAGCTCGGTATTGCGTTAGCCCTGCGGATGGGCCGAACGTACGCTTCCTCTCATATGACGAACGCACCTGACTTCAACGCCGACTTCGACCTGAGCGAGGAGCTCGAGGAGACCGAGGCCTGGGACGACGGCTACGCCGACGAGCCGGACCCCGAGGACGTCACCACCGGCGAGCTGGACCTGGCCGAGCGCCACCAGCTCCGCCGGGTCGCGAGCCTGCGCACCGAGCTCGAGGACATCACCGAGGTCGAGTACCGCCAGCTCCGCCTGGAGCGTGTGGTGCTCGTCGGCGTGTGGACCTCAGGCACCGTCCAGGATGCCGAGAACTCCATGGCCGAGCTCGCGCTGCTCGCCGAGACCGCCGGCTCGGAGGTGCTCGACGCGATCTACCAGCGCCGCCAGTCGGCCGACCCGGCGACGTACGTCGGCCGCGGCAAGGTCGAGGGCCTCGCGGAGATCGTGCGGGCCAACGGCGCCGACACCGTGATCTGCGACGGCGAGCTCGCGCCCAGCCAGCTCCGCAACCTGGAGGACCGGCTCAAGGTCAAGGTGGTCGACCGGACCGCGCTGATCCTCGACATCTTCGCCCAGCACGCGAAGTCCAAGGAGGGCCAGGCGCAGGTCGAGCTGGCCCAGCTGAGCTACCTGAAGCAGCGGCTGCGCGGCTGGGGCGGCAACCTCTCCCGCCAGGTCGGCGGCCGGGTCGCCGGCGGCGCCGGCATCGGTGGCCGTGGCCCCGGCGAGACCAAGATCGAGACCGATCGGCGCCGGATCAACACCAAGATCGCCAAGCTCCGCCGCGAGCTGAGGGAGATGAAGGGGACCCGCGACACCAAGCGCCAGGAGCGCCGGCGCCACCACATCCCCAGCGTCTCGATCGCCGGCTACACCAACGCCGGCAAGTCCTCGCTGCTCAACCGGCTCACCGGCGCCGGCGTGCTGGTGGAGGACGCGCTGTTCGCGACGCTCGACCCGACCACCCGCCGTACCGCCACCGCCGACGGGCGCGTCTACACGATGAGCGACACGGTCGGCTTCGTCCGGCACCTGCCGCACCAGCTCGTCGAGGCGTTCCGCTCGACGCTGGAGGAGGTCGCCGACGCCGACCTGATCCTGCACGTCGTCGACGGCTCGCACCCCGACCCGGAGGGCCAGCTCTCCGCGGTCCGCGAGGTGTTCGCCGAGATCGGCGCAGCCGATGTGCCCGAGTTGGTCGTCATCAACAAGGCCGACGCCGCCGACCCGATGGTCCTCGCCCGGCTCCAGCGCACCGAGCCGCACTCGGTCGTCGTGTCGGCGCGGACCGGCGAGGGCATCGCCGCGGCGCTCGCGGTCATCGAGGGCGAGCTGCCCCGGCCCGGCGTCGAGTTCAAGGCGCTGCTGCCCTACGAGCGTGGCGACCTGATCAACCGCCTGCACCAGCACGGCGAGATCGCCTCGATGGAGCACACCGGCGACGGCACCATCGTGGTCGGCCGCGCCAACGAGGACCTCGCCGGCGAGCTCGCGGGCTACGCGATCGGCTGAGCGCCGGCCCTCAAGCGCTTGTAACGCCGGGTTACTGCTTGTTCCCACCCCGTTGCAACCTGGTGGGAACAACGAATAACCCGGCGTTACAAGCGGGCCTGTGCACCGCGCCTCCGGCTGGGGGCGGGCGCGGCTAGGGTTCTCGGGTGCCCGAGACCCCACCCCCGACCAGCAGCGTGACCGAGCTGCTGAGCACCGCGGTGGCGGCGCTCGGGGGGCAGGAGCGGGCCGGGCAGGTGGCGATGGCCGAGGCCGTGACCGAGGCGATGGAGGGCGGGCAGCACCTGCTCGTCCAGGCCGGCACCGGCACCGGCAAGTCGCTGGCCTACCTGGTGCCCGCGCTGCGGCACGAGGAGCGGGTCGTGGTCGCCACGGCGACGCTCGCCCTCCAGCACCAGCTGGTCGAGCGCGACATCCCGCGGCTGGTGGAGTCGGTCAGGGACGCAGGGGTCGACACGTCGTACGCGGTCCTCAAGGGTCGCTCCAACTACGCCTGCCTGCACCGGATCCGCGAAGGCGTGCCGGACGACCAGGGCGCACTGGTCGAGCTGCCCGAGGGCTCGCTTGGCAAGAAGGTGCTCGAGCTGCGCGCGTGGGCCGAGGAGGACGCCGAGCGGGGCGGCACCGGTGAGCGCGACAGCGCCCCGCGGCACACCGACCGCGAGTGGCGCCAGGTCAGCGTCAACCACCGCGGGTGCCTCGGCGCCACCAGGTGCCCGTTCGGGCAGGAGTGCTTCGCCGAGCGCGCCAAGGAGAGGGCGCACCGCTCCCACCTGGTCGTCACCAACCACTCGCTGCTCGCGATCGACGCGATCGAGGGCGTGCCGATGATCCCCGAGTACGACGTCGTCGTGATCGACGAGGCACACGAGCTCACCACCCGGGTGACTCAGGCGGCCACCGACGAGCTGTGGGCGGCCGAGGTCGAGCGGGCCGCCAAGCGCAGCCAGCGCCACGTCGACGGGGACCAGGCGAACGACCTCGCCGACGCCGCCGACGCGCTGCGTGCCGCGATCGACCAGGCGCGGCCGGGGCGGTTCGACAAGATCCCCGAGGACCTCGCCGACGCCCTGGCGCTGATCCGCGACGCGGCCCGGGCCTGCCTCTCGGCGTACCCCAGGGGAGGTGAAGCCACGTCCGATCAGGGGGGCGATGCGGCCATGCAGCAGTCCAAGGGCGCGGTGCAGGAGGTGTTCGCGACCGCCGAGCGGATGGCCGCCGACCTCGACTCCGACGTGCTCTGGGTGAGCGAGGGCACCGAGCGGATGCCGCCGCGGCTCTGCGTCGCCCCGCTCGAGGTCTCGGGCCCGATGCGCGACAAGCTGCTCACCGACAAGACCGTGGTGTTCACCTCCGCGACCCTCAAGCTCGGCGGCGACTTCCGTGCGGTCGCGACCAGCCTCGGCCTCGAGCCCGACGACGACGAGATGCCCTGGCGCGGGCTCGACGTCGGCAGCCCGTTCGACTACGGCAGGCAGGCGATCCTCTACGTCGCCCGCCACCTGCCGCCGCCCGGACGCGACGGGATGAGCCCGGCGATGCTCGACGAGATCGTCGAGCTGGTCGACGCCGCCGACGGCCGCACGCTCGGGCTGTTCTCCAGCCGCCGCGCCGCCGAGGCCGCCGCCGAGGTGGTGCGCGAGCGGCTGCCGCACCTGACCACGCTCGCGCAGGGCGACGCCCAGCTGCCCGAGCTCGCGGCGCAGTTCGTCGGCGACCCGCACACCTGTCTGTTCGGCACACTCAGCCTGTGGCAGGGCCTCGACGTCCCCGGCGACACCTGCCAGCTGGTGCTCATCGACCGGATCCCGTTCCCGCGCCCCGACGACCCGCTGCTCAGCGCGCGCCAGAAGGCCGCCGACGAGGCCGGCGGCAACGGCTTCATGCAGGTCGCGGCCGCCCACGCGGCGCTGCTGCTCGCGCAGGGCGCCGGCCGGCTGGTCCGCACCCACACCGACCGCGGCGTCGTGGCGGTGCTCGACCCGCGCCTCGCGACCGCGCGGTACGGCGGGTTCCTCAAGGCCAGCCTGCCGCCGATGTGGACCACCACCGACCCCGCGGTGGCGTGGCAGGCCTTGACGCGGCTGGCCGCGATCACTCCTCCCAAGAGCTAGTATCGCGCGTCGTATGTAGTTAGATGGTTTGTTGTCTGAAATCATGAGGCATGGCGAACCGTCCGGCTCC
>NZ_BAAGRO010000042.1:0-10169 GCF_054782915.1 Nocardioides hungaricus | reverse complement strand
TGCTCGGGAGGTGCGCCCGCTTCACGTCACCCCACCGAGAGCCATCCACAGGTTCTGATCATTCCTCCTTCTCGTTCTGGAACGGGACTCGCAAGTACGACAACAACTGCTACAACTACGCGGCGAACTACGCCAGCAACACATTCGCGCAGCCTGGACGACAGGGTGGCCAGATCTTCACCGCGCTGACCGTCTCGGCCATCAAGAACGCGATGGAGCGCGATGGGTGGGTCCTCTCGTGCGACACGAGCAATCTGCGGGTCGCCTTGGTTATCTGGCCCGACAACGACTACCACTTCTATCGCAAGAACCTCAACGATGCTGGTGCCAATCGTTGGTGTCACAAGCCCGGACACACAGCTGCAAGGAACACGGACAACTCCGGGAACTACATCACCAACCCAGAGACCTGCGACAGAGGGCCGTACACGACCTGGGGCGGCGGCCATGTCTTCAGTAATGGCGTCCGCTCTCGCGTCGTGCGCTAGCCGACGCCAACAACCAGCCAGGATTCAGGTGGATGATGTCTGAAATCAGTCGCAGATCAATGCTCGCCGGCATCGCAGGCATGGGTGCTCTCACGGTTGTACTCGGCTCCGTTAGCACTGCGAGTGCCGAGCCAAGTCAGAGTGCGACGACAGAGGAGTGGCTGCTGGGCACGCAAGGCGCCTTGTCCGCGCTCGGCGACTCAGCACCGGCTATCCAAGACGAGATCGTCACCTCAGCGTCCTGACAGCCCATCGCCCGCGGCGGTTCTCGAAAACTCTCCGCCAAACTTGCCACAACATCGGACCCAGCGGCGTCTACCAGATGTGAGCATGACTTCCTCGGAGCCTGTCAGCGACCTCGTCGCCGAACTTGCCACTACCCACGGGCAAGACCTCGTCACGCTGGCGTACCTGCTCTCCGGCGACGGCAACGAAGCAGAAGACATCGTCCAAGCGGTCCTCACACGACTTCTCGGATCTTCCTCGATCACCCAAGCTCAGAACCCATACGCGTACGCAAGACGCGCCGTGACGAATGAGTTCCTAGACCGGCGACGACGGCTACAACGACGCGCCAAGGCACTGGTCAAACTCCGAAGCGAGCCTACGACATCCAGCCCGATCGATACGCCAATCGCGGAACGAGATGCCCTGCTGCGTGCGTTCGCAGCGCTCAAGAAACGAGAGCGCGCCTGCATCGTCCTCCGCTACTACGGCGATTGGGACGACGCCTCGATCGCCGCGGCCATCGGCACTGCCCCCGCCACCGTGCGCAGTCTGGTGTCCCGTGCACTACCGCGTCTCCGCGCCGCCCTTGAGCAACCGCAGGCCATCTCTGCGCCAGATCTCAGCACGGAAGGTGACCATGACCGCCAATGATGACCAACTGATCACTCGCAGCCTCCACAGGCTGGCGATGCACGCGCCGCGCTATCACGACTTCTCCCAAAGCACGCCTAACCCCAGCAGACACAGGCATCTGGCACCCCTCCTGGCCAGTGCATGCGTCGTCGCCATCACGGTCGCCATTGGTATTCTCATGTCGCGGGGCGGCTCAAGCGACACCCCAGTTGCCACGTCGCCGACATCGTCATCCAGCACACCGAGCGACTCGCCATCCGGCGCACCGACGGAGGCCCCAATGAAACTCGCGGCAGCAGCATCCTGGGGCAAGCAACAGGCCCCCGACTGTGCAGCATGGAAGCCGGTCGACAACGACTCCGTCGTTCAGCTCGGCCAGCTGGATGAAACCTGCATCACGAAGGCGCCACGATCGTCAACGACAGTCCTCATGGCCCCCTACACAGACGAAGCGCCCTATGGCGACCAGTGGACTGAGGTGACAACGCCGTGGCGAGAGATCGACGGGCACCAGCTCAACCGACTGGCCTCTGGTCCGCTGATGGAGATGAATTCACGTGTCGTCGACGCCCTCGTGTGCTCCTCCTGCAACCAGGTCATTGTGGTGCTCGGGCCCGATCCCTCGACCGTGCGTGAGCTCATCGAGAGCGTTACCGCGTAGGCCTTGAGCGAGAGCGGACGAGGACCCCGGAAGACGCATCTGCTTGCGTACCCCACATGGTTGTCGAGACGCGTCAGGCTGCTGCCTCAAGCAGCCCAGCCGCGCGATACTGGAGTACACACGCTCACCGGGCACACCGAAACTCGGGATAAGATGTCCCACACGTAGGCCGGGCGCGCGCCGACGAGACGGGAGCGCACGACCTCGCCCGGCTTCGGCTTCTCGAACCGTCCCAGCCGCCGCCACGACAACGCATCCTGCGGAGTCGTCGTCGCGAACCGGCCCCTGACCGGCGCGAAGATCATGTAGCCCGGCTGCCCCTTCGCGACCTGCCGGCCCAACGACTGCCATTGCTTGTACCCAGCCACGTACGACGGCACCGCCTCCGGCACCCGGCCCTGCTCGAACGCCGCCATGTGCTGCGACCAGATCAACAGCGTGTTGTTGAACGACCTCGCCCTGAACCGCGCCGCGAACTCCAACGCGCGGCGCCAGTCATCCCCGGACACCAGCGCCTCGACCGCGCCGGTCAGCCGCTCATGCAACGCGTCGAGCTTCGCGTCCCGCGCGGCCCTGGCCTCCTCGGCTGTCGTCCCCATCGCGGACCTCCTCCCGGCGGGCCACCCACACAGAGCGGGTGATCCTTGCGACCATGAGGTGCGCCGGGAGGATCAGGAGGACGAGACGGACGACGGAACGGGTGGTGCGACCGCCAAGTGCAACGATGAACCCGACGTGTCCCCTCCGGTTTACCGGCTCCCGTGCGCGTGAAGGGCGAGACCGCCGCAACTGCGCGAAATCGTCCGGGTCAACGCGGGAATCCTCCGGCTTCATCTGCGGCAGGGACCCGCCTGCTCAGCGTTCGGTACTGACGGGGAGTGAAGCCGATGCTGCGCCGGAACAGGCGACCCGCGTAGTCGGGGTCGGCCCAGCCGACTGCGCGGGCCACGGCGGCGATCGGCTCGTTCGTCGTGCGGAGAAGGTGTGCCATCCTCTCAGCACGAAGCATGGTCAAGTACGCGATCGGAGTCTTCCCGAAGGCCTCGGTGAACACCCGGCCGACTTGCGACGAGGACAGATGCACGGTTTCTGCGAGTCGGTCCAGGGTCCACCGTTCGTGCAACGAAGCGCGCAGTACCTCGGCGGCTTGGCGTGCTTCGTCGCGTATGGGCGCGAACGGCCGGTGTCGCGGCGTGGTCGGTCGCACTGTCGAACGCCCCGCGGCCCCGCGGTGTCGGTGATGGCCAGGTGCGGGGCGAGGACATCGAATACCGCGAACAGCAAGGACTGCGCCCGGTAGTACCGCTCCGGCGGAGGCCCGTCGATACTCAGCGCGACCAGCTCATCGAGCCACGGCATCAACAGCCCAGCACGATCCTGTCCGAGCCGGAGCACGTGAGCTGGATCAGCGAAGTGAGTGTCTATGAACCGCTGAGCGTCGAAGCGGTCGGTGAACTCTGCCGCGTACTGCCAGAACACCTGATCGACCAAGAAGTCACGGTCGAGATAGAGCGTTGTCGCCGTGATCCAGCCCTCGGGCTCCATCCCGTGGAGCGTGCAGGGGGCTAGCAGGATCACGTCACCGACGTGGAGGTGCCGGTGCCCGAACCCGCCAAACAAGATCGCGGCACCTGAACGGATGACTGTGACCTCCGCGTAGTCGAACGCCCGCGGTCCTGTGGGCGTATGGGCTGTGCTGGTGCGGGCGACGACAGCCGAGAACCCCCGACCGTTGGCTCCCCGCATTCGACTCACCCGATGGTCTGTCGCTATGCCGGTTGCGGCTCGCCTGTTCGGGCTGCGACGAGCGCCCTTACCCACCAGGACATGCTCATGTGCGTTCCGCGGGCGGCGTTCGGCGCCGGGGACGCAGAAGGATGCTGGTCGTCGTGGCGGCGATCAGACAGAACGCGGCCAAGGCGAGCAGGACAATGTGCCACGTCTGCGTGAGCTGGGTGGAGAGGAACCCCACATCGGCGGTATCGGGAATGTTCCCGGTGGCGACCTTCCCGGCAAGGCGGGCGGAGCCGATCTTGCCGGTGAGGATGGCGACGAGTGCGGACCCGAATACTGCGAGGGCGAGAGAGTTGGCGGTGCCGCGGACGGTGTTGAGCATTCCAGCGGCCATGCCGACCTGGTTCTCGGTGACCTCGTTCATGGCCTGGGCGTCGATGATGCCCGAAGCCAGTCCGACGCCTGCGCCGGTCAGGATGAGCGGCCCGGCGAGTCCGAGCGGGGTCACGTCCGGGTGCAGGGTCGTCAGCCACCCATTGCCGCCAGCGATGGCGAGTAGGGCGAGCGTGATGAGCAGGGGCGGTGGTGTGCCGTGGTTGATGAGGCGGCTGCCCGCCAGGGGCATGAGCATCATCGGCAGGGTGGGCAGGATCATCACGAGCCCGGTCTGCGCTGCGGTGAACCCAGCGGGGTCTTGGAGATAGCTGGGCAGGAAGGCGAGGATGCCCGCGAAGCCGACCGACATGGTGGCCGCAGCCAGCAGCCATCCCATGAACCGACGCTGGCGGAGCAGCGAGAGGTCCAAGACAGGGCTGGCCGCGCGGCGCTCGATGAGCACGAACCCGATGAACATCACGAGTGTCACCGCGAACAAGCCGAGAACCTGCGGCGAGGCCCAGCCGCTCGCCGCGCCTTGGGTGACGGCGAGCATCAGTGCGGCGAGACCGGCAATGAACACGGCAGCTCCGGCGACGTCGATGCGGGGCCTGGTTTCGGCACGGGTCTCGTGCAGAAGCCGGGTTCCGGCGAGCAGGACCAACCCGGCCAGGGCGAACACGCCGAAGCCGACCCGCCAGCCCACCGGTTCGCCTCCCGTTGCGCTGGGATCGACAATCCTTCTGGCTCAGAACCGCGGCGGGCCTGATCAAGGGTGGAGACACGGACATAGGACACAGCCCGAAGGGGTGACAACGGAGTCTCTGTGGTCGTAGCAGTCATGCCCCCAACGCTTCGGGGCGCGGACGCGCGCTATGTGCGAGGCGCCGGAGTGTCATCGCGGCTGAACACGGGATCCAGGTAGGAGGCCACGAGCGCCATCTGCTGGTCGAGGTCTGCTTCGCAGACCGCTTCCAGCCGTTCCTTGCGACGCCAGGCTGCCCACTTGGCCTGACCGATCTGCCCGTAGCCGACCACGTTCGGTGCGATGGGTTCGAGGGTGACGCCGCGGTAGCGCGCCACGGCGTGTGCGGAGCGGAGCAGCTCGTCGGTGTCGATGCCTTGCCGGGCGAGTTGGACGATGTCGACGTAGTCGCGCCACCGGGTGCTGGTGACGCCCCGCTCCAGGATGGTCACTCCCTTCTCGGCGATCGTGGTCTCGGGCGCGTAGCCGAGCAGCACAATTGGTTCGCCCAAGACGCGTTCGATGCGCACTCGACGGGGTGCGGGCACGATCGGATCTCCGGTGGCGACGTCCCATGCAGCGGTGCCCTTCCACGGCCCGATCGACACGCCGACTCGAACCCGGAACCCGGGGTAGTCGGCGCGCTCACGGATGTCCTGCACGCTGATCGAGTCGAGATCGAACACCACCCCGTCATCGGTCTCGACGGCGGCGATGTCGTGAACCACTGCGATGAGGTGATCGGTTGTGACGTCCGCTCCGACGGCGTTCGCGTCGGTGTCTTTCGTCGGGCGCCGCACGCCGTATGCGGCCAGCAGGATCCCGCCCTTGAGTACGAAGTCCTCGGCATGGGCGGTGCGAGTGAGCCGATCCAGGAACGACTCCAGTGTGTGCCGGATCAGATACTCCTGCGTTGGCGCACCCGTCCCGATATTCGCGGCTGCCGAGCGTGCCGCGGACTGGATGCGGCGGAACACCCCATCGCCCACGCTCACGCCAGCGCCTCCAACGCCTGCAGGGCCGGGGACTTCGCCCGAGGGAGACGAGAGGCGATCTCCATCAGCCGAGCAGGCTTCCCGCCGCGGCGCAGCCACTCCTTCAACGACTCCCGCGCAAGCTCGTACCCGACCTCGCCACGCAACCGGAACGCGTCGGCGATCGAGCGCTCGGGCGAGTAGATCCCGATGGTCTGATCCGTGCCCGGAATCGAGATCTCCTCACGGCCGATGTCAAACGTGGCCCGGTCGAACTGATGCCAAGCGATAGCGCCATCGCTCGCCGGTGTGCGCGACCCGCGCGGGATCGCGACATCCAACGCCGCGGGGATCGCATCAGTGAGCTCATGGTGAGCGAGCGCCGACGCCAAGCAGATCGTCGCATCCGGCCGCCGGGTCGCAGTCTCGATCCAGTCCCAGTCCGCCGCCGGAGCATCCGCGGGCAGGTAGATCCCCCGCGCGATCCGCTCCAGCCGCCCTTCGCGCGCCGCACGGTACAGCCCACTGCGCGACAGGCCAGCCCGCTCAGCCGTGCCTGGTCTCAATGTCGACATTGCTGCCATCACCCTATCCGGACGAAACGTATACACGTAAGAATAGCTGATGACGAATCATGCCAACTGAGATGTGGCTGCGTGCACCGCTGGAGTCAGCGCCGGAAGATCTCGACCACTTTGGCTTCGTAGGCGTCTCGCACCTGGCGGCTGGCTTGTTCGTAGCTGGGGACGGCTTCGGTCTTGAGCAGGACGTGGCGTCCGAGGCGGATCTCGCCGTGCCAGCGGTCGGGGTCGACGTCGTCACAGATCACGACGGCCTGGAAGCGCAACTGCTGTAGCGGCTCGGCAAACTCTGCGCCCGGCTCGATGCGCCTGCCGTTGAGGGTTCGTTCGATGTGCATGCCGAAACTCATAGCGTGATTCTTCACCGGTAGCACCGACATCCGTAGTGACACGCGTTCGAGTTGTCGCAGCGACGGTGCTCTGTCGTCCCGTCACCATACGCTCGACTCATGCCCAGGGTCCGTGTCAGCTCCGATCGGTTCGCCAGCTTGCTGACGAACCGGAACATGACGCCGGCAGATGTTGCGGAACGTGCCAAGACCGATGTCCGCCCGGACGAACTGGCCGCCACTGATCTGGATGTTGAGCTGGCGGACGTGTTGGCGCTGGCGAAGCTGTTCAAGCGGCCATGGTCGTACCTACTCATCGACGAGCCTGAGCACTTCCCCAGCGCCGGCAGCGACAACCGAACCTTCGACAACCAGAAGACTGGCTTGTCGCCCGATCTGCTCGCGGAGTTGCAGGCAGCCGACTTCATGTTGGAGACCGCCGCCGAGCTGTTCCCGGACTCCGCGTACCGGGTGCCTCCGGTCGCGGCCGGTGGACAGCCTCCGGCAGGCGAGTTGGCCTCAGCCACCCGGGACTTCCTCGGCGTCAGCGTCGATGACCAGCTGGCGGTAAAGGACGAGTTCGCGGCACTGCGGATGTGGGTGGCCGCGATCCATGCCACCGGTGCTTACGTGGCGCAGCGGCGGCTGCGCGACGACACGATCCGAGCATTCAGCAAAGTGGTCGGCAGGCAGGCCGTCATCGTGGTCGACACCGGTGATACGGCCTACGCGCGGATCTTCTCGGCGCTGCATGAGTACTGCCACCTCACGCTGCGGTCGGCAGGCGTCTGCGATCTTGACGACCACAGCGCCGTAGAGCGCTACTGCAACGCTGTCGCGGCCGGGGTGCTGCTGCCCGGCGAGCTGCTCGACCAGGTCGTCACGAAGCGAGACTTCGCCGGGACCCCTGAAGCGGCCGACGATGCGCTCAAGTCCTTCAGTCGTCAGCTGCACGTCAGCCAGGCGGTCCTCCTGATCCGACTCCGTGACCACGGCACCATCGCGCAGGACGTCTACGAGGCGATGGAGCTTCGTCGGGCGTCTCGTCGTAGTGGCGGCAAGCGACCGGGCGGCCAGTACTACGCCCCAGCGATCAACAAGGTCGGTCGGCTCTACGCACACCGGGTGGTCGATGCGCTGACCGAAGGAGTTATCGACCGTCAGGACGCCAGCGCCCTCCTGGGTGTCGGTGAGCATCTGATGCCGACTTACCTCGGTGAACTGGCCAAGGGTGACTGAGGGCCTGGTATGACCGAGGACGGTCTGTTCGAGGACCCAGCGAAGTACGCGATCGACACCAACGTGATCGTGAGCTTCCTTGGCGACTCCGACAGCGAGCACTACCCGATGGATGTGTTCAGACCGCAGTGGCAGTTCCTGGAGAAGGCGATGCAGGACGGGCGGGTCGTCGCCCCTGCCGTCGTGGCCGTCGAACTCGAGAAGTGGACCAAGAACGTCCCCGCAATCAAGGCATGGCTGCACGACCATCGCTACCTATTCCACGACATCGCGAGCGACGCGGAACTGGCTGCCGCCAAGGCGATCGTGAACGCCTTCCCGGCCTACGCCAGCAGCATCAACTACGCTGGCGACCTCGAAGTGATGGCGTTCGCGCGAGCCCGGCGCCTCGCCGTGATCTCACTGGAGTTGAAGGCAACGCAGCACAGTGCCAGGAAGCCGAAGATCCCGAACGTGTGCGAGCAGTTCGGGATCGAGTGGGTGAGCCTGGCGGGGTTCCTGCGTGTCGAGGGTTTCGCGTAGGTGCGAACGAAGCCAGGGTGGGTTGTAGGGGAGGGAACCCCGCCTACTTCGGCTGGTCGGGCCGCATGATTCTGCCGAGACCCTTCGACTCCGCGAACTCGAAAAGAACACGTGAGCGGTGTATGCGAACTCGATAAGCCAGGCGTAGGCCAGCAACTTCTCCTCGTCCCGTTTGAAGCGCGGGGCGGTCTGAAACGTGAAGTGGTCGCCTTCGCCCATCCGCATCGCGGCGAAATGACTTATCGCACTTGGGTGCGCGTACTTACTGAGTTGGTCATAGACGCGGCGGAACTGTCCGAACCGCCCGCTGCTGTCGGCGTAGCTTGTCATTCGACCGACGGGATCACCGTGCCCGTCTGGGTCGTTCCACAGCCGCTCAGCCTTGTCCGGGTGATCAGTGAGGTACAGCGCGGCGGCGCACTGCTCGATGTAGGCGCGGAGCAGCGTGAAGGCTGCATGCGGATTGTCGGAGTCGATTGCACTGAGAGCGGCCTCGTGAAGCGACTGAGCGCGGGCGACCATCCCGGCGACGATCAGGTGATCCATGGTGAAATCACCCTCACGGATCACGGATGTGGCGACGGTAAGCAGATACTCGCGTGCCTGCTCCGCGTTCTCGTGCCCTGTCGCCTCGTCCCTGACGCCGTACTTGGCCAGCAGGTCCGTCTCGCTCGTCTCCTCCGACTCCACGTACTACAGATTACGGCCGTCTCCGAGTACGTGGCGTCGTCGCCACCCTCGATCGCAGCCCTGGAAGCGCTCGAGGGTTGCGTCCACGGTAGCCGCGGAGCGGAGGAGCGTGGATCAGTCGAGGCGCAAAGGAGCAAGACTGAGCAGCCAGCTGCCGGCGCGGTTCAGCTCCTGGCGGCCTCGGACGTCTCCGAACCTCCGAGGTGTTCCTCCACTTGCTCCAGTGTCGCAAAGTCGCACTGCAACGTTTTCCACCATCTGCTTTGCGTGGCTGCGTATGGACCGTACCGGCCGTCGTTCATTCGTACTCTTGAGACGACGAGACCGTGGCGCGCGCGAGACAGCATGACGAGCAGGACGCGCTGTTCTTCAGCGAGTGCCTGACCCTGGCTGTTCCTTTTTCCCGGTAGGTGTCCTTCCTCCAGGCCGATGACGAACACCCAGTCGAACTGTTGCCCCTTGCCGGTGTGGGCATTGAGGAGATGAACGCCGGGGCCGACCGCCTGCTTGGGGTCGGCGACGCGAATCGACCTCAGCGCCCCTCGGGCCGTGCTGGCCTGAGTCTGGCCGAGGGCGACGAAAGCGTCATCTACCTGTTCCAGGGTGTCCACGTCGGAGGGGTCCACCGCGTCGAGCACGGCGTCGTGAGCAGCTTCAAGTGTCGCGCCACGAGACAAGGAAGCGACGGTCTCGCGGATCAAGGCGACCACACGAGGATCTTCCAAGGCCAGGTCCCATCGGCGAACGGTGAAGTCGCTTTCCCCGGCGAACACATCGTCTATGTCCTGACGACGCCATCCGGCTCGACTGATGACACCAACAGAGGCAGTTGAGTCGAGCGTGAGAATCATTGACGAGAGCGCCGAGACTGTGCGCGCTTCATCTGCCCCACTCCTGCGCGGATGTCAAGGGCCAGCAGGAACTGCCCAGTGGCGGACATGAAACCTGCCCGCTGACGGTCACGAGATCT
>NZ_BAAGRO010000041.1:0-1488 GCF_054782915.1 Nocardioides hungaricus | reverse complement strand
GCCGACGAATCAGGAGGTGAGCAGCAGGTCGCGTGAACACGCCGTCCACAGGTATTGACTATTGCTCCTGCACCTGCGGGGCGCGAAGTCTATCGAGGGGATCCGGGACTGATTCCCAGCATCAGGTGGCCGTGTCGTCTCAAGGCGGGAAGTCTATCGAGGGGATCCGGGACTGATTCCCAGCATCCCGATGAGCTGGGCGTCGAGGCGGCGAAGTCTATCGAGGGGATCCGGGACTGATTCCCAGCAGCGCCCCAAGGTACAAGTTCGCCCACCGAAGTCTATCGAGGGGATCCGGGACTGATTCCCAGCGCTTGAGGTGACGGAGGGTGACGACGGGGAAGTCTATCGAGGGGATCCGGGACTGATTCCCAGCCTCGATGAGGCGTGCAAGCCGCTCCGGGGAAGTCTATCGAGGGGATCCGGGACTGATTCCCAGCAACCCAAGAACGGACCACAAGCCATGACGAAGTCTATCGAGGGGATCCGGGACTGATTCCCAGCACCACCAAGCTGTAGCGTGCCGGCCGATGAAGTCTATCGAGGGGATCCGGGACTGATTCCCAGCTTGTCGATGTCGTGGGTTGTCGGTGGTCGAAGTCTATCGAGGGGATCCGGGACTGATTCCCAGCGACTTTGGGGATGCGTGCAGAGGCGCCTGAAGTCTATCGAGGGGATCCGGGACTGATTCCCAGCGGCAACATGTGCACCGACGCCGCGATCGGAAGTCTATCGAGGGGATCCGGGACTGATTCCCAGCTCGAGGTCGCGCTGGACCCCGAGCTGGGGAAGTCTATCGAGGGGATCCGGGACTGATTCCCAGCACCTGCGAGGGCTCCCACTCCAGGAACGGAAGTCTATCGAGGGGATCCGGGACTGATTCCCAGCAGGTCGAAGAGGGCGTCGGAGAGCTCGTGAAGTCTATCGAGGGGATCCGGGACTGATTCCCAGCCCTGCGTGCGACGGCGCTCGTTGGCGGCGAAGTCTATCGAGGGGATCCGGGACTGATTCCCAGCCCTGACTCGACGTTGCCCCAGATGCGCGGAAGTCTATCGAGGGGATCCGGGACTGATTCCCAGCACGAAGCACGCCGCCCTGGACGTCACTCGAAGTCTATCGAGGGGATCCGGGACTGATTCCCAGCCGATCGCGCAAGGACCGGTCCCCGTCGAGAAGTCTATCGAGGGGATCCGGGACTGATTCCCAGCCACGGCGCCGGCCGTTGCCGAGCGCAATTCGATGCAGCCCTTGCCTCCTCGCCCGGGGATCGCTAGCGTTCTCACGACTGATTCCCAGTAAGGCACTCCTCGTTTGAGTGTCGGAACGCTCCGCGGTTCGCCGTCAGGCGCCGTCACAAGGGCCCGGCTCATGCTGGGCCCTTTCCGTTTACGTCCTGGTGAGCGCTGTGCCTGAACCCCAGAGAGCAATAGTCAATACCTGTGGACGGCGTGTTCACGCGACCTGCTGCTCACCTCCTGATTCGTCGGC
>NZ_BAAGRO010000040.1:0-3879 GCF_054782915.1 Nocardioides hungaricus | reverse complement strand
CCGGTCGCGGCGGGTGTCCAGGTCCCGCCCACGGTGCCGCGGGTCGGGGGTGCGGGGTCGAACACGATGGCCTGGGTGCGCAGCACCCGCAGGTACAGGGTCGCGGACCGTGGCCCGGTGCCGCCCAGCGCGGTGGCCAGGCCGGTGGTGGCGGTGACCTGGCTCCCGCCGCTGGTAGGGGTGGTCCACCAGCCGTCGAAGACGTATCCGTCGGGCAGACCCAGGTCCGAGGCGGTGGGCAGGGACCGGCCGGAGTTCTCGACGGTGGTCGCGAACACCGGCAGCGCGGCCGGGGGGGCAGCCGGCGGGGTGCTGTCGGGAACGGCGGTGGTGTCGAAGGAGAGCAGGTAGCTGTTGGTGGTCACGGTGATGCCCGGCTCGCCCTGGCCGTTGTTGCCGATGGCGCCGGTGCCGGTGATCGACCCGGTGTTGGCGATCGTGCCGCTGCCGGTGATCGTGCCGTTGTTGGTGATGGCCTCCCCGGCGGGGATCTCCAGGGCGGACCCGGCGGTCAGGGTCACCGACCCCGTGTTCGAGAACGACCCCCAGGCCGTACCGCTCGACGCCGATGCGCCGGGTCCCAGCACCCGGGAGCCGGCCAGCGTCACCGACGCTCCCGCCGCGACCGTGACCACGGCCCCCGCCCCCTGGTACCCGCCGCCGATGCCGGCGGCGTACCCGCCTCCGTTGGCGGTCACGGTGCCGCCGTCGATGGTGACGGTGCCGCCGGCCCCGGCGTGCCCGCCGCCGATGCCGGCGGCGTAGTCGCCGCCGGTGGCGGTCACGGTGCCGCTGTAGATGGTGACATCGCCGGCGGCGGTCCCGGTGTCGCTGACATCTCCGCTGCCGATGCCGGCGGCGTCGGACCCGCCCGTCACCGTGAGGGTGCCGCCGCCGGCGGAGTCGGTGATGGTCAGGGACGTCCCGTCCCGGACCGCGATGCCCGGGCTGTGGTCCGAGCGGGCCGGGATGGTCAGGTCCTTGCCGTTGAGGTCCAGCGTCAGGCTCACCCCGGCCGGCACGGTGAGGCCCGACGAGCCGGCCGGTGCGGTGGCGTCGGTGCCCATCTGGATCATGCCGTAGTCGGTCGCGTTGTCGAACGCGACCACCAGGCTCAACCAGGCCGGGTCGTCCGCGGCCGAGGCCGGCGCGACCACGCTCGCGGTGATCGCGGACGAGGCCAGCACGGTGGTGGCGAGCAGGGCGGCGGTACGACGCAGCAAGGTCATCACGATCTCCGAGAGCGAGGACAGGAGTGCGGCCCTCGGCGCGGGCCGCGCCGCTCATGCTGCCCCACAATCCGACGCAGTGTGACCGTTATCCCGAAAGTCGGCACGCCCGGCCGGCTACGAGGAGGTACGCCGCCCGTCGTCGGTGTAGCTGACCGACCCGAGGTCCACGGTCCGCCGCGCGTTGGCGATCGCCGCGATCATCACGGTGCCCAGCGGCCCGGTCCGGTCGAAGATCGCCGCGGACCCGACTGCGATGCCGTCGTGCTCGACCCGGTCGGTCGCGAGCAGGCCGATCTCGATCCCGTCGGGCTCGCGGGCCAGCGTCAGGGTGATGTCGGTGTTGATGTACTCGACCCCGCGGGTGCCCCAGTTCGTGACCAGGCTGGCGCCGTCCGCGGTCGCCGCCGCGGCCTGGAACCCGGTCAGCGGCTGGTCCGGCACGATCGGCACCGACGTGCTCCACGACGTCTTGCGGTCGGCGTTCTGGTGCTCGAGGAAGTTCTGCGACCAGTCCACCGACGAGCGCACGTACGGCGCGCGCGGCCGGCCGGTCGCGGGCGGCACCGCGTCGAGCGGCGGCGGCGCCGGCCGCTCGGCCGGCGCCCAGACCTGGCCCCCGGTGGTCTCCGACGGCTTGAGGAAGGTCGCCGTCCCGCGGGCGACGCGCTCGCCGTCCTGGGAGAGGATCACGTCGACCAGGCAGATCCGGCGGCCCTCGCGCTCGATCTCGGTGGTCAACCTGCACGGCACCATCCGGGCCGGCTTGAACAGGTCGACCGCCCAGCGCGCCGGCCGCAGGTCGGTGCGCCCGGCCGCGGCGAGCGCGCCCTCGGCGGCCCAGGCGAGGGCGCTGCTCAGGGCCACGCCGTGCATCTGGTCCTCGCTCCACATGCTGCCCGCGAGCGGGGCCGGGTCCAGGGCGCCGTCGCCGCGGCGGGTGAAGAACGCGATCTCGTCGGTCACCGGAGCATTGTCACCGCCGCCGGCGCACCGTGACGGTGAGGGCCTCCCGCGTGGTGTTGCCGGCGCGGTCGGTGGCGGTCGCGGTGTAGCGCAGTCTGACCAGCCGCGCGGTCCGCTTCACCACGGTCCGCTCGATCCGGCACCCGGCCCCGACCAGGCCGGAGTGCCGGTCGCGGGCCACGCAGCGGACGTCGGGCCGCTGGGCGTAGGTCCGGCCGGGCCGGGCTCCCCGGAGCCGGACCTTCGGCGCTGACTGGTCGAGCTTGACCGTGGTGACGACGGTGGCGGCGCCGCCGTCGGCGGCCAGGACGGTGCGGGTGAGCGAGCGGACGCCGTTGCGGGCCACGGTGTCCGGGCCCGGGCAGGGTCCGGCGAGCGGCGCGGTGGTCGTCTCGCAGGCGTAGGTGACGGTGACCGGGCCGACGTACCAGCCGTGCCTGCCCCGCTCGCCAGCCACGGTGGCGGTCAGGGTGGGGTTGTCGCGCGCGACCGAGTCCGAGGAGCCGGTGAAGCGGTCGTCGCCGTCGTAGACCGCCGCCACCTCCTGGAGGGCGTCGGTGGCGAGCGTGTGGTCGAGTACGGCGACGCCGTCCTCGATCTCGGCGGTGCCGACCGGCTCGCCGCCGACCGCGAACGTGACGGTGCCGGTCGGGTCGCCCGCACCGGGCGCGACCGGGGCCACGCTCGCCCGCAGGGTGTCGCCGGTGACGCTCAGCGCGGTGGTGGTCGCGGCCGGGGAGATCGTGAGGCTCGCGGAGGCGGCCGAGCCGGTCCGGCCAGGGTCGTCGGGCGTGAGCGCGGCCACGACCTGGTGTACGCCGGGCTCCAGCTCGGTGAGCGGCGCGCTGGTCGCGGTGCCGCCGCTGGTGCGGACCGGGTCGCCGACCGGCGCGCCGTCGACCAGGAACACGGCCGTGCCCGAGGCATCGGCGGTCGCGGTCGCGGTGACCGGCTGGCCATAGACCGCCGCCGGCGGGTCGAGCGCGATGCCGACCGAGGTGGGCACGGTGTAGCGGGGCGTGAGCGTGACCTGTCGCGGACCGTCGCCGAACTGGAGGAGGTCGGTGCCGTCGGCGACCCGGACGTCGCCGGCGTACCAGCCGGCGAACTGCCGCCCGCCCGTCAGGGCGGGAGTCGGCAGCGTCTCGTCGCCGTCGGCGACCGACGCGGCGAAGATCCACAGGTCGTCGAGGGCGGGCCCGGTCGTGACCCCGGCGCCGTCGAAGGAGAGCCGGTAGTTGCGCGGTGCGATCGCGACCCCGCTCCCGCCGAGCTCGACGATGTCGAAGTCGCCGGTGCCGATCATGCGGCCGGTGTTGTCGATCGAGCCGTCACCGGTCACGAAGCCGTCGACGACGATCGTGCCGGGGTTGGCGACCGTCTCCCCGGCCGGCACCCGCAGCGTCGACCCGCTCGGGATCCGCAGCGTGCCGGCGTTGGTCACCGAGCCCCAGGCGGGTGCGCTCGCGCGCAGCCCGGCACCGCCATTGCCGCCCGTGCCGCCCGCGCCCACACCGCCGTTGCCGCCCGTGCCGCCCGCGCCCACACCGCCGTTGCCGCCCGTGCCGCCCGCGCCCACACCGCCGGTGCCGCCAGTGCCGCCCGCGCCCACACCGCCGTTGCCGCCGGTGCCGCCGGTGCCGCCCGCGCCCACACCGCCGTTGCCGCCGGTGCCGCCGGTGCC
>NZ_BAAGRO010000039.1:0-8718 GCF_054782915.1 Nocardioides hungaricus | reverse complement strand
AGCAGCTCGCCCAGGCCAGTCCGCGGAACCTCACCTGCCAATGGTCCGTTGATCAGCGATTCCCTAGCGTCGTGACGCACCGTCGCCGGGACGTCATGCGCGGCGGCTGCCCCGGCGGCGCAATTGCGCCGAAACGGCAGCCGGGCCGGGGCAAGCACTGCCACAACAGCGCAATTGCGCCGACATGACAGTCGGGACGGCCCAGGTGCCGCCCCCACGACCAGCCCGCATGACGTCCGGGCGGCTGAGGCTCGCCGGGGCCGTCGAGTAGGTTCGGCCCGTGGAGCAGCAGGACCCCCGGATCGCCGACCTCGGCTTCGCGCGCGTCGACGTCGATCGCGCCGCCCGCACGGGCGACCCCGAGGTCGTGTACGGCGCCGGCAAGACGCCCGACCATGTCGTCGCGATCCTCCGCGCCCTGCACGAGCGGCACCCCGAGCGCGCAGTGCTCGCGACCCGGCTCGCGCCCGAGGCCCTCGACGTCGTGGGCCGGGCGCTGGCCGGGGCGACCGTCGACCCGGTCGCCCGCGCGGTCGCGGTCGGGCCGCTGCCCGAGCCGCACGGCACCGTCGCCGTGGTGAGTGCCGGCACCTCCGACGCCCCCGTGGCCGCCGAGGCCGCGCTCACCGTCGCCGTGCATGGGTCCGCGGTCGACCGGATCGACGACGTCGGCGTCGCCGGCCTGCACCGGCTGCTCGGCGTCCGCGAGCGGCTCGCCGCGGCCGACTGCCTCGTGGTCGTCGCCGGGATGGAGGGCGCGCTGCCGTCCGTGGTCGGCGGGCTGACCGGCGTACCCCTCGTGGCGGTGCCGACCAGCGTCGGGTACGGCGCCTCGCTCGGCGGCGTCGCCGCGCTGCTCGCGATGCTGAACTCCTGCGCGCCGGGCGTCACGGTCGTCAACATCGACAACGGGTACGGCGCCGGGGTGCACGCCGCGCGCGTCGCCCGCCAGTCGGTGCCCCGATGACGCAGCCCCTCGTCCGGCTCTGGGTCGACGCCTCCTCGGGTGCCAGCGGCGACATGCTGCTCGGCGCGCTGGTCGGCGCCGGGGTGCCCCTCGCAGTGCTGCAGGACGCGGTCGACGCGGTCGCGCCCGAGCCGATCGTCCTGCGCGTCGAGGAGGTGCGCCGCGGGGGCCTGGCCGCCACACGGGTGCATGTCGAAACGGCGCAATTGCGCCGTTATCGCACCTGGCGCGACGTCCGGGCCCTGGTGGACGACGACCTCGCGCTGGCGGCCTTCGAGCGGCTCGCGGTCGCCGAGGCGGCGGTGCACGGGGTGAGTCCGGACGAGGTGCACTTCCACGAGGTCGGCGCGCTGGACGCGATCGCCGACGTGGTCGGGGTGTGCGCCGGGTTCGCGCACCTCGGCGCGACCTCGGTGACCGTCTCGCCCGTCGCGGTCGGCTCCGGCACCGTGGAGACCGCGCATGGCACGCTGCCGGTGCCCCCGCCGGCCGTGGCCGAGCTGCTGCGCGGCGTACCGACCTTCGCCGGCCCGGTCCGGATGGAGCTGTGCACCCCCACCGGCGCCGCGCTGCTGACCACGCTCGCCACCGACTGGGGCCCGCAGCCCGCGATGGCTGTCGACGCGATCGGCGTCGGGGCCGGCGGTCGCGACCCACAGGGGCACGCGAACGTGCTGCGGATCTTCGCCGGGGTCTCGACAAGCTCGACCACCGGGGGGCCGGGCTCGACCACCGACGGGCCGCTGCTGCTGGAGTGCAACGTCGACGACCTCGACCCGCGGGTGTGGCCGGCTGTGCTCGCCGCGCTGCTCGAGGCCGGCGCGTCCGACGCGTGGCTGACCCCGATCCTGATGAAGAAGGGCCGCCCCGCGCACACGCTGAGTGCGCTGGTCGACGGCGCCCGCGCCGACGAGGTGCGCGCCGCGATCTTCGCGCAGACCAGCACGATCGGGCTGCGCGAGCAGCCGCTGACCAAGCACGCGCTCGACCGCGAGTTCGCGACGGTCGAGGTCGACGGCCAGGCCGTGAGCGTCAAGCTCGCCCGCCACCGCGGGGTCGTGATCAACGCCCAGCCGGAGTACGACGACGTCGCCCGCGCCGCCGACGTACTCTCTCGCCCGGTGGCCGACGTGCTCGCCGAGGCCTCGGCCCTCGCCCGGGCGTTCCTCGCCTAGCCTGTCCGCCATGACCACCCACGGCGCCGACAGCGAGGTCGGCACCCTCGAGACCGTCCTGCTCCACCGGCCCGGGAACGAGCTCAGGCGGCTCACCCCGCGCAACAACGACCGGCTCCTCTTCGACGGGATCCCGTGGGTGGCGCGGGCGCAGGAGGAGCACGACGCGTTCGCCCACGCGCTGCGCGAGCGCGGCACCGAGGTGCTCTACCTGACCGACCTGCTCACCGAGACGCTCGCGCGAGACGACGCCCGCGACCATGCCATCACGACCGCGCTCGCGGGCCTGCACCTCGGCGATACCCTGCGCGGCTACCTCGCCCGGTTCCTCGCCGAGGCCTCGCCCGAGGAGCTCACCGGCCACCTCACCGCCGGCATTCGCAACGACGAGGTCCGCGGCGGCTTCGGCCTGGTGACCTCGCTGCTGGCCAGCGACGCGTTCCTCATCGACCCGCTCCCGAACCTGCTCTTCACCCGCGACTCCAGCGTCTGGGTGCGGGACCGGGTCGCGGTCACCTCGCTGGCGATGCCGGCCCGCTCGCGGGAGACCCAGCTGACCGAGCTGATCTACACCGAGCACCCGCGGTTCCGCGGCACCCGCACCATCCACGGCTGGCGCCACGAGCACGTCGAGGGCGGCGACGTCCTGCTGCTCGCGCCCGGAGTGATCGCGGTCGGCGTCGGCGAGCGCACCACGCCCGCGGGCGCAGAGCGGTTCGCCCGCCAGGCGTTTCGGGACGGACTCGCGCACACCGTGCTCGCCGTGCCGATCGCCCAGGAGCGGGCGACCATGCACCTCGACACCGTCTGCACGATGGTCGACGTCGACAAGATCGTGATGTACCCCAACGTCGCCGACTCCCTCACGGCGTACGCCGTGACCGTGGTCGGCGGCGCCGACGACGACCACGAGCTGGAGCTGTCGGTGGCCGCGGCCGAGCCGTTCCTCGTGGCCGCCGCGAAGGCGATGGAGATCGACACGCTCCACCAGATCGACACCGGCCTCGACCCGGTCACCGCCGAGCGCGAGCAGTGGGACGACGGCAACAACACCCTCGCCATCGCCCCTCGCGTCGCGGTCGCCTACGAGCGCAACGTCGAGACCAACGCCCGCCTCGAGGAGGCCGGCATCGAGGTCGTGCGGATCGCGGGCTCCGAGCTCGGCTCCGGGCGCGGTGGCCCGCGGTGCATGAGCTGCCCGGTGGCGCGGGCTCCGCTGGGCTGAGGGGCCGATACCCGCGGCCGCCGCGACTCAGCTTGCGATCAGTACTCCGAGTGGATCGACACCGACCGACAACTGCGTGCCCTGACAGAGGCTGAAAGCCCCTGAACCAGATGTCGCAATAGAGTTCGAACCCTGGGGATCGGTTACGGGAGGGGGCCGACGATCTCGTCGAACATCGCTATGAGCGGCCCGAGGTCTTGCGTCTCTGAAGCGACGCGAGAGGCGTGATCGTTTACCTCGCCGGTGACCGCGCGCCAGGTCAATCGCCAGCCGGCGTCGTTGGCGATCCGGTCCCAGAAGGCACGTTGGGTTCGGCCGTTGCCTTCTCGGAAAGGGTGGGTGTAGTTGAGCTGGTCGTAGTGGTGAGCGAGCCGGGCGACGAACTGGTTGCGGCTCATGTTGCGTAGGAGGTCGTCGGCGGCCAACTCGGTGGCGGTGAAGGTGGCGGCGCGGTCGATGAGGGATACCGGGACGAAGTACTCCGAGCCTTCGACGTTCTTCCGGATGTCCACGGTCCGCAGTTGACCGGCCCAGTCGTATACGTCCGCGAAGAGGTAGCGATGGATGGCCCGCAGTTCTGTGAGGTCGGCGGTCTTCTTGATCCGCTGCCTGGGCAGATCAACTGTTCGGGCCTCGACCAGATCGGCCTCGATCTGGTCGAGCTCGTCTTGGGTCCGGGCTCTGACGAGGTTGCGGAGGATGCCTGTCGCGAGGTCGATGTAGGGGTCGACGAAGTCGGACAAGATCAGTCGAGGCCGTAGCGGGCACGTGCCCGCGCAACAAGCTCGGCAGAGTCGATCTGGCCGGCGACGTAGGCAGCCGAGTCGGATACGGCCGCCTCGGACACCGTGAGCCCTTCCATCTCGGCGCTGTGGATTGCCTCGGCGACCACGCGCTCGCGCTCGGTCCGTTCGCTCTTGATGACGGTCACTGGACCCTCCTTCCGCTCGACACGATCCAGCCATTCTACCGGTCGAAACGGACACTGAGCCGGCCAACGCGGGCTTGACGCTCCCGGCGGCCGCCCTGAAGGGGGCGCATCGGCTCGCGCTTTGCGAGCAGCGTCGAGTTCTGCCCTCGCGAGCTTCATGGCGTCGTCCTCGCTGATCTCCTCGCCGGTACGGTACGCATCCAAGGCCCCGGCCAGACGGCCACGACTGGCGCCCTGGACCTCGGCCATTCCACACCTCCTTGGATCGCGCGGGTGTCTGCGAGGCTACGCCGCGGAGTCCCTCGGCGGGTCGGAGATCGCTGTCGTTTGCGAGAGTCGGTGACCGCCGGTGACCACTAACGGGAGGGCTCGGATTGGGCTCGCTTTGATTCACACAGGCCCGCAACGCCGCTCTGACGCCCGCAGCCCCGAAACGGGCATCGCCGCAGGTCAGAGGCCACTTTCGACTCAACGAACGCAGTCACCCACAAAGACTCGCAATCACGCTCACCACGGCTTGTGTGTTCCCGATGACCCACCACATGGAGTGCGTCGCTCTCCTGACGAAAAGCGGCTCTGACCTGCACTGATGCGAAACAGGCTTTGCCGGCGAGACTCGAAGTCGGACCGACGCGAGGACAGCATCCCGGTGAGCGCGCTGTCAGAGACCAATCCACTGGGATTTCGCAGATCGTCGCGCCGTTTCGGCCTCCTGTGTCGGACCTCTCGTGCATGCTCCTTTCACCCAGACCTAGACCGACCCGCAGACGGGGTCGACGCAAGGAGTAGAGATGACCGGCCTGACCATCAACCGCCTCCGCGCCCTCGTCCAGGAGGACGAGTTCGCGGTCGGGCGCATCACCACGACCTACGAGCCGGGAGGTGGCCCGGGGGCACGAGTCTTTCCCCCGACCTACCCGGTCGACCGCGACGGTTCGCCGTACCTCCTCGAGGAGCGGTGGGCCGACGGCAACCCACGCAAGGCCGTCGTCCTCGATCAGGTGCCGTCGCAGGCCAACCGCGTGGAGGAGTCGCTGCTCGCCGCCCTCCGTGGCGGAGAGGTCCGCCTGCCCGACATCCGCATCGAGCACCGTGGCCAGGTCGATCTGGACCTGTCCGCCCTCGAGGCACCGCACCGGTATGCCGACGCGTTTCTGCGTGACAGTGAGATCGACGGCGTGAAGTTCGACCGCACGGACCTGGGCAAGAGCTTCCAAGCAGCGACGCTCGCCGACGCCAGCGCGCTCCTGCGCCACGACCCCGGATCGCTCGTCTTCGGGGCCTGGAACTCGCACCGCAAGGGGCGGCAGGCCAAGTTCCCACGCATCTTCAGCAGCGAGGTCGTCGGATGGGACCCGGTGGTCGGGTCCCGACGCGCCGGCCGGATGGACCCGGTCAACCTCATCGGCGCTCGGACCGGGGACGGTGACGACTGGCAGTACGTCGTCGCTGGCACGAAGACCAAGAGTGCCAAGCTCAGCGAGATCGGTCACGGCAACATCGCCCCCAACGACGCTCACGGCGGTGTGACGATCAGCAGCGCCGGGCGCTATGCGACGCTGTCGCTCACCGCGCTGCGGCGGATCCGCTTCGGCGCCGCCGGCAGCGGAGCCCAGGTCGCAGCGCGGACCCTGCTGGCGGCGTACGCGCTGCTCGGCGACCGACTGGCGTTCGGGTCGGCCGGGCTGTGGCTGCGCAGCGGCTGCGACCTCGTGGTGACCGCCGAGACCATGCAGTGGGTCGGGCGCGGCGGCACGGTCGAGGACTTCGACCTGTCCGTGCCTGCAGCCCTCGCGTTGTTCGAGTCGGCCCGGATCGAGGCCGACGAGGCCGGCCTCGGCGTCGCCCTTGACCCGATCGTCCTGACGCCGACGAAGGCCCTCGCCGAGGCGATCGACTTCAGTCTGACCAAGGCCGCGACGGAGGACTGACGTGCCCCTCGTCCTCGACATCGCCCTCGTCGCGGACCGCTACGACGCCGGCGGCGGTCTGGATCCGCGCACGCACGAGTGGCCGCCTCACCCTGCCCGCGTCTTCTCCGCGCTGCGTTCCGTAGCCGAGCCGGGCGCCGAGACCGACAGCCTGCGCGGCCTCGAGCGCCTCGGCGCGCCGACCGTGATCGCCTGCGCGCCGCAGGACGTCAGCCCTGCCCACCGCCGGGGGTACGTCGTCCTCAACGCCAGGGATGCCAAGGGAGGCAACCTCACCTACCCGGGCCGGGGCAGCGGGCTGCGTCAACGCAGCGCGGCGTTTCCCAGGAGCTCGAGGGTGCTGATGATCTGGCCCGACGTGCCCGAACGCGACGCACACCTGATCGACGACCTGGCTCGCCGGGTGCCCTACCTCGGCCGCGCGACCTCGGCGGTGCTGATGAGCGCGACCGCACGCGCCGACGCCCCAGGCGCGCCCGACGGCCTGGTGACCTACTCACCCAGCGCTACCTTGGAGGCAGACCTCGTGATGCGCGTCCCGTACGCCGGCTTCACCGACGAGCTCGAGGCGCTCCATGATGCCGGACTCTCGGCGTGGCAGGCGACCGACAGTGGCCGCGCCGCGCAGGGCTACCGCTACACGACGGAGGCGGCGCCCGGCTCGCCTGCGGTGCGGTCGCCGTACCAGGACCTGGTAGCGCTCAGGTTCTCCGGGTTGAAGCCCGAGGTGCGCCTCATCACCAGATTCACCAGCGCCCTGCGGAGTCACGTGCTCAACGCCGACGGCGACCCGCTTCCCGCGACGGTGCATGGTCACGGTGCCGACGGTGTCCCTCACGTCGCATTCATCGGACTGCCCGTGGTCGGGCACGCTCATGCCGATGGCCACCTCGTCGGCCTGGGGGTCGCCATCCCCGGCCTCAGCGCTGAGGATCGCCGCGCCCTCGTTCGACGCATCCTGCACGGCGGCTCCGGCGAGATCCACGTACACGTCAACGGGATCGGCTCTGTCGTCCTCGTTCATCGCACCGACCTCGACCGGCCCCGCGCAGCCGACCCGCGCTCGTGGACCCGGCCGTCACGACGCTGGGTGTCGGTCACCCCCGTGGTGCTGGACCGCTATCCGAAGGACCGCGACCTGGTCAGCGCGGTCCGCACGAGCTGCGAACTCGCCGGGCTGCCCGTACCCCTGGGTGTCGAGGTGAGCAAGACCGGGCTGACTCCCGGGGCGGCACGCCTTCGCCCTTCGGACCTGCCGAAGCGGGCGACCGGACGCCTGTATTGCCACGCCCGCCTCACCTTTGAGCAAGAAGTCGTCGGACCGGTACTTGTCGGAGCCGGCCGATATCTCGGCGTCGGCCTCTTCGCACCTGAGCGCAGCACGGAGGTGCACGATGCAGCTGACCGCTGAGGATTTTCCTGAGTTCTTCGAGGCGGTGCATGGTCATCGCCCGTTCGCCTGGCAACGGGACCTCACCGTCGAGGTCCTTCGGCGCGGCGCGTGGCCCGACGCGATCGACGTACCGACCGGTCTCGGGAAGACGACGATGATCGACATCGCCACGTTCGTCTCGGCGGCGAGCAGCGCGACGGGGGGCACGACCAGCCCGGCACGACGCCGACTGTTCTTCGTCGTCGACCGCCGACTGGTCGTCGACCAGGCGCACGCACATGCCCAGAGACTCAGCAACGCGATCCAGGATGCCGCGTCGGAGATTCTCGCCGAAGTGCGCTCTCGGCTGATCGCCCGCCGGTCCGACAGCGACGCACCGGCCCTCGAGGTCACCCGAATGCGGGGTGGGGTCACGTGGGACGCAGCGTGGCTCGAGCGGCCCGACCAATCCGGCGTCGTGACCGGCACGATCGACCAGGTCGGCAGTCGACTGTTCTTCCGTGGCTACGGCACCAGCAGCCGCCGGTGGCCGATCGAAGCGGCGCTGGTCGGCGTCGACGCCTTGATCATGGTCGACGAGGCTCATCTGGCGACTGCGATGGTAGCGTCGATCACCACCGCGCAGGGCATGGACGGCTCGACCTCCACCACCGGGCTTCCGCCGGCGCACGTCGTACAACTGTCGGCGACGCAGGGGCCGACAGCTGATCCGCCGTCGTGGACCTACGAGATCGATCTCGATGCCCACAACGCCGCACGGGAGCCGGTCGCCGCCCGACGGCTCCGGAGCCCCAAGACAGCGACGTGCCTGGAGTCGAGCAAGGCATCGATCGTCAAGGACCTTGCCGGCGCCGCCGTCGAGGCCGTCGCGGCTCCCGGGGCGCGTGTCCTCGTGGTCTGCAACACCGTCGACTGTGCGCGCCAAGTCCACCTGCAGCTGTCGAAGGACACGGGAGCGGGCTCGACCTTCCTCCTCATCGGACGATCTCGGGGCGTCGACCGCGACCGCCTCAGTCAGGACATATTGGAGGCTCTCCTGACTGATCCGTGGGTCATATCCGGCCGGGGAGGACAGGCTTGTGGCCGCCGAGGTTGA
>NZ_BAAGRO010000038.1:0-46131 GCF_054782915.1 Nocardioides hungaricus | reverse complement strand
GATCTCGTGACCGTCAGCGGGCAGGTTTCATGTCCGCCACTGGGCAGTTCCTGCTGGCCCTTGACAATCAGGCCCGGGATTCAGCGTGAATCCCGGGCCTGAAAGTTTTTGAGAATTGATCCATCCACCACAAACCCTCCACTTTGAGGTGTCGGACGGCGTGGCCGCTGGCCAGTCGTCCGGACGTGTCGTAGCCGTTCCGAACATCACCGGAGTGCCCGGTCGGATGGCCCCACCTAGTGGGCATGGAGACCGAGACCAATCCGCTGAGCGGGCTCGACCCGCTCGTGTCGATCACCGAGCTCGCCGAGTACCTCGGCGTCCCGGTCAAGACGATCTACGAGTGGCGCCAGTCGGGCCGCGGCCCTGCCTGCATCCACATTGGTCGCCACCTCAAGTTCGCGCTGTCGGATGTCCAGGCGTGGCTGGACGAGCAACGCGAGCTCCCCAAGCGCCGGATTGCCGGGGAGTGATCCGGCATGGCTAGGCCCCGCACTCCAATCGGGACATTCGGCGAGCTCGAGTTCACGACGCTTCCCAACGGCACGGTGCGAGCGAGGACGCGCTTCAGGGATCACGACGGGCGGCTGCGACGGGTCGAAGCCAGCGGCGACACTCGCAAGAGCGCTGAACACCGCCTCAAGGAGAAGCTCGCGCTCCGCGGCGGCTATTCGGCCGGGTTCGGCGAGCTGACGCCCGACAGCACATTCAGCCACCTGGTCGACGTGTGGCTGGAGGACCTCGACCTCCAGGGCAAGCTCGCGGAGAGCACGAGGGCGCTGTACGAGCGAAACATGCGCCAGCTCGTCCTGCCGGCATTCGAGAACTACCTCTTGCGCGAGATCAGCGTGCGCAAGGTGGACCAGTTCATCAAGCGCCTGGCGTTGGCCAAGAGCTACAGCACCGCCAAGCAGGCACGCACAGTCCTCAGCCTCGCGCTCGGCTTGGCCGTCCGCTATGACGCACTCCGAGAGAACCCCGTCCGCGACACGGCCCGTCTCCACAAGCCGCCCTCGGAGACGATGGCCCTGACACTGGAGCAGGTTGAGGCGATCCGCCACGCCACGCGCAATTGGCGCCGCGGACCGGGGGTTCCGGGCCCGCCGCCCGATGGCCAGCTCGAGCAGATCATCGAGATGATGCTGGGCACGTCCGCCCGAATCGGGGAGGTCCTGGCCATCAGGCGGTGCGACGTCGATGTGACGGTCTCCCCGGCGACTGTGCGAATCTGCGGCACCATCGTGTCGCCCGCCGGCAAGCCCACCTACCGTCAGCCGCACCCAAAGACGCAGAAGTCGACGCGCGTGGTGTCGGTGCCGAGCTTCGTGGCCGAGGTCATTCGGGAGCGGCTTGTTGTCGTCGGCCAGGAGGATCCCGAGCACCTGTTGTTCTTCACGCGCAACGGAACTCCATTGACGACGAACAACATTCGGCGCCGGCTCAGGGCAGTCCTCGCCGACGCAGGGATAGAAGGTGTCACGCCGCACGCCTTCCGTCGCACAGTCGCGACAGTCCTCGACAGGGCGAGCGGCCCAGACCTTGCAGCCGAGCTGTTGGGACACAGCTCGTCCAAGATCACCAAGGAGCACTACATCGAGCCGGACGAGGCAGTGGATCCCGTGACGGCAGAAATCCTCGAGTCGCTGGCCCCCAAGCGAGCGGACGGCGGGACCTAGCGGCCCGGTGGCTAACCGTTGGCCTTGGCTTCGCTGCCGGCAACTCAAAGGCGAGGCGTGTCGCGTCGAGACGCGCTCGTCGGCGGACGGTGGACGAGGGCAGCGTGGAGGTCTGCCCGGCTCGTGCCCGCTGACGAGACGGTGGGCTCTTCCGGGGGTCGCAGATGTTCGCGTGCGGTTCTGATGACATCGAGATCCGTTGCTCGGGCGACGGGTACGAACCGTTCGCGGACCGGGTGGACCAAGCGTCCGTCGCCGCTGACCAGTCGTGGGACCGTCACGCGCTGGACGAACGCGCCTCGCTCGACTCCGGATTCGAGGATGTCGGTGATGCGCGAATCGACCCGACGGAAGAGCGTCTGAAAGCCGCCGAGCATCCTCGGCTCGATCACGGTGTCTGCTCTGAGCGACTTCAGGCGACTGACGGCGTTGGCGGCCTCGCCCGCGGCGGCCGTGCCGTTGCCGAGCCGTCCTCCGACGTTGCGCAGTTCGCGCTGGATGCGCGAGTAGGTCTCTGCCCGCGCACCCCACTGCCCAGCGAGGTCGGGGTCGATCCGTTGGGCGTATGGCACCAGGCCGGCGCTGAGCAGTCGTTGCGAGTCGACGACCAGACGCAGGTTCATCGCGTCGGGGAAGGACGCCAGCCTCACGAGCAGGTTGTGCTCGGCCTGGAGGACGCCGAGGACGCCCGGCTTTGCTGGGCCTGCGATGGGCTTGGTCCGCGGTCGCCACCCGGTCTGGTCGACGCTGTAGTCGGGTTGCCCAAGGCTGACGTCCAAGGCCGTGGCGAGCGCAGCCCAACCGAGGCGATCGCAGCCGGCGATGGGGTCCCAGCCGGGGGTGTTGCGGTATCGGCGGTCGAGTACGACGAGGGCCTGGCTGATGGCCGCGACGTCCCCTGCGATCGTTCGCGCCTGCGCCGCGGTGAGGTGGATCGCCTGGTCGGGCGCCGTGTCGTGCTCTGCGAGCGCTGCAGCGCGTGCTGCGAGACGCCAGTGTTCGACGACGCCGTTTGTGCTCGGGGTCGCGAGATCCTGGCTCGACGCCGGCCGCGTCGTCGCCTGACCGCGAGCCGCCTCCAAGGCTCGAGCGAGTTCGGCCACTGCAGCGCCATGGTCGCTCGCGGCGCGGAACGGGTCGGCCGGCTTCTGTGGGACATTGGGGAAGGTGAGCGGTCGCGCGACGCCGATGGCCTGCGCGCACCAGACGAGAACGGACTGTCGGTATCGCAGGATCTGTTGCCCCGCCGTGGCGCGCTCAACCGGTGACTCTGCGGCGAGGCGGCGCATGATTCGGTGCTGGCGGAGGAGTGCAGCCAGTTCCGCGCGCATCTGGGCGCCGTTCTCGCCGTACATCAGCCGATGTCCAGGTCGTGTGCGTCGACGAGCATCGTGAGAATCAGCTCGACCGACAAGGCGTCGACGCCGTGGTCCTCGAGTTCCTGAATGGCGCTGTGCGCGCACGCGAGGAGGATGGCGCTGTCGTCGGTGAGGTCCTCGGTATCGAGTGCCGGGCATTCGTCGCCGTGTACGCGGTCGAGTTCGAGGAGGACGCGTTCGTACGCGGAGGAGGCGTCGAGTTTCAGTGCCTGGTCGGCGAGGGCCGCTACGTAGGACCTCGCTTGAGCGAGCGTCTGTGCGTGGGGGAGAAGCATCTTCCCTCCTTCAGTGGGTCGGATACCGACTCTGAGTGGGCAGTCGTGATTGGCGTTCGCTTGCTCGGACTTCTGTGGATGAGTCCGAGCACAGGCTGGCCATGGCGTGCTTCTCGACTCAGCCGATGAGTTGCTGGTCGGCGATGGCCGCGATCCGGCGCCTGCGGAGCACGTCCTCTCGCACGAATGCCGCGAAGTCTTCGTCCCGATTCCGGATCTCGATCTCGGAGCCTGGCTCGGGGGCCGCTTCACCGGGCCACGTCGTCTGGCGTGTGGGACGGTCGCGATCGAGCCGAGTGCCGCAGATCGATACCCAGTCCCGTAGCCGGTAGCGAGCGTCAGCGAAGTCGCGCATCCATGCGATCGGAGCCGATGGTGATGCCGACTCGTGGTAACAGCTCAGCCAGTGGCAATGGAGAGCGGAGAGTTCCCAGACGAGCTCGTCGTGGCGGTGCCAATACGGCGGCACGATGTTGGGTGGAAGGCCAAACGTGCTCTTGAGCCACTTCACCCAATGGTCGAGGTCCTGCCACTCGATCTCGGCCTGCTCGGCGTCGAGGAGGTTCCAATTGATCGGGGCCGGGGGGCGCTCGAGCAGGTCGGTCACGCTGCGGTAGGCCTCACCGTCGTCAGGCTCCTCCGGGAACGCGCTCATCGCAGGGTCCGGTCAGAGTCCGACGGCGGGTGGCTGCGGCACAGCGGAGAGGGGCCGATCGGCAGCATGACGACCGCGCTGGACGACGTAGTCGGTCTTGTTGGCGTTGTGGCCGATCTTGCGGGCGACGAACTCTTCCTTGATGACGCTGCCCTCGTGGCCGTCGACCTCGTACTCGTGCACGTAGCCGCTCGCAACGAACGAGTCGCCCTTGCGGAAGCGGGCGTAGGCCTCGCGCGCGGTGCTCTCGAAGGCGATCATGTCGTGGAAGGTGGGGTCGAGCTTCGTGAAACTGCCGTCGATCTCCTTGCGCCATTGCTCGATGCCGACGCGCATCCGGCAGCACTCGGCGCCGGCCTTGGTGAAGTGAAGCTCGGGTGCTGAGGCGATGAAGCCGACCAGGCTCATCTGGGTGGGAATGGACATCCTGACTCCTGATATTCGGGCGGCGCCCTGACGGCGCTGCGCTCAGAAGTGAGGTGCGTCGAACGAACCAGAACGGCTCGGCACTCAGCCGACCTGGCTACCAATCCCCAGTCACGGCAGCCAGGAAGTTCTTGGTTGTCCGCCCGACTGCACGGACTGATCCGGGCTTCCACTGCCTGGCCGCGGCTAACACCGTCGGGTCGAAGTACTTGAGGCAGTCTGGGCCTATGCCCAGGATGACGCTGTTCGGATCGGACAGCGGTTGGCCGCACCTCGCGCATGTGGTTACCGCGAACCGTTTGCGGCCCTGTCCCGGTCGGTACTGCCGACTGCCCAACCGTTCGACTGCACGATCAAACTCCGCCGCAGCCGCTAACGGATGGCGTTCGACCTTCAACTCTGGCGCAGTGTCCGGCGAGACCTCGAGGAAGTGGCTCTTAACGGCGACTCTGGCGTCCGGGATGGATACGAAGGCCCATACGAGGAGCCAAGCGGAGGCATCATCAGGCGCGGTATCGACGGGAACAAGACGCAGCGCTGAGGGCGCGATCGCACGGGCGTCCCGGATGAAGCGGCTCTCGTGGTGGGCGGACCAAGCAGCGCGCGGAGCGTTTCGGAGTGTTGCCCAGATTTGGACCCCGGGTTCGGCCGCTACGTAGTCGAATCGAGCCTTGAACTCGGAGACCGTCAAGGTTGCTGCCTCAGTGCGGCGGTCGTCGAGTGCCCTTGCCAGGCGCTCCCAGACAGGGCTTCGAACTGCTACTGGTTCTTCCGCAACATCGCCCGTACTCGTCGGCGTAGGTCGAGGCCTATCGTGGCGACGCCTGTGCGGCGTGTCAGACGAACTCGGACCAGAGGGATCCCACGTCGTCTTCGGGAGCTGGTCGTCGAGAAGACGGATCTTTCGCTCCCAAGGCTCGCGCAGTTCTTCCGGCACAGCTGGTAGGTGAAGAACCTTGCAAGCTTGGAGCATGTCGCGTGCCCGGTCGAGCTTGCCCTTGCGCGCCCAGGCTTCCACCTGCATGAGGTTCGCAGCCAGCCGGGTTACCGGGTCCCTCTTGCGTCCAGACGCCCGAGGGGGAACGGCGGCAGGCATGATCGAGATCCTTCCACAGGCTTCCGAGACCCAACTGGGAATCAGCCAAAGCCCTGCCGTGCCGTGAAAGGACGGAGATCAGTGACGATCGGCGGCGCGCTGCGAAGCAATACGAGGCCCGTGCCGAACGGCAGGGTCCGGATGCGCTCCGGTGCCATCACAGCGACACGTCGAGTCGAACGCTGGAGCGATCGCTGGCCGTAGTCGCCGATGCTGACGGTGTCGGTGCGTTCGTCACGTTCCCCGATGAGGACAGAAAGCTCCTGGAGATCCTTGGAGGCTGAGGCGCCTCCGAGGATGACCTTGACGATCGAGGCGTCCCAGATGGTGCTGGCCGCATGGTCGCCCCACTTGTTGCGGGCTTGGGCCAGCGACTGGAGGACGGGCATGGTCGTAATGCCGGTGCCTCCGCCCTCGGCCATGAGGACCGGGAGGGAGGGGAGCGGTGCGAGGTTGCCGATCTCGTCGAGCGCCATGAGTACGGGAGGATCAAGACGTGCGCCCGGTGACGCGGCGGCAAGGTGACGGGCCACCTCAGCGAGGTCTTCCATGAACGCGGCGACGAGCGGCCACGAGGCTCCCGCGCCGGCTCCCGTGGCGAGTAGGTAAAGCGTGCCGTTCTGGGTGAGGAAGTCGCGTGGGTCGAACGCCTCGCCCGCCTCGGGACTGACAGCGTCCAGTACGGCAGGGTCGGCGAGGCAGGAGAGGGCTTGGGCGACGGCCATCCAGATGGAGTCACGTGTGCGCGGGTCGGAGCTGATCATGCCTTCCAGCGAGTCCGACCATCCTGCAGCGGCTTGCGGGTGGCTGGCGAGGATGCCGACGGCGTCGGTTGCGGCAGACGCGGACAGCGACCATTCGAAGAGAGCGCGAGTCGGAAGTTTCTCGAGCGCGGCTGCGTGGAGGAGTGCTTGGAGGGCGGAGCGGGCCTTCCCTTCCCAGAAGCCGCCGGACTCCGTGCCGCCGGAAGAGAGTCCGGTCGACGATGCCAGCCCTGAAGCGCGGATCATCGCGGTCAGGGGCTGCTCGCAGCCGCGGATCGGCGACCATCGGACGCCGCAGCGGTCGACGGCGGGCAGCCCTGCCGTGAGGTGTTGAGGGTCGAAGACGGCGACCGGCCCTCGCGCCCTGCGGGTGGTGATGGTGGCGGCGATGTTGTCCGGCCGGGTGGAGGTGGTGACGACGGCGCCGGGCGCGTCGAGGATGGCGTTGATGACGAGGTGCAGCCCTTTGCCGGAACGTGGCGGGCCGATCACGAGGATCGAGTCCTCGACCGAGGCCCAGATCTCGCGGCCGCGGCTGCGCCCGATCAGGTAGCCGACATCGTGCGCGCGGGGGTGGCGGATCGAGGGGCGGAGGGTCGCGGCGCGCCGTACCAGGGCCTTCTTCGATGCGGTCGTGTCGATGTCTCGCGCGGTTGCGGTGCCCTGGATGCGGTGGGGATCTCGAGCAGTCCGGTGCCGGACGCGAGCGACCAATCGCCACACGCACCAAGCGACCGCCGCGAGGACGCCGATGAGCAGCGTCACCACGGTCCAGTACGCGATCGCTGACAGCCCGGGCGCCTCGAATGCTCGCGCCGGCCGTCCAGGATCGGTCAGGACCCGGAGTCCGCTCGCGATCCCGCCCTCGGGCGCGGTCGCGCCCGTTGCGACGGCGGCGGCAGTTGCTGCGGCGCGGAGTACGAGCGCCAGTGCGAAGGCCGCCATGAGCCCGATAAGTGCCAGGTTCACGAGCTCGTCATCCGCGCCACGTGAGGCAGGGTTCATGCCGGCGCCTCGAAGGGCGTGACTGTCATGGAGGTCATCCCGACGAGCACGAGGGCACCGCGCGTGGCGGCGAGCAGTGCGGGCGGCAAGTTGAGTGAAGCGTTGCCTTCAGCATCGGCGTTCTGGCGAACCACGACGTACGCCAACGCGACCTCCTCGCCGGGCTGGAACCCGGCACCCGCGAGCGCAGAACGTGGCGAGCGAGGTGATGGTTCCGCGGGGGCTGGCGCTGAGGACGGTGGGGGAGTCGCGATGTCGGCGTACGTCGAGCCGTCGGCCTCGCGCACCTCGACGCGAACGGGCGCTCCGAGGTCCGAGGTGATCTCGTCGATGACCGCGCGAAGATCGCCACGGGTCCTGCCCTGTTCCGAATCGAGCGGGACACCATCGAGGTCGACCGCGAGCACGCCGTCGGCATCGATGGCGACGTGAACAACGCTCAGCACGACGGGGATCTTCATAGCCCGAGCACCGCCCCATCGCGGCGTGCGTCGGTGGTCACAGGAGTTGTCCCGGTCCGGTGGCTGAGCGCTTCTCGGTCGAGCCCAGGCGGGTTGCCGTCGCCGACCTGCTTCGTGTCGACCTGGTCGAGGATGCCGAGCGCCGTCGCGCGGACGCGTTCGGCGGTCGACTGCACGACCTCGACCGGGTTCTTGCCCGGGACGCTCGCTGCCCAGGTCGACACGTACGGCACCGTGTAGGAGGAGGTGTCGAGCCCGTGGGCGGCACCGACCATGAGCGCGACTGATTCGGCTTCCACCTCGGCGATCCCACGGTGCAGGGTCGCGTCGGCGGCGGACTCGGTCGACAGGGCACTCTCCGGTGGCGCGTGGAGGAGAACATGGCCGAGTTCTTTTCTGCACCAAGGCCGACGAGTGATTGCGCTGCAGCTGGTCATGTCCTTCAGGTGTGCTTGTTGGGTCGACGTTCACGACTGCCGACAGTTGCGGAACACGGCGCTGCCCGAACTGAACAGCGGAATGACGGGGCGCAACTCGATGTCGTCCAGCGTCTGGTGTGTGACGCGCCGACACTCCAATAGTGAAAGCATTCGTTTGAGGAGGACTCATGGCGCTGAAGACCAACGACCCGCCGGCGTGGGACTGGGTAGGCCGCACCGTTCGCGAGGCAACTCCCGAGGTCCCGGTGTTCACCGCGGCCGAGAGAGACGCCCTCTGGCAGAGGATCGAGGACCGGCCGACGGTGGCGAAGCAGCGTCGACACAGGTCTCGGCGCACAGTTGTCGCCGGCACGATCGCTGCGCTTGCGATCGGCGGCGCCGGGGTCGCTACGGCCGCGGTCTACAGCGCCCACACGGGCATCGGCCCTGTTGACGCCGAGGACAAGGAACTGGGCGGTCCGGGCGAGCGGCTCGATCCGGCGGCTCCGGACTTTGCTCACGTCGTCGACGAGATCACCAGGGACATCCGCTTTCCCTCTGATGAGGCGCGCCAGCGCTCGCTTGACTTCGAGGCGGACAACTTCAAGGGCGAGTCTGGTCCGATCGTGTCCTCTGGTGCCATTCGGCTCTGGATGGCCGGCCACGCGATCTGCTCATGGACTGACCAGTGGGCTGCAGCGCTCCGCTCTGGAGACGTCGAAACGCAACGCGCGGCATCCGAGGTCGTTCTCTCGGCGACCACATGGCCTGCCATCACCGACACAGATCCGGAGATGGCCAACGAGTCCGAGTTCGCCTGGCTTCCGGACGTCCAACGGGCGATCGAGGCAGACCGGCCACGCGTGGCCCGCGACGCACTCTTCGGGAACTCGTCGTGCATGCCAGATGGGCTTACCACCGACCTCGGGCTAGGAACGCGACCTTGAATAAGGTGGCCACCCGAGCCGACATCGCGGAGCTCTACGAATTCCACGCGGCTGAACTCCACGGGTACCTGTACCGGCGGGCCGGACAGAGTGGAACGGACCTCCTCGGCGAGGTGTTCGTGGTAGCGCTGCAGAGGATGGCTGATCTGCCGGAGCAGCAACTGCGGCGAGCGTGGCTCTTCGGCACGGCCCGACGTCTGCTGCTCTCTCAGCGCCGGACAGTCTCCCGACGCACCCAAGCCGAGGAGGAACGAGCCCGACTGCTCGATTCACACCCAGGTACGTCGGCTGTCACACGAACGGACCGGGACCGCGCCGTACACGAGGCGTTGGACAGCCTGAGAGAGACCGATCGCGAGCTCATCCGCCTCACGGAGTGGGAGCAGCTGCAAGTTGCCGAAGCAGCGGTGGTCCTCGGGATGCGTCCTGGGACTGCTCGGATGCGACTGCTCCGAGCACGTCGTGCGTTGGCCGAGCATCCCGCGTTGCGGGAGTTGGCAAGTGCTGAGCCGACAACTACGGCAGCCGATCGGTAGACCGACGCGCGTCGGATGCGAGGTATGACAGGGCGGAAGCTCGCCTGGGCGCCGTGGAGTCCAGCGGACGCCAAATCAGGTCTGGTGCTCAACGTCAGGCCTGGGCGGGAACCTCGGCATGCCGAGGTTGGTTGCAGTGCGCTGCATTTGGGTGAGCTTCTGTTCGGCGGCGGCGAGGCTGGTCCGCAGGCCCTCGACTTCGCCGAGCCAATCGCGTTTGGTGGCCTCGGCGATCCGCTCCTCCAAGCTGTCGATGATGGCCCGAAGCCGGTCGTGCTGGGCGGGGTCGGGGCGGAGCATCGGGCAGCGGATGCAGGCGTGTTCGTGTTGGCAACCGGAGCCATACGCACGACCACAGGTGCCGAGCTCGAGTCTGCGCTGGGCGAAGTGGCCGAGGAACTCGTCCCATTCGCTGTCGGTGGGTTCGCGATACTCCTGCGAGGGTCGAAGTGCCCGTCGACGGGCGATGTAGGCACGGTGGTGCTCGATCACGTCTCGGTCGTAGACCGCGACGTATGTCTGGGTCGTCGCGATCGAGTCGTGGCCCAGGATCTTGGCGGTGATGTGCACCGGCAGGCCGGACGCGACGGCCTCAGTAGCGAAGATCCTCCGAAAGTCATGCGGGCTGAACTTGGCCGAAGTTCCGTCGTTGTTGGCGATCATCGCGATGGTGACCAGCTCGTCGAGCAGTTTGACGACGTACGAGGAGCTCATCGCGATCCTGCCTGTGCCCCACTGCCGTTGGAACAGGAACGGAAGCTCTGGGCTGTGGACGCGTTCGGCGCTGTCGTAGCGGCTGACCAGGGGCAACTGCGCGTTGCCGCCACGGACGTGGGAGACGATCTCGGCGAACGCCACCGCGAGCTCTGGCCCGATCACCAGCAGCCGTTCCTTGTCGGTTTTGGACGGGGTGATCTGCAACATCGGGATCACCTCACCGGTCGCCGGAAGCCGGTAGGACACGAAGGATCGGTGGGTGATCTCAAGGACTTCCTCGATACGGGCTCCGGTGTGCCGCAGGACCTCGACCAGCGCCCACGCCCAGAACGCCCGGTCGGCCTCCAGGCTCAGGTTTCGTCGGCTGTCATGCGGCCGGCCGCCGGTGCCGCCGCGCGCAGGAGTTTCGACGTACACGTGCCCACGGCTGGTCTTCGTGCCGTTGCTCCCGTCGTCGCTGAGGGATGCTCGTCGGAGCGTGTGCCCGGCTACGGTGAACGGCTCGCCAGGTGGCGTCGCGGCGGCGGCATCGAGTACTGCCTTGGCTGCGGCTCGGTGGTCGCGGGCTGCGTCGACGAGCCGTGGAAGCAGCGGCGCAAGTTCGCGGATGCGCTGGTGGGTACGTGACCGGGACTGTTTGAGCATCTTGGTCATGCCAGCCAGGTCGCGGGAGTCGACTGGCGAAGGTGCGGCCCACGCCGCCCATCGGGCAGGGTCCTCCAGCGCCCAATGGGAGAGGTCGGCGTAGAAGGCACGGACTGCCATGAGGATCGTGTAAGGGTCCTCGCGCTTCTTCCCGACTCGATTACTGCCGTAGAGCACGGGGCCGCTGAGTCTCGTCTTCCAACGGCGGGCGACCTCGTCGCTCAGGTGGAGGGAGTCGATGCCGGGCTCGTGGATCTCCAGGTCGCGCCAGAACAGCAGCACGAGCTTGGCCGCCAGGTAGCGGATGGAGTTGTAGTCCATCGCGGCCCGGCGCTCGTAAAGGTAGGCGACGAACACATCCCGGATCGGGCGGCACACGACGTCGTAGCGGTCGACCATCTCCTCGACCGTCAGCTGGCCGCGCCGCGAAGCGGCGAAGATAGTCGGCGGGCTCTCCGCCGGCAGGACTGAGGCTTCCCGGAGCAGCGTGTACCAGCGAGGGTGGGACCGGCCACGGTAGCCGTCTTGCGCACGGTGGGCCTCGATGCAGTCCGACAAGGTGATGTCGGCCAACGTGCCGCCGTTGTGGACCAGCATCCTGGTGAGCTGATTCAACGCTTGGCGACGGTCGCTCGGCAACATCCGTGCGTCAGCGTCGCAAAGACGCTCCATGTTGGCGAACCCCGAGGGATCACGCAGCGCCCGCAAACGCTCGTAAAGCCTGGGTGTCGCCTGGGTGGCGTAGAGCCAGGAGTAGTCGGGCCGGATCACGTCCAGCATCAGCAGCCTGCCCGCTGCCGCGACAAGGTGCTTGTGCCTGTCGGGCTCGCCAACCAAGTCGGTCCAGTCCCTCCCGGCCGCGTCCGCCCCGGAGGCGTGCCACCGTTGCTGCCACGACTCCCCGGGGAACCTCAGCAGCCACTCGAGCAGGGTCTCCGCGAACAGCACCTGGCTGCGGACGTGCTTCTGCGTGGCCCCGGTCGCGATCTCCAGGTCGCGGACCGCAGCGAGTACCTCCTCGTAGCTCACCTGGGAGGCGGCCCACACGGAAGGTCGGGCGATCGCCGGAGTCGGCAGCTGCGGGGTCGGCGCCTTGGGGCGTAGACCGCCGTTGTCTATGGGAACGTGGCGCGATGGACGCGCGGCCCTCTGCAGATGAGCGACCGCGTCGATGTGGTCGCTCATGGCCGCGGCCCGCCGAACAGCACAGCCAGCACCTCGGCTGAGTAGCCTGCCGCGGCCACCGACAACGGTGGTGGTGGTGCGGTCGGAGGTTCGGCCCGGTCGCGGTGATGGGCGAGCACCCGGGCCACGACGTCTTCCTCCCGCGGACGCAGGTAGATCTGGGTCGTGGTGATGTGGGCGTGGCCCAGCACCCATTGCACATCGCTCAGCGACATCTTCGGGTCGTCGATCATCCGTTGTGCGGCCGTGTGTCGCAGATCGTGGAGCGTCCATGCCGTGCCCAGCGACTCGTTCGCGCGCTGCAGCATGCGTCGTGCCGCGGAGTAAGTCAGCGGACGCACCGGATGGCGCCGAGTCAGCCACAACGCCCGTTCGCCGTCCGGGCGCTGTGCCTGCTGCTCGTAGAGCCGCAACCAAACGAATGCGTCCGCTGAGGCCGGTAGCCACTGCAACCGTCCCGAGCCCTTCCGGTGGACCCCGATGCGCTGGTCGCCGGGGTTCACACGGTCCACGGTGAGGCCGAGCAGTTCCGAGGCACGAGCGCCAGTCGAAACGTAGAACGCCAGCAGTGCCCGGTCCCGGTCCGAGCGCAACGTCGCGAACAGTTCATCGAAGAGCCGATCCGGCAGGTGGCGCGGGATCCGCTCGGGCATCCTCTGCCGGAACGGTGCCCGCGGGCCCGGCGCGAAGGGCTGCATTGGGTTGTGGTGCGATTGCGACCTTCGTCCCTCCCGATGGCTGGCGTTGGGGACTGGGTTGATCAGCGGCCCGTCGCCAGCGCTGATCCGGTCGATGTAAAACATCTTGACCACCGCGAGCGCGTGGTTGATGGTCGCCGGCGCATATCCGCCCTGCCGACCGGCTGGACCAACCAGTCGCATCCACAGCACGAAGTCGCGCGCCTCGACCCGACTCGCACGCTCCCACGGGACCCCGATCGCAGCCAGGAAGCGCCACCATCGCAGAAGTGCCAAGCCGTAGGAACGCAGCGAACTGACGCTCGCGCCGGAGGCCAGCATCGTGGCGAAGAACTCGCTGACCTCCTTGACCGGCTCACCCGTGACATCCAGTAGCGCCGTGCCCGGCGCCGCCTCGATGCTGGCCACCGCTCCGATGGCCGGGACAACCAGTCCCGTCACATCACGATCCATCCCTGCGACCTTCCACTCCTCGTTCGTTGCGACGACGAACGCCAGCACGTGCAGGCTTAGAGCCGGTGGACATCCAACATCGCCGGCGAGTCGTCCGGCACGGCTCGCTCGAGGACGGCTCAGGACGCTCAGGTTGGTGCGGTCAATAGGTCGTGCGCGAGCGTCTTCGCTTGCGCGGCCGGGTCCATGTTCGTCCACACCGCGACCGTCCGTGCCGCGTAGTCGGTCAAGCCGTTCGCGCCGCCGATCGTCCCCTCGTGCTCGACCCGCAGGACCGTGAACCCCTCGGACTTGATGAGCGCCGCCAGCCCATCCCACAGCCCCTTGGGCGCTTCGCCTTCCAGCAGCACCGGCCGGGGCCGCTCGGGCACCGGGACGCCGGCCGTCTGCGACACGTCCCACACGTAGGCCGGGCGCGCGCCGACGAGACGGGAGCGCACGACCTCACCCGGCTTAGGCTTCTCGAACCGGCCCAGCCGCCGCCACGACAACGCATCCTGCGGAGTCGTCGTCGCGAACCGGCCCTTGACCGGAGCGAAGATCATGTAGCCCGGCTGCCCCTTCGTGACCTGCCGGCCCAACGACTGCCATTGCTTGTAGCCGGCCACGTACGACGGCACCGCGTCCGGCACCCGGCCCTGCTCGAACGCCGCCAGGTGCTGCGACCAGGTCAACAGCGTGTTGTTGAACGACCGCGCCCGGAACCGCGCCGCGAACTCCAACGCGCGCCGCCAGTCATCCCCGGACACCAGCGCCTCGACCGCGCCGGTCAGCCGCTCATGCAGCGCGTCGAGCTTCGCGTCCCGCGCGGCCCTGGCCTCCTCGGCTGTCGTCCCCATCGCTGACCTCCTCCCGGCGGGGCCAACGGCGTGTGCCAGCGGCCCTTGCGACCATGAGGTGCGCCGGGAGGATCAGGGAGACGAGACGGACGACGGAACGAGGCTGCGACCGACAGGCTCCGCGATGAACCCGACGAGTCCCTACCGGACTACCAGCCCAAGTCCCGCAACGGACGGCGGAACGGTGATGGTGTCCATATCGACTACAGGAATGTCCTGATCCCGGTCAGTTGCGCGTACCGGCTCGGACTCGGGCCCGATATCGCTGCGGGGTCACGCCGACAGACTGACGAAACGCCTCCGCCGCGCGGCTCCGGCTGGACCAACCGGCCGCCCTCCCAGCCGCAGAGACGCTCAGCTCGTCCTCACGAAGCAGGCGTGCCATGCGTTCGACACGCAGCATCGTCAGATACGCCGACGGCGTTTTGCCGTACGCCTCCGTGAACACCCTCGTCAGTTGCTTTGGCGATAGATGCACCCGCTCCGCCAACGCACCGAGCGTCCACGAATCGTTCGGAGAACTGTGGAGTAGGTCCCGTGCCTCCGCGGCTTCGACACGCAAGGGTCCGAACATCCGGTGGCGCGGAACAGTGGGGATGATCCACGCGCGTTGGCTGGCCGACGCGGGTACCACGGTGATCTTGACGAACGGGATTAGGACATCAAGCACGGCGAACAAGAGCGCCTGCATTCGGTAGAACCGTTCAGGGCCAGGGCCGTCGATGCTAAGGGCGACCAGTTCGTCCAGCCACGGCATGAGCATCCCAGCTCGGTCCTCACCGAGGCGGAGAATCTGAGCGGGTTCGGCGTAGACCTTGTCCATGAAGTCCTGTGCGTCGAGCCGGTCTCGTAGCAAGCCGGCATGCTGCCAGAACACCTGATCTGCGAGATAGTCGCGATCGAGGTAGATCGTGGTGACCGTGACCCAGCCCTCTGGTTCGCTACCGCACAGGGTATGTGCGCCCAAGGCGATCACATCGCCAACCGCTATCGGCCGTTCGCCGAACTCACTGAGCAGGATCGCTGAGCCGTTCCTCACGGCAATCAACCTCACACAGTCGTATGAGGCGGGGCTGATCGGCTCGTGGATCGTGCACGTCCGGGCGACGATGGGCGAGTACGCCGTGGGGGCGCGTGTTCGCTGCCTGCGATCAGCGTCCAGGGTCACAGGTCGTAACCGCGCCGGTAGAGCAATGCAGGCGTCGCCAGTAGAGCCACGCCGGCGAGCACGATGGCGGCGTGGGCGCCGACGAAGCTAGCGAGCACGCCCCAGGTGGCCGTCAGCAAGGCGATGGTTACGTTGCCGCTGATTCGCCAGGCTGTGAGGGCTCGTGCGACTTGCTCTGGCCGGAGCCTCTGGAGCCGATATGTGGCAAACACTGGGTTGAAGACGGCGATGCTGGCGATGAGCGCAAACTCGACGGCGATCACCGTGAGCAAGCCCTGTAGCCCAGGCTGCGCAAAGACTAGAGCTACTGGCCAGCAGACGCGCAGGATGCCGCTGACGTAGAGAACACTTTGTGGGCCGAATCGTGCGACGAGTCGCGGAGCCAGACGGGAACCGAGAAGTCCGCCAAGACACGGCAAGCCGAGGGCGAGACCGTACTGCCACGCCTCGAACCCGAATTGGCCGAGTAGGAGCACCGCGAGAAGCGGGTCGGTGGCCATGATGAGACCATTCACGGCGGTCGTGTTCAGGAATAGTGATCGCAACGGACCGTCGGAGAGGATGAACCTCCACCCTTCGGTGATGTCGGAGAATCGGAGCCTGGTGTTAGCCGGGCGTGCTGGACGTGGCTCACGGCCGGAGATGGCCAGGAGAGCGGATGCGGACACCAAGTAGCTGATGGCGTTGGCGATCACCGTCGTGACTTGGCCGAATACGCTGATGAGCAGTCCGCCCAAGGGCGGCCCTGCCGCTGTTGCTGTCCATGTCGTTGCCTCGAAGCGACTGTTGGCAACGATGAGCAAGTCGTTCGCGACCGCATGTTTGAGGAAGCCACCGCTGGCCGAAGTGAATGCAATGTTCGCGGTCGCACTGATGATCGTGACGACCAGCAATTGGACGAAGGTCAGCCAACCGAGCGCGAAGGCAACCGGAATGCTCGCCATCGCCACGAACCGGATGAGGTCCATCGCGACCATCAGGGGCCTCTTACGATGGAACTCGATCCACGGTCCCAGCGGCAATGCAACCACCGAACCGACCGCGAGGCCGGCTGCTGCCAGCAACGAGACCTCGAAGGAATCGGCGTGCAAGACCTGCACAGCGATCAGCGGGAGCGCGCCGAACGCGAGCCCGGTGCCGAACGAACTGGACGCATAGGCAGCCCACAGGCGGTCGAAGTCACTCCCCAACCGACCCGAACGCATCTACACCCCTTCGACAACCATTAGTTGATTTGTCCCAACGAACCAACGCCAGAGACAACGATGCAAACAACGACATCGCGGGATTCGTACAACCTCTAGTTGTTTGGATAGACTGACGGGATGGACCTCGGTGTCGTGCGCACGTTCGTCTCCGTGGCGGACCTTGGGCAGTTTCAGGAGGCTGCGGCCGACCTGGCGATCACCCAGCAGGCCGTGTCCAAGCGCATCGCGGCGCTGGAACGAGAGCTGGGGGTACGACTGTTCGTTCGAGCCGCTGCCCGCGGTGTGCGGCTCACCCTGGACGGGAAAGCCTTCCTCCCACACGCCCGAGACCTGCTAGCCGTCGAGGACCGGGCCATCGCATCCGTTCGTCCCGGTTACAGAGCCCTTCGGATCGACACGATCAGTCGCCGGATCGCGCCCGGTTTGCTAGTCCGTGATTTCCACCACGACCACCCTGAAATCGAGCTAGACATTGTGACTCTCATGGATGCGAAGGCTGCGATCGAGGCCGTGCAAGATGGAACACTCGACGCTACGTTCCGAGCACTGAAAGGTGAACTCCCAAACGATCTGAGTAGCGTCCGCACGCTCGATGATGCGCTCCAACTCCTTGTCGGCCCGAAACACGTGTTTACCTCAGCCCACCGACTCTCACCAGAACAGCTCGCCGGGCATCGCATTTGGATGCCTGGCAACACGCCAGGCACAGAATGGGCGGCGTACTACGACGAGTTCGCCGACACCTTCGGCCTCACGATCGACGCCATCGGCCCAAATTTCGGAACCGAGGCGCTTCTGGATGCGCTCGCTGAATCCTCAGACCTCGCCACGATTGTCAGTGATGCGCCACGACTCGTCTGGCCGGCAAGCTACGACCTGCGTCTCATCCCACTCCATGACCCCACGCCGGTGTATCCACATTCGATCATCTGGCGGAGAGACAATCCGCACCCATCGCTGACCGTGTTCCTCGACTACCTGGCATCGGCACGGGATAGCCGAACGAATCGCGATGCGTGGACACCGACATGGGCGCAGGACGTTGAAGGCTGACGTTTAGCGAATCCGCCGCGGACCAGCACCTCAGAAAGGATCAAGCCATGCCCATCGACCCTCTCATGCGCATCCACAGTCCCGAACCCGAAGGGACAGACGAGCGGGTTTTCAGCCCTGAGTTCACGGCGATGAGTGAAAGGGTCCTGCGGGTAACCGAGTTCACCTCGCGCCTGAATGTCCTTCCCTTCGAGGACGAGGCGGGCAAGGCGGAACTGTTCGAGTTGATCCTGGGCCGGCCTCTCCCGGCGCGGGTCACGATCTATCCACCCTTCTACACCGATCACGGTCTCCGCTTGGATCTGGCCGAGCGGGTGTTCATCAACCAGAACTGCACGTTCCTGGACTACGCCGGCATCCGGGTGGGGGCGGGCACGATGATCGGCCCGAAGGCAACTTTCATCACCATGAGCCATCCCGTTGACCCTGGTGAGCGGCGGCTGTACCTCACCGGCGCGCCCATCGACGTGGCAGAGAACGTGTGGATCGGCGCTGGCGCCACGATCCTGCCCGGAGTCAGCATCGGGCGCGACGCCGTGATTGCCGCCGGAGCGATTGTGACCGACGACGTTCCACCGGCAAGCCTTGTGGCTGGCAGCAAGGCCACAGTGCGTCGACGCTGGGAGTGACGACCTCTAGAGCAACCTTGTGAGGGCAGCGACAGCCTGGAGTGGGAGCACTCCGTTGCCGAGCGCGGTGATCTGCTGGTTCTGCGTGAGCCCGTACATCGAGTCAACAACCCAACCGGGATTGAGTCCCATAAGCCACTCTACGAACTCTGGTGCTGGACGCGGACCAGCGCCGTCGCTCAGGAGGGCGGGGGCGGGGGCTGACCGTCCGGTGATGTGCTCCCATCGGGCGATGACATGTGCATAGTTTCCCCAGCGTTGAAGATGTCCCCTATCAAAGACCACAGCATCTCCGATCCGCCACGTCTCCTGCCTGAGCCAGGCGGTCCGTTGAGAGCGAGGTCGATGATCTGGTGGGAGAGAGCGATCGTGCCGCGTCGAGCTCGCACTTGATCCAGCGTTTCGCCGCCCCTCGCGGAGTCCGAAGCGAGTGGTGTGCGGAACAGCGCACTTGGCGAGGACAAAGATGCGGAACCGGGGATGGGGTGCACCGACGAGGGAAGCGGGTAGGCCGATCCATCGTGCGTCATACCGGAGGTCGGCCAAGTCTCCGAGTACGGCGCCAAGTGCCCGTAGAGGTCCGGCTGACTCGTTTCCCAGACGCCACGGATCGGGTTCCAGGTTGCGAAGGGTTGCGCCACCGGGGGTTGCCTCGGCGGGGTTGCGTCGCTCATGGTCGTCTCCTTCGGAGCGCGGGCGGGCCGCGGGTGCGGAGAGCAGCCCGCGGACGTTCTCGATTGCGACCCACTCGGGTTGCAGCACCTCGATCGCCGTTGCCATGTGCGCCCACAGGCCGGAGCGGGTGCCGGGTCCAAGGCCGGCCATCTTCCCGACCGTGGACACGTCCTGACAGGGAAAGCCGCCGCAGAGGATGTCTACCGGCGGCACCCTGTTCCAGTCGATCGCGGTGATGTCTCCGAGGTTCGGGGCGTCGGGCCAGTGGTGGGCGAAGACGCAGGCGACAGGCTCGTTGATTTCGGAGAACCAGACGGTGCGGGCGTCGAAGACTTCCTCAACGGCAAGGTCGAGTCCGCCGTAGCCGGAGAACAGCGATCCGATCCGCAGACGCCGTTCGTCGTCGGTGTCGTTCGGTTCGCGCATGAGGACTCCGGCAGGCTCGTGAACCCCGGCCGTCGTCCTCTCGGAAACTCGATGCCGGGCTGGTCACCTGCCAGGTGCTCGTCGCCACTCGCGTTCCGCTCGCTCGACCTCTCCCGGACAGCCCGCCGGAGCAGTCGTTCTCACCTCCTCTCTGAGCGACCACGCCTCTTGCAGATCGAGGTTGAACCGTCCCGAGTCGCATCAGATGCGACCGGACCGGCGCCGCTCACCTTCCCCGCGAGCAGCGGTGGAGGTCGGGCGCGTGACGGTTTCGATGCGCGTGATGAGCGCGGGCGATGGCTACAAGTACCTGCTGCGCACCGTCGCGGCCGGCGACGGCGACAGGTCCCTCTCGACACCGCTGACCCGCTACTACGCCGAGGCAGGGACACCGCCCGGCCGCTGGCTCGGGAGCGGTCTGGCTGGGCTTGGCAGCGGGCGGATCGCAGAGGGCGATCAGGTCTCCGAAGCCCAGCTCCAGCTCCTCGTCGGCATGGGCCGCGACCCGATCACCGGCGACCCGCTCGGACGCGCCTACCCGGCCTACAAGTCCGTGGCTGAGCGGATCGAGGACCGCACCGCCGCCCTCGACCCCGAGCTCGGCCCGGTCGCACGGGCCGAGGCGGTCGCCGCGATCGAGGCCGAGGAAGCCGAGCGCGGCAGGCGGCGGGCGGTTGCGAGGTTCGACTTCACCTTCTCGATCCCGAAGTCCGCCTCGGTGTTGTGGGCGGTCGCGGACGCCGGGACGCAGGCGCTCATCGCGGACGCGCATCATGCGGCGGTTGCGGAGGTGGTTGCGTTCATGGAGCGCGAGGTTGCCGCCACGCGTACCGGTGCAACCGGCTGCGACGGTGCGGTTGCGCAGGTCGATGTGACCGGGCTGATCGCTACCGCGTTCGATCACTACGACAGCCGGGCCGGCGACCCGCACTTACACACGCACGTCGTCATCAGCAACAAGGTCCAGACCGTCCTCGACGGCAAGTGGCGCTCGCTGGACGGCCGGCCGATGCACGCCGCCGTGGTGGCGCTGTCCGAACTGCACGAGGCGGTGTTCGCCGACCACCTGACCCGCACGTTCGGGGTCGAGTGGGAGGCCCGCGAGATGGGCCGTGACCGGAACCCGGCGTGGGCGATCACCACCGTGCCGGAGGAACTGGTAGCCGAGTTCTCCACGCGCTCGCGGCACATCGACGCCGAGACCGATCGACTCATCGACGCCTATGTCACCTCGCACGGCCGGCGGCCGTCACCGGCGACGATCATGAAGCTCCGCGCCCAAGCCGCCCTCAGCACCCGGCCAGAGAAGGAGGTCCACTCCCTGGCCGACCTCACCGCCGACTGGCGAGCGCGCGCCGGCCGGGTCCTCGGATCGAACCCGACCGCGTGGGCGCGCGCCGTCGTCGCGAACGACGCGCCATTGTTGTTGCGGGCCGACGATGTGCCGCTCGACGTGATCGCCAATCTCGGGCAGAGCGTGGTCGAGGCGGTCGGGGAGAAGCGGTCCACCTGGCGGCGATGGAACCTGACCGCCGAGGCGGCCCGGCAGACGATGGGCTACCGGTTCGCCACCGTTGAGGACCGCGAGGCGGTCGTCGGGCTCGTCGTGGACGCCGCCGAGGCCGCGTCGCTGCGCTTGACGCCACCCGAGCTCGCGTCGAGCCCGGCCGTGTTCCAGCGGCAGGACGGAACGTCGGTGTTCCGGCCGAAGCACTCCACGGTGTTCTCCTCCGAACTGCTGTTGGCGGCCGAGGACCGGCTTCTCGACCGCGCCCGCACCACCACCGGCCCGACCGTGCCGCTGGTGACCGTCGAGAAGATCGCCAGCCGGCCAGACCGCGAGGGCCGGATGCTCGGCGACGACCAAGCGGCCGCACTCGCGAAGGTCGCCGTCTCCGGTCGCCAGGTCGACGTGCTCGTAGGCCCGGCCGGCGCGGGCAAGACCACCGCGATGAACGCGCTACGCCGTGCGTGGGAGCGCGAGCACGGCGCCGGGTCCGTGGTCGGCCTGGCGCCATCGGCGGTGGCGGCGCAGGTCCTCGCCGACGACCTCGGCATCGGCACCGAGAACACGGCGAAGTGGTGGCAGAACCACCTCGTGACCGGCGAGACGTTCCGCGTCGGTCAGCTCGTGATCGTGGACGAGGCATCCCTGGCCGGCACCCTGTCGCTGGACCGCATCACCGCGCTGGCGGCCGAGGCGGGAGCGAAGGTGCTCTTGGTCGGGGACTACGCCCAGCTCCAGTCCGTCGATGCCGGCGGTGCCTTCGGGATGCTCGTGCATGATCGGGACGACGCGCCCGAGCTCGTCGATGTCCACCGCTTCACCCACGCCTGGGAGAAGACCGCCTCCCTGACGCTGCGGCACGGCCGCACCGAGGTCATCGACACCTACATCGACCAGGGCCGCGTTCTCGACGGCGACACCGAGGCGATGACCGACGCCGCCTACACCGCGTGGCGCGCCGACATGCTCGCCGGGAAGGCAACCGTGCTGGTCACCGACTCCAACGAGGCCGTGACTGCGCTGAACATGCGCGCCCGGACTGACCTGATCCTCGACGGCACCGTGCGAGGCCCGCACGAGGTCGAACTGCACGACGGCACCCGCGCCGCGACCGGGGATACCGTCATCACCCGCCGCAACGACCGCCGACTGCGCGCCGGCCGAGCCTGGGTCCGCAACGGCGACCGCTGGACCGTCACCGAGGTCCGCGACGACGGATCGGTCACCCTCCGCCGCGCCGGCCGCCGCTGGGGCGCCTCGGTCTTGCTGCCGGCCGACTACGTGGCCGAACACCTCGACCTCGGCTATGCCGTCACGTCCTACCGGGCGCAGGGGATCACGACCGACACCGCGCACGTCCTGGTCGACGCCGCCATGACACGCGAGAACCTGTACGTCGCCCTCACCCGCGGCCGCGAATCCAACATCGCCTATGTCGCGGTCGACAAGCCCGACGCCGCACACGAGGGACCGCACCCCGGCGACAACACCGAAGCCACCGGCCGCAGCGTCCTGTTCGGAGTCCTCCAGCACGTCGGCGCCGAGCTGTCCGCACACGAGACCATCACCGCCGAGCAAGACGCCTGGGCCTCGATCGCCCAGCTCGCCGCCGAGTACGAGACCATCGCCGCAGCCGCCCAACACGACCGCTGGGTCGCCCTCGTCCGGGCCTCCGGGCTCACCGATGACGAAGCCGACGACGCGATCGCCTCCGACGCCTTCGGGGCGCTCGCCGTCGAGCTCCGCCGCGCCGAAGCCAACCACCACGACGTGACGACACTGCTGCCACGACTGGTCCGAGCTCGCGGGTTCGGCGACGCCGACGACATCGCCGCCGTCCTCCACCACCGCGTCGCCACAGCGACCACTCGCCCGGCCGGCTCCGGGCGCGCCCGCAAGGCCCCACGTCTCATCGTCGGGCTCATCCCCGAAGCCACCGGCACCATGACCGCCGACATGCGCAGGGCGCTCACTGAACGACGCGACCTCATCGAAACCCGCGCGGACGCGATCCTGGACCAAGCCCTCAACGACGGCGAGAGCTGGACGGCCGCACTCGGCACGCCGCCCAAGGATGAGCGCGCCGCCGCGACCTGGCTGCGCCACGCCCGAACCGTGGTCGCCTACCGCGACCGCTACAGCATCACCGGGCCTGTCCCGCTCGGCGCACCGCCCGAGAGCACCGCGCAGAAGATCGACGCCGCACGAGCACATCGAGCACTTGCTCACGTCCGCGAGCAAGTCGTCCGAGACCAGCCATCCCGCAACCGCGCCCAGCTCCCGGCGCTTCGGCTGTAGGAGCGACTGTGTCGACTCCACTCGCCGTCGTCCGCCTCGCGACGTGACCCCAGAGGACTGTCCGAGCGGCGGAGTAGAATAGTTACATGGGTGTAGTTCCTGCAAGTTCGACACACCCCGGAGGCGATTCGCCGACCGGGGCAGTGGTCGCGCCTGGCACGCAGGAGTACCCGTCGGCCTCGCCCCTATCCAATCGTTTCCAGATTCTCGCCCTTGATGGAGGGGGTGCCAAGGCACTGTTCACCGCTCACGTGCTCGCGCGGCTGGAGCAGGACCTCGGCGTGAGCATCAACGACTCGTTCGACTTCATCGCCGGGACGTCGGCGGGTGGGATCGTCGCGCTCGGGTTGGGTGCTGGTCTCACCCCGAGCGAGATCGTGGGGCACTACGAAGAACTGGTGGAGGCTGTCTTCCCGACCGCGCGTCGGCGACTCTGGCGGCGGCCTCGCCAACTCACCGCACCCATCTACGACGCCAACGCGCTGCGCACCGCCTTGACGAAGGTGCTCGGTGACCGGTTGCTCGGGGACAGCACGAAGCGGTTAGTCATCCTAGCGTGGGACGTTCAACGAGGCTCCGTGCACATCTTCAAGACGCCGCACCACGCACGGCTCGCCCGAGACTGGCGCATCCCGATGGTGGACATCGCGATGGCGACCTCGGCGGCACCGCTCTACTTCCCTGCCGCGCGTGTCGATGGACACCGCCTCATCGACGGCGGCGTGTGGGCGAATAACCCCTCTGTCGTCGCGATCGCCGAGGCCGTGAGCATGCTCGACGTTCCGCTCGCCTCGATCAGGGTGCTCAACGTCGGCACCATCGACCAGCTCACGAACCACCCCAAGCGCCTCGACCGCGGCGGGCTTTTCAACTGGGCGAAGCCGATCGCGCCACTGATCCTTACAGCCGGCAGCCGTGGCGGACAGGGCATCGCTGAGCATCTGATCGGCAAGGCCGCTTTCACGAGGTTCGATGCTCTCGTGCCGGGCGGACTGTACGCACTCGACGCGGCAGACCCGAGCGATGTCGCCGGCCTCGCCGCGTCCGTGAGCCGCGAGCTCAGCCCCATCTACACCGCGCGATTCGCAGATCATCGCGCGGCCGACTACACACCGTTGATCGGAGACCGACACCGCGGCGACCCGACCAGCACGTCGACCACGGAGGTCTCCCGATGAAGCTCACTGACTACTTCAACGTCCTACTCAAGGACACCGTCAACCTCGGCCAGGTGAAGCTCGACTCGCTCGACTCTCGCGTCGAGGCGGTCTACAAGGCGTTGAAGGCCGACGAGCAGATCGGGCACCTCATCCTCGGCAAGACGCCCCAAGGCTCGTGGGCGCACAAGACCATCATCAACCCGGTGGGCAGCAACGAGTTCGACGCGGACTTCATGCTCAACATGAGCGAGAACGCCGACTGGTCCGACGATCCCAAGACGTACATCGAGGAGGTCTACGCGGCTCTGCACCGCCACAGCACCTACGGCAACAAGCCGCACTCACGCAAGTGCCGTTGCGTCCGACTCGTCTACGCGAACTCCATGCACCTCGACATCGTGCCGCACCTCAACCTCGCCGATGGTCGCGAAGTCATCGTCAACCGCGACGACAACGCCTGGGAACTGACCAACCCCCAGGGCTTCACAGACTGGATGAAGAACAAGGACACGCTCGCGAAGGGCAACCTCCGCAAGGTCATCCGGCTGATGAAGTACCTGCGCGACCACAAGAACTCCTTCACCGGCACACGGTCCATCCTCCTGACGACACTCCTCGGCGAGCAGGTCACCGAGCTGCGCACGCTGCTCGACCCCGGCTACTACAGCGACGTCCCAACCACCCTCCTGCACCTCGTGAAGGATCTCGACGCCTGGCTCCAGGCGCGCCCGATCAAGCCCTCCATTCCAGACCCGTCCGGGTCCGGGGTCACCTTCGACCATCGGTGGGAGCAGTCGACCTACAGCTACTTCCGAGACCGCATCCATGTCCACGCCGCCGAAATCGAGGAAGCGTACGAGGAGGAGAGTAAGGAGCGCAGCATTGAGTTGTGGCAGGGCATCTTCGGTGACGGATTCAAGGCGCCGGCCACTTCGTCCAACAGCGCGAAGTTCCCTGCAGCAGCTCCCGCGGCCGCTTCCACGGTGGGGCGGTCTGGCCGCGCGGGATGAGCCGACGCAATCGGGCCACGCTCTCGGCCTGGCAGAAGCATCTCGTTGACGAGCTGAGGTCACTCGCCAGGGAGCGCCCCCACGACGTGCGGATAGTTCAGCAGCCTCGGCTCGACTCTGACGGCGACGCCATCCTCCGACTCCGGCTCCACACCGCCGACGTCCCTCACCGCCCCGGCGGGCTGGAACTTGGAGACGACGAGGAGTTCATCGTCAAGATTCGCCCCTCGCTGTTCTCGCCGCCCAGCGCCGAGGTTGACCACACTCGCTTCCTCGGTTTCCCGCACGTCCTTCAAGGGCAGCGGCTCTGTACCTACCTCGACCCCTCACGCGAGTGGCGCCCATCCGCCGGAATGGCCGGGTTCCTCAGCCGACTGTGGGACTGGCTCACCGCCGCAGCGGCCGGCGCATTCGATCCCTCGACCGCGATGTACCACGCTGTCGGAGGAGTGCTCCACCACGCCGACGACACACCCACCATCGTCGTCCGCGAACCTGGACCGTCGAAGCGGCAGCAGATCGCTCGGCTCGTCGCCCGCTCACCGCACCGCTACGACCTCACCTACTCGACCGACCGCGACGGACACCGCACACCCGTCTTCCTCCTCGCGAGCGACCTTCCATTCGGCGCGGCATCCACCTTCGCGCTGTTCCTGACGCTCCTGGACGACCCGCACCTTGACCGCGCCGAAGGACGGCCACCAGAGGTCTCACCGCAGTCGCCCGCGTTCCTTACCTCGCTCCTCGCCAGCGCCCTACGAAACCCTGACGGCACCGAGCAGTACTTCGTGCTTGCTGTGCCGCACCCCGCAGGTGGACCGCATCATCTTCTCGGCGGGCGCTTGCCTGCGAGTACCGCCGACGCCCTGCGACGCCTCGCCAAGAAGCACGGCACCGCGGTCAACCTCGACCCTGGGATCATCAACGCCGACATCCCGATCGAATGGTGCAACATGTCCGACGAACGGCAAGAGGTCACAACCCGACGCGATGACAACCGCCCCGTCAATGGCTTCCAAGGAAAGACCGTACACATCTGGGGCTGCGGTGGCCTGGGCTCATGGCTCGCCGAGTTCATCGCACGCGCCGGAGCCAGCACCATCACCGTCTGCGACCCCGGCACCATCACCGGCGGACTGCTCGTGCGACAGAACTACACCGAAGCCGACATCGGCCAGACCAAGGCCGACGCCCTCGCCACACGCCTCCGCGCGATCCGCGACGACCTGACCGTCACCGTCGCAGAAGGAAGCGTCCCCGATCCAGCCGTCTCCCTCTCCGCGGACCTCATCATCGACGCCACCGTCAGCCACAGCATCACCACCTACCTCGACACCCTCGCCGGCGAAGACCGCACGGCACTCATCGCCCAAGTCGCCACCGACGCCAGGACGGGATCGCTCGGTATCGCCAACATCTGCGCGCCCGGTGCCACCTATGCGCCGTCTGAGCTTGACGACCAGGCAGGCCGCTCGGTAGTGGCCGATGGTGGGTTGGAGCTGTATCACCCGCTCTGGGAGGACGCAGCCGAAGGCGACGAACTAGTCCCCACCAGAGGATGCTCCGTACCCACGTTCCACGGCTCGGCCGCAGACCTCGCTGCCGTCGCCGCGACACTCGTCAACATGATCGGCCTGCACCTCCAACAGGCAGGGGCACCTGTTTCAGGAACCCACCTCATCGCTCTGCCGCACGCACCAGCCGGCCCCCGACATCAGTTCCTTCCGGCAAGGACAGGCACATCTGAGTGACCCTCCGATCGGTTCCATACGTCGGCGGTCCCGCGTACAGTAGAAGGCGAGGCAGCTTTCTCCTCCACGATGGCGCCCTCATGGGCAGGCCGGAATCGGCCACTCTCTGACGCACTGTCTCGCTCGACATCCGTGCGATGAGAGGACAGTGCCATGTTCCGTCTGCTCTGGGCCGCCAGCGTCCACACCCGCTACTACTTGCGGCGCTACATGCCCACCAACATCGCGCTCGACGCGATCCGCACCCGCCGCGGCCTGAAGTGGGGCGTACCCGCCATGCTGCTCGCCGGCCCGTACTTGCTCGCCGCGAGCATCTGCACCAACCTGATCGCCGACGACGGCCCCGGCTGGCTCAACCTCATCGTTCTATGGGGCGTGTGGAACGCGATGAAGTTCATCATCATGGGTCCGGTCAGCCTCGTGCTCCTGGCGCGGATTCGTCTCGCCGAGTCAGCAGCCCGTCGCCACCTCCGACGAGAGAACGACCGCATGACGCTCGTCGCCGCACCGGCAGAATGAGAGCGTGACCTTCCGCGACAACGACGGTCCCTCCGAGGGTGTGGTTGTGGAGCGCCTGCGCACCGAGGCAACGAACTGGATCAACGCCGTTGCGCTCCAGTCGGGACGCATTGACCGGCGCTTCCGGAAGGAGTATCCCGAGCAGGCGGAAGTGCAGGCCCTCGAAGTCGATCTGCACTTCTTCCTCATGGCGGTCGTCCGCCTTCGCCGGTGCATCGAACGGACAGCGAACCGTGTCCCCGGACTCGGCTCAACGCTGGGCGGTCGCCTCCGCGCCTTCGACGGCGAGGTCCCGTCGCTGCTCAGGCTCAGGAACGTGAGTGAGCACATTGACGAGTACAACCTTGACGAAGGCCGCGACGTAACGGTCAGCCGCAGACAGGTGCAGACCTGGTACCTCGACAAGTCCAGCAACGACAGCGCGATATGGGGCTGGCTCGGTGAACGCCTCGACATCGATCAGACGGAGAAGGCGGCGCTTGCCCTCTATCGCGGATTCCTCTCGGACTGCGATGCGTGGATCGCTGCACGGGCAGAGGTCGAGAACAACGACGACTCACAAGGCTGACTCCGCCCCAAACCGGACTACGCCTTCGTGGCGGATAGCAGAGTGGAGCGCACCGTACCCGGAGCCACGTCGAACCGCGCGCCGATCTGAGCCAATGACCAGCCGCGATCCCGCAACGCGAACGCCTCCTCCTTCTGCGCGAGAGACAGGCCGCGCCGTCGCATCGGGACGCCACGCCGATGCAGGTGTGCGCTCACGGTGCGGCGTTCGATACCGAACTCAGCGGCCAGCTCGTACACGGTCTGACCGGCGAGGTAGCCGTCCACGAGCGCGTCGATCGAGGCGGCATCGAGGCGCTTCTGCGCCTGCCGGATACCCGGAGCCTTCCCCGAGGGGACCGATCGCGGCTCCTGATCGACCACCGCGGAGCCCACAGACAGCCCGCTGACCAGGGACTTTGCGATCGGGGGCAGGGTTGGAACGTACTCTCGAAACTTCCACCAGAACCCTCCGGTCAGAGGCGCGGCGTCGTCTGCCAAGAGGATCCCTGTCGACCTTGACGGATGCCTCGCAGATCTCGTGGTCGCCGGCGGTTGCGCCTGCAAGGGTCAACGACGTGTCGACAGGATTGCGCGCTTGATTCGGCGCCGGCATGGATCGTAACGCGATTTCGTAATGCGATTGCTCGGTGGAACTTCACCGCTCCGCCCGCAAGCACGGGATCAGCGATGAAGACATCACACAAGCCGCTTCTACTTATCTGGTCGCCTACCTGATCGACGACGACCAGCCAGCCCGAGAGCTGAGGCTCGGGTTCGACATGACCGGACGACTTCTGGAGATCGTCGTCATGCTCCTCGATGACGACGCCGAGTTGGTTATCCACGCCATGAGGTGCCGACAGCAGTACTTCGACCTTCTGCCCGGAGGGCCATGACCATGACACCCAAGAAGACCCCTACTGCCCAGGGCAGGGCCGTCACCGACGACCTCGTCGACCAGCTCGCAGACGAGGCCGAGGCAGGCTACGACGTTCACTCCCTCAAGCGCACGGGCGGCCGCAAGCCGATCGGGTCCGCTGTCGCGCGCGTGATCCCGGTCCGCCTCGACCCTGAGCTCGAGGCCGCCCTGAAGGCCCACGCAGAGTCCGAGCACACGAACGCCAGCCAGGTCATCCGCGACGCGCTACGCGCCTGGCTCCGCTCTGCGTAGCCGCACTCGGCGAACGGCCCGGGACGTCATGCGGATTGCGCAACCGCTTCCACTGTCCGTCTGACGTCCGTGACCATCTTGACGAGGCGGCCGCCTGGATCCACGCCGCCTATCGCCGCTGCCTCGGGCTGGCGCCGTACCCTGCCGCCATCCCCGAGGGCTGGGAGCCGTCCTGGCTCTGACCTCGCCTCCCTCGGCGTGGGTCCGGGGCGCTTCGGCCCGGGATGCTTCGGGCGGCAGCGCCGACCTGCTCAGCCGCCGAGTCGGCGAGTTGCCCGCTGCTCCTGCCGGGCCGCCCGGCGGCGCCGCAGCCGGCGTACGAGTCGCGGGGCGTGGGTCTCGGCGGCGGGGTTGTCGATGATCCGGTTGAGGAGCTGGTGGTAGCCGGTCGGCGTCAGGTCGAACCGCTCGCGCAGGGCGGAGTCCTTGGTGCCCGCGTGGGTCACCCAGTCCTCCTCGAACGCGAGGATCTCGCGGTCGAGATCGGTCAGATCGTCTGCCTGCACGGGGGAATCCTCACACGAGGCCCGGCGAGACCAGGAACCGGTCCACCTCGATCCGGACGGCGACGCGCAGCGGGTTGGGCTGCGGCTGGCGGTAGCGCGAGGCGTAGCGGTCCATCGCCCGGCGTACCGACGCCTCGTCGTCCAGCACCGCCGCCCGGCCCTCGAGCGTGGACCAGCGGCCGCCGTCGACCTGGCACACCGCCACCCGGTCGGCGTGCGCCAGGTTCCGCACCTTCTGCGAGGTGTTGAAGGTGATGATCCAGGCGCACTCCCGCTCGGGGTCGAGCGCCAGCCCCACGGGTACGACGTGCGGCAGCCCGTCCGCGCGCAGCGTCGTGAGCGTGCAGAGGTGCCGCTCGGTCCAGAAGTCCAGCAGGTCCTGGGGGAAAGCATCCCAGCCCGGTCGCCACGAGGTCACGGGGGACATGCTGGCACGCCTCCCTGGCTACCGTCGGGGACATGCCGCAGCTCGCGCAGCTCATCGACACCGCCCTGGACCGCACGGTCGTGCCCGGCTACACGCGGATCGGCCCGGCGGTACGCCGCAGGCTGCCCACCTGGCCGGCCGACCCGCTCGCGGGGTCGATGGCCGGCAGGCGCGCGCTGGTGACCGGTGCGAGCAGCGGCCTCGGCGTCGCGACGGCCGAGGGGCTGGCCGCGCTCGGGGCCGAGGTGGTGCTGGTCGTGCGCGACACCGCGAAGGGCGCGGACGTGGCCGCCGGCATCGCGTCCCGCGTGCCGGGGGCGACTTTGGACGTGCGGCGCTGCGACGTCGGCGACCTCGACGACGTACGCCGGTTCGCCGGGTCGGTCGAGGGAGCGGTCGACGTCCTCGTGCACAACGCCGGGGCGATGCCGCCGGAGCGCGCCGAGTCGCCGCAGGGCCACGAGCTGTCGATGGCGGTGCACGTCCTCGGCCCGGTGCTGATGACCGAGCTGCTGGCCGACCGCTTCCGGGACGGCCGTGTGGTGTTGGTGACCTCCGGCGGCATGTACACGCAGCGGCTGCGCGCCGACGACCCGGAGTACCTCGCGGGCGAGTACCGGCCGACGACGGCCTACGCCCGCAGCAAGCGGGCCCAGGTCGAGCTGTTGCCGGTGCTCTCCCGCCGCTGGCCGGGGCTCGCGGTGCATGCCACCCACCCCGGCTGGGCGGACACCCCGGGCGTGGTCGACTCGCTCCCGCTGTTCCACCGGCTCACCGGCCCGCTGCTGCGCGACGCGAAGGGCGGCGCGGACACGACCGTCTGGCTCGCCGCCGCGCAGCCCCCGCCGCCCGGCGGCCGCCTCTGGCACGACCGCGCGCCGCGGCCGACCCAGCTGCTGCGCCGTACCCGCACCGGCGACGCCGAGCGGGAGCGGCTGTGGGAGTGGGTCGCGGGAGCGGTGGGTCTAGACCCAGCGTGAGAACCAGATCCGCTCCACCCACTCCGAGTGTGTGAGCAGCTGGTTGGTCCAGATCGGCCAGAACCACGCGAAGTTCACCAGGGCGAGCACGAGGAGCGCGCCGGAGACGATCACGCCGGCGGTACGCCGCGGCGAGGGTGCCCGGGCGGAGCCGATCAGCCTCCCCATGGCGAGCACGAGCGCGAGCACGAGAAACGGCAGCGCGACGACCGCGTAGAACAGGAAGATCGGCCGGTCGTCGTACTGGAGCCACGGCAGCCAGGTCGACGCGACGCCGACCACGGCGACCCCGAAGCGCCAGTCGCGGGCGCCCACCCACATCACCAGCGCGAAGAGCAGGGCCACGCTGCCGGCCCACCAGATCGTCGGGTTGCCGAGCAGCAGCACCTGGCGCAGGCAGCTGCTGCCCTTCGGCGCGTCACAGCCCTGCGTGCCCGGCTTGATGTCGGTCTCGGCAGCGACGCCGACCGGGCGGTTGAGGAGCAGCCAGCCCGACGGCTTGGAGGCGTAGGTGTGCGACCTGTCGTTGAGGAACTGAGTGTGGAAGGTGTAGACGTCCTGGTGGTAGTACCACAGCGACCGCAGCGACTGGGCGACCTCGCCCAGCCCGGAGGCGTCGGGCTCGGTGCGCGTCGGCCACTCCGAGCCGCCGTCGTACTTGGTGTACTGCGTCGCCGAGAGGTTCTGCTCGTACTCCTGGGCGTTGATCAGCCAGCCGGTCCACGTCGCGACGTAGACGACGAACGCGACCAGCACCAGGTGCACGAACGCGGGTACGCCGTCGACGACCGCCGAGCGGAGCACCGGCCAGCGCACGCCGAAGGAGCGCCGGGCGCCGGCCGACCACAGCCAGCACAGCAGGCCGAACGCGGCGAGCGGGTAGATCGCGGTCCACTTCGACCCGACCGCCAGCCCGAAGGACACGCCGGCGGCCAACAGCCAGGGGCGGAACAGCAGCCCGCGCACGGGGCCCCACGAACGGGCGTCGGCGACCTGATCCGGCTGCAATTGCGCCATCTTGGCACGGTGCCAGTCGCGGTCGGCGACCAGGCAGTGCACGCCGACCAGCACGAAGAACGCGACGAAGATGTCGAGCAGCGCGAGCCGCGAGAGCACGAACTGCAGGCCGTCGAGCATCAGCAGCAGGCCGCCGACGACGCCGAGCATGGTGGAGCCGGTCAGGCGGCGGACGAACCGGCACATCACCAGCACCATCAGCGAGCCGACGACGGCCGAGGCGACCCGCCAGCCGAACGGGTCCATCCCGAAGGCCTTGATCCCGAGCGCGATCAGCCACTTCCCGACCTCGGGGTGGACGATCATCTCCGGGCCGTCCTTGTAGACCCCGTCGGTGGTGGGGCCCTGGAGCAGGATCTTGTTGGCGTCCTCGGTGGTGTCGCGCTCGTAGCCGAAGTTCAGCAGCGACCAGGCGTCCTTGGCGTAGTACGTCTCGTCGAACTGGAACCGCTGCGGCTCGCCGAGCTGCCACAGCCGCAGGAACAGCGCCAGCAGCGCGACCGCGATGCTCGCCGTCCAGCCCACGAACGGGTCCTCGAGCGCGATCCGCGCCCGGGCGCGCTGCCAGGCGGAGGGTACGGCGCGGCCGGCGGCGTTGCGGGAGAGGCCGGCGCGCGCGGGAGGGCTCTCGGGCGGCGCGGCGGTCACGGTGGAAGACTCTACGGTCGTGGCCCATCGACCCGGCGTACTCGTCCTCGCGGCGACACCGATCGGCCGCGTCGCCGACGCTCCGCCGCGGCTGGCCGAGGAGCTGGCGACCGCCGACGTCGTGGCGGCCGAGGACACCCGCCGGCTCAAGCGGCTCACCGGCGACCTCGGCGTGACGGTGTCGGGTCGCGTCGTCTCCTACTTCGAGGGCAACGAGTCCGCCCGCACGCCCACGCTGCTGGAGGCGCTGCTGAGCGGCGAGCGGGTGCTGCTCGTGACCGACGCGGGCATGCCGAGCGTGTCCGACCCCGGCTACCGGCTCGTCGCCGCCGCGGTCTCGCACGACGTGCCGGTCACCGCCGTGCCCGGGCCGTCGGCGGTGCTCGCGGCGCTGGCGGTGAGCGGGCTGCCGGTCGACCGGTTCTGCTTCGAGGGGTTCCTGCCGCGCAAGGCGGGGGAGCGGTCCCGGCGGCTCGCGGCGCTGGCGGCCGAGGAGCGCACCATGGTGTTCTTCGAGGCGCCGCACCGCACGGGGGCTGCGCTCGCCGCGATGGCGGAGGCGCTCGGCGGCGACCGGCCGGCGGCGGTCTGCCGCGAGCTGACCAAGACCCACGAGGAGGTACGCCGCGGTCCGCTGGCCGACCTCGTCGCCTGGTCGGCCGAGGGCGTCCGGGGCGAGGTGACGATCGTCGTGCAGGGCGCGGCCGCGTCCGCGGCGATCGACAGCGACCCGGCGAGCCTGCGGGCCGCGGTCGCGGACCTCGAGGCCGGCGGTGCCACGCGCAAGGACGCGATCGCGGAGGTGGCCCGGCTGGCCGGCGTACCCAAGCGCGAGGTCTACAACCTGGTCCACGGAGGAGACCGATGAGCGAGCGGATCACCACCATCGCCCACGAGGGCCTGACCTTCGACGTCCTCGACGAGGGGCCGGTCGAGGGCGCGCCGGTGGTGCTGCTGCACGGCTTCCCCGAGCGCAGCAGCTCGTGGCGCGAGGTGGCGCCGCTGCTGCACGCGGCCGGGCTGCGGACGCTCGCGATGGACCAGCGCGGCTACTCGCCGGGCGCCCGCCCGCGCGGCCGGCGCAGCTACCGGATGCAGCACCTCGCCGGCGACGTCGCCGCGCTGATCGGCCGGCTCGGGCAGCCGGTGCACCTGGTCGGGCACGACTGGGGTGCCGCCGTAGGCTGGGCGGTCGCGGGCCGCTTCCCCTCGCAGGTGCTGACGTACACGGCCCTCTCGGTGCCGCACCCGGCGGCGTTCGCCCGCGCGATGAGGGGCAGGAGCCAGCGCCGCCGGTCGCGCTACATGGCGCTGTTCAACCTCCCGGTGCTGCCCGAGCTGGCGGCCCGCAGGCCCGGCGGCTACTTCGACCGGGCGATGGCCCGGGGCGGCATGACCCCGGACGAGGTCGCGCGGTTCCGGCGCGAGGTCGTGGAGTACGGCGCCCTGCGGCATGCCCTGGGCTGGTACCGCGCCCTGCCGCTCACGCGGCCCGGCGGCACCGACTTCCGGGTCGCCGTCCCGACCACGCTGGTGTGGAGCGATCGCGACATCGCGATCGGCCGCGAGGGGGTCGATGGCACCGCCCGATGGGTCGACGCGCCGTACGACCTGGTCGTGCTCGCGGGCGTCGGCCACTGGATCCCGACGCAGGCGCCGCGGGCGGCCGCGGACGCGATCCTGGCGCGGGTGCGCGGATGAGCGCCTCGACGACCGGGCGCCCGCCCGCCCCCGAGCCGCTGCCGCACCCGGTCGTGGACAACCACTGCCACCTCGACGTCGTCCGCTCCGGCGACGACGCCCTGCCGGTGGAGGAGGCGCTGGCGGCGGCCACCGCGGTCGGCGTCACCCGGATCGTGCAGATCGGCTGCGACCTGCCCGGTGCCCGGTGGGCCGTCGAGGCGGCCTCGCGGCATCCGTCGCTCGTGGCCGGTGTCGCCCTGCACCCCAACGAGGCGCCCCGCCTCGCCTCGCTCGACGACGCGATGGCCGAGATCGAGTCGCTCGCGTCGGCCCACGACCGGGTGCGAGCCGTGGGGGAGACCGGCCTCGACCACTTCCGCACGGGGGCCGAGGGTCTCGCGGTGCAGGAGGAGTCGTTCCGCCGGCACATCGACCTCGCGAAGCGCCTCGACAAGACGCTGGTCATCCACGACCGCGATGCCCACGCCGACGTGCTGCGCGTCCTCGACTCCGAGGGCGTGCCGGAGCGCTGGGTGATGCACTGCTTCTCCGGCGACGCGTCCTTCGCCCGTGCCTGCCTCTCGCGGGGCGCGTTCCTGTCCTTCGCCGGCACGGTGACCTTCAAGAACGCCGCGTCGCTGCGCTCGGCTCTGGTCGTCACGCCGCAGGACCGGGTGCTGGTCGAGACCGATGCGCCGTACCTGACGCCGATGCCCTACCGCGGCCGCACCAACGCCTCCTACCTGGTCCCGCTCACCATGCGCGCGATGGCCGACGTCCGTGGCGACGACCTCGGCGACCTCTGTGCGGCGGTCGACGCCAACACGGGGGTGGCGTTCGGTGGGGGCTGGTAGGCGGGATGGATCCCCGGCCAGCCGGGGATCCCTGACGTTGTCGGCCGTTGCAACCCCTGACAACGTCAGGAAGAGCCTGACCAGTGTTGCTGGTGAGGCCGGTGGGTCTCGGCCGGTACGGCGTCGCATCGGCTGGCGGTGCCGACCCGTCGCGTGGAGCGCCCGCGACGCAGCCGCGGGGCGGGAGGTCTGGACCGGGATTCGCGGCCGTCATCGAGACCCCGTTTCCGCTGGTCAGCGGGGCAATTACGGCGCCGCGGTCGCCGGTCGCGCGGGAACTTTACCGTCGAGACCCTGCTCACGATCGCCCGAGATATGACAGGTTCGGTTTGCAATCGCGCGGGAAGGCTGGTGGTCTGGACTCACTTGATGGCCGGGATCGGGAACGATCCGCCAGTGCCGGCGGCCCAGTGGAGCCGCCGCAGACACACCCCCGAACGCACGACTCCGCAGCCGCGGACGGACGCGTCCGGCGCGCTGGCACCCGAGGCCCGGGGAGTACGACGTTCGGAGAATCGTGCAGGACAGCAAGCCCAGCCGGTGGCTCAGCCGCATCATCCGCAGCCGACCCCTGATGATCGCCCTCGCGGGCGTCGTGGTCCTCGCGGTTGCCGGCTCGACGTGGGGCTACACCGCCCTCAGCAAGACCGTGACCCTCAACCTCGACGGGAAGCCCCAGCAGGTCACCGCGTTCGGCGGGACCGTCGGCGACGTCCTCGCGGCCGAGGGCATCGAGGTCGGCGACAAGGACGTCGTCGCGCCGAGCCTCGACGAGGAGATCACCGACGGCAGCGAGATCACCGTCGAGTTCGCCCGTCCCTTCGAGCTGAACGTCGACGGCGAGAGCCAGACCTACTGGGTCACCGCCACCACCGTCTCCCGCGCCCTGGATCAGGTCGGCCGCGCCTACCGCGGCTCCGAGCTCTCCGCGAGCCGCGGCGGCAGCATCGACCGCGAGGGCATGACCCTCGAGGTCGTCACGCCGAAGAAGCTGAAGGTCAAGCTCGGCGCGCGGAAGATGGTCACCAGGACCGTCACCGCGCTGACCGTCGAGGACGCGCTGAAGGAGCTCGGCGTGACCCTCACCAGGTACGACGAGACCACGCCCGGCCCGAAGCAGGCGCTGGAGGACGGCGACAAGCTGGTCTTCACGAACGTCCGCATCGTCAAGAGGTACGTCGCCGGCGAGGCCGTGGACTTCGGCACCGTCGAGCAGGAGGACTCCTCGGCGTACGAGGGCGAGACCTCCGTCGTACGCGCCGGTGAGACCGGACTGCGCAACGTCACCTACCGGATCGTCTACCGCAACGGCGAGATCTCGGTCCGCAGGGTGCTCAAGCAGACCGTGCTGCGCCAGCCGGTCGACGAGATCGTGAAGGTCGGCACCAAGGCACCCGTGGCGAACTTCGCCGGCGGCAGCACCGTCTGGGACCGGCTCGCCCAGTGCGAGTCCGGGGGCAACTGGGCCATCAACACCGGCAACGGCTACTACGGCGGCCTCCAGTTCAGCCTCGGCACCTGGCAGGCGTACGGCGGCAGCGGCCTGCCGAGCAACGCCAGCCGCGAGACCCAGATCGCGATCGCGACCAAGGTCCGCGACGCGTCCGGGGGGTACGGCGCCTGGCCGGCCTGCGCCGCCTCGCTGGGGCTGCCTCGATAGGTTGACCCCCATGTCGACGTCCGCGGGCCCTCGCCTGTTGGGGCCCGCGGACGTCCGTGCGCTGGCGGCCCGGCTCGACCTGCGGCCGACCAAGCAGCGGGGCCAGAACTTCGTCATCGACGCCAACACCGTGCGCCGGATCGTGCGCGAGTCCGGCGTCGGCCCGAGCGATGTGGTGGTCGAGGTCGGCCCCGGTCTCGGCTCCCTGACGCTCGCGCTGCTGGAGGTCGCCGGCCGGGTGGTCGCGATCGAGGTCGACGACCGGCTCGCCGGGCTGCTGCCCGAGACGATCGCGGAGCACGCCCCGGCCCAGGCCGACCGGTTCGAGGTCGTCCTCGCGGACGCGCTGCGGATCGAGGAGGTCCCCGGCCCGCCTCCCACCGCGCTGGTCGCCAACCTCCCCTACAACGTCTCTGTGCCGGTCCTGCTGCACCTGATGACCCTGCTGCCCTCGCTCGAGCGCGGCCTGGTGATGGTGCAGGCCGAGGTCGCCGACCGGCTGGCCGCGAAGCCCGGTTCCAAGGTGTACGGCGTCCCCTCGGTCAAGGCCGCCTGGTTCGCGGACGTCCGCCGGGCCGGCGCCGTCGGCCGCAACGTCTTCTGGCCCGCGCCCAACGTCGACTCCGGCCTGGTCGCCTGGACCCGGCGCGAGCCGCCGGCGACCACCGTGACCCGCGAGCAGGTTTTCGCGGTCGTCGACGCCGCGTTCGCCCAGCGCCGCAAGGCGCTCCGCGGCGCGCTGCGGGTGCTCGCGCCCGGCGAGGCAGTCGACGCCGCACTGGCGTCGGCCGGGGTCGACCCGCTGGCGCGCGGCGAGACGCTCACCGTCGAGGACTTCGTCCGGATCGCGGAAGGTCTGCCCCCGGAGACGACATGGAGGTGACGGTCCGCGCGCCCGCCAAGGTCAACCTGCACCTCGGCGTCGGCGCCCCGCGCGAGGACGGCTTCCACCCGCTGCTGACCGTCTACCAGGCCGTCGGCCTGTACGACGACCTCACCGCCCGCACCGCGCCCGGCTGGTCGCTCGGCGCCGGCCTGCCGGACTGGATGCCGGCGGACGCCGTACCCCTGGCCGGGGAGAACATCGTCGACCGGGCGGCCGACCTGCTCGCCGCCCACCACGGCATCGCGCGCACCGGCGAAGTGCACATCGCCAAGGCGATCCCCGTCGCCGGCGGCATGGCGGGCGGCTCGGCGGACGCCGCCGCGGCGCTGGTCGCGCTGGACCGGCTGTGGGGGGTCCGCACCTCCGACGAGGACCTGCTCGCGCTGGCCGCGCGGCTCGGCAGCGACGTGCCGTTCGCGCTGCTCGGAGGTACGGCGCTCGGCACCGGCCGCGGCGAGCTGGTCGAGCCGGTCGAGGACCGCGGCACCTGGTGGTGGGTCGTCGTGCCGGCCGAGCGGGGCCTGGCGACGCCCGAGGTCTACCGGCACTTCGACCGGATGTTCCCCGACGCGCCGTCCGAGCCGGTGCCCGCCGACGCGCTGCTCGAGGCGATCGCCGCCGGCGACACCTGGGCGCTCGCGGACTCGCTGCACAACGACCTGGAGGCCGCCGCCCTCGACCTGCGGCCGGAGCTCGGCGACCTGATCGAGCTCGGCGAGGCCGCCGGTGCCCTGCGCGGCATCGTGTCCGGATCCGGCCCGACCTGCGTGTTCCTCTGCGGCTCCGCCGACCAGGCCCGCTCGCTCGCCGCCGAGCTGTCGGGCACCGGCCACCCCGTCGTCCTCGCCGCGAACGGCCCCGTCGCCGGCGCCCACCTGGTGGCTTACGCCTAGAGTCCATCCGGCATGGCAAATCTGATCAACCTCGAGCGGGTCTCGAAGTCCTACGGCGTCCGGCCGCTCCTCACCGACGTCTCCCTCGGCATCTCCCTCGGCCAGCGGGTCGGCATCGTCGGCCGCAACGGCGACGGCAAGACCACGCTGCTCGAGGTGATGACCGGACTCGAGGAGCCCGACTTCGGCCGGGTCTCGCGGCAGCGCGGGCTGCTGGTGGGCTACCTCCACCAGGGCGACGAGCTCGTGGACAGCCACACCGTCCGCGAGGCGGTGCTCGGCGGGCGCGACGACCACGAGTGGGCCGCCGTACCCCGGATGCGCGAGATCGTCGAGGTGCTGCTCGCCGGCGTCTCGCTGGACCGGTCGGTGACGGGGCTCTCCGGCGGCGAGCGCCGCCGCTGCTCGCTGGCCGCGCTGCTGCTGGGCGACCACGACCTCGTCGTACTGGACGAGCCCACGAACCACCTCGACGTCGAGGCCGTCGCCTGGCTCGCCCGGCACCTCGCCGCCCGCCCGTCCGCGCTGGTCGTCGTCACGCACGACCGGTGGTTCCTGGACGAGGTCTGCCAGTGGACGTGGGAGGTGCACGACGGTGTCGTCGACGTCTACGAGGGCGGGTACGCCGCCTTCGTGCTCGCCCAGGCCGAGCGGCAGCGCCAGGCCGCCGCCTCGGAGGTACGCCGCCAGAACCTGGTCCGCAAGGAGCTCGCCTGGCTGCGTCGCGGCGCGCCGGCGCGGACGTCGAAGCCCAAGTTCCGCATCGACGCCGCCAACCAGCTGATCGAGGACGTGCCGCCGCCACGGGACCGGCTCGAGCTCCAGCGGTTCGCCACCCAGCGGCTCGGCAAGGACGTGATCGACGTCGAGGACGTCGACCTCGTGCGCGGCGACCGGCGACTGCTCACGCACGCCACCTGGCGGCTCGGCCCCGGCGACCGGGTCGGCATCGTCGGCGTCAACGGCGCCGGCAAGACCTCGGTCCTCGCGCTGCTCGCCGGCGAGCTGGCCCCGGCCGCGGGTCGGGTGCGGCACGGCCGCACGGTCGCGCTCCAGCACCTCACCCAGCAGCTCGACGACCTCGACCCCGAGGGCCGGGTGCTGCCCACCGTCGAGTCGATCCGCCGGGTCACCCGGACGACGGACGGCGAGGTGACGGCGACCGCGATGCTGGAGCGGTTCGGGTTCACCGGCGACCGGCTCACCGCCCGGATCGGCGACCTCTCCGGCGGCGAGCGGCGCCGGTTCCAGCTGCTCCGCCTGCTGCTCACCGAGCCCAACGTGCTGCTGCTCGACGAGCCCACCAACGACCTCGACATCGAGACCCTCAACGTGCTGGAGGACTTCCTCGACGGCTGGCCCGGCACGCTCGTCGTCGTCTCCCACGACCGGTACTTCCTCGAGCGGGTCACCGACTCCGTCTGGGCGCTGCTCGGCGGCCAGATCTCGATGCTGCCGCGGGGTGTGGATGAGTACCTGGAGCGGCGCCATCTCGCCGCAATTGCGCCGTTTGGACAGGTCGGGCCGCCGGCTGACCGTTCTAACAGCGCAATTGCGCCGTTTGAGCAAGCCGCGAACGAGCAGGCCCGGAACGAGCAGGCCCGGAAGGTCAAGGCGGGGAGCGCCGGGGAGCGCGCGGCCCGCAAGACACTGGCGCGGATCGACAGGCAGCTCGAGCGGGTCGCCGCGCGCGAGGCCGAGCTGAACGCCGAGATCGCCCAGCAGATCGCCGAGCACGCGCAGGACTACGCGAGGCTCGCCGAGCTCACCGCCCAGCTCGACGAGCTGGCGGCCGAGAAGGACGAGCTCGAGCGGGAGTGGCTCGAGGCGGCCGAGGTGCTCGACTAGGACACGCTCTAGGAGCCGAACGGCGCCAGCAGCGTGCGCAGCAGGCCGGCCAGCCGGGTGCGGTCGCGCTCGGGCAGGCCGGCGAGGAAGGTCCCTTCCGCCTCGAGCAGCTGCTCGAAGGCCTGGTCGACGGCCGCCTTGCCCTCGGGCGTGAGCCGCACCAGCACGCCGCGGCGGTCGTGCGGGTCGGGCAGCCGCTCGACGAGCCCGCGGGAGGTGAGCCGGTCGACCCGGTTGGTCATGGTGCCGCTGGTCACCAGCGTCTCGCGGAGCAGTCGGCCGGGGGACAGCTCGTACGGCGCGCCGGCCCGCCGCAGCGCGGCCAGCACGTCGAACTCCCACGACTCCACCCGGGCGGCCGTGAAGGCATCCCGGCGGGCCAGGTCCAGGTGCCGCGCCAGCCGGCCGATCCGGCTGAACACCTCGACCGGCGCGACGTCGAGGTCAGGACGCTCGCGCGCCCACGCCTCGACCAGCTCGTCGACCTCGTCCCGCATGGGGAGAAGCGTAGAGGATGCGTCGAGAATCTTGACATCAAGATATATCCGGCGCACGATGCGGGCATGGCGCACACCTGGGACCCGGACCGCTACCTGACCTTCGCCGACGAGCGCGGCCGCCCGTTCGGCGACCTGGTGAGCAGGGTCGGCGCCACCGCGCCCGCCACCGTGGCCGACCTCGGCTGCGGCCCCGGCAACCTCACCGCCCTGCTCGCCGACCGCTGGCCCGACGCCGCCGTCACCGGCCTCGACTCCAGCCCGGAGATGGTCGAGAGGGCCCGCGCCACCGGCTCCCGCGTCCGCTACGACGTCACCGACCTGCGCGACTGGGCGCCGCCCGCGCCCGTCGACGTCTTCGTCTCCAACGCCGCGCTCCAGTGGGTCCCCGGCCATCTCGACCTGCTGCCCCGGCTGGTCGACCAGGTGAGCCCCGGCGGCTGGTTCGCCTTCCAGGTGCCCGGCAACTTCGACGAGCCGAGCCACACGATCCGCACCGAGCTGGCCGCCGAGGAGCAGTACGCCGCCCACACTCGCGCCGCCGCCGTACCCGCCAGCCACGACCCGGCCGCCTACCTCGACGCGCTGGCCCGGCTCGGCTGCGCCGTCGACGCGTGGGAGACGACGTACCTCCATGTCCTCACCGGCCCCGACCCGGTCTTCACCTGGGTCTGTGGCACCGGCGCCCGCCCGACCCTGCAGGCGCTGCCCGGCGACCTGCGCCCGGCGTTCGAGGCGGAGTTCCGGCAACGGCTCGCGGCGGCGTACCCCGTGCACGAGTACGGCGTCGTGCTGCCCTTCCGCCGGATCTTCGTGGTCGCGCAGGTGGCGGCGTGAGTCCCCGATGAGGCTCCACCACGTCCAGGTCGCCTGCCCCCGCGGCGGCGAGGACGGCGCGCGCCGGTTCTGGGCCGAGGGGCTCGGCATGGCCGAGGTGGCGAAGCCGGCCGACCTCGCCGGGCGCGGCGGCTGCTGGTTCCGCGCCGAGGCGGCGGAGGTGCACGTCGGCGTCGAGGAGCCGTTCGCACCCGCTCGCAAGGCGCACCCGGCCCTGGTCGTCGCCGACCTCGACGCGATCGCGGACCGGCTGGTCGCGCTGGGCTTCGAGGTCGACTGGAGGGAGCGGCACACGTTCCCCGGCTTCGAGCGGTGTCACGCCTTCGACGCGCACGGCAACCGGGTCGAGCTGCTCGGCTATCCCCGATAGCTCCCGTCGGGCAGCATCGCGGGGCAGGTGCCGCCCGGGGTCGTGGCCAGCTCGAAGTGCCAGATCTCGTTGGCGAAGACCTGGCACAGCCCGTAGTCGGCACCGTGCCGGATCAGCCAGTCGTCGGCGTCGGTCGGGCCGATGTCGACCGCGTCGCCGGTGACGTGCGCGGAGACGTCCGGGGTGGAGACGTAGCGGCGCGCCTCCTCCTCGCTGCCGTACGTGGCGACGGCCGCGGTGAACAGGCGCTGCTGGTGCTCGCGGCTGCGCCAGCCGCTGGTGATCTTCAGCCTCACGCCGTCGTCCCGCGCGGCGCGGCCCGCGGCCCGGACGGCCCCGCGGAGGTCCGGATCGAGGCGGGCGACCGTCGGCCGGGCGGGCGTCGCGCCGGCCGACGGCTGCTCGGCCGCTCCGCCGGAGCGGCAGCCGATCGCGACCAGGGCGACGACGAGGATCGTGACGGGAAGGGCGAGGAGTCTGACCACACGGGGACCGTAGGCAGCCGGACTGCTTGCGGACCTCCCCCGCAGGTGCCTAGTCGCCCGACCAGGGGCCGGCACCGGTCCCCCGCGAGTACCTACCCGCGCCCGAGGGCCCGACGGCCGAGCACCACGACGCCCGCGCCGAAGAACCCGATCAGGCCCCACCCGAGCGGCCGGTTGCCGCCGTCGGCGAACAGCATCGCGACTCCCGCGGCCAGCGGCACCAGGCAGGCCAGGGCCATGAGGAGGAGGGTCCAGTTCACGCCGCCGCTGCCGCTCACGGGGACGAGGATGTCACGAGCTCCGGCGTGGCGAGGCCGCGGGTGACCCCGCGGGAGTGAGGAAGATCGGGTTCGTCAGCGCGACCATGGCGGTCCCGCGGCGCACCTCGGCCCGCACGAACGGCGTACCGCCCGGGACGCCCCGGTCCAGGGCGATCGCGCCGCTCTCGTCGGCGGCGGCGGAGCCGAAGCGGACGGAGCCCGGACCGAGCAGCGTGGCCCGGCAGCCGGGCACGCCGGCGACCTCCAGGCGTACGGCGACCTCCGACCCGGGATCGCTCGGGACGCGGTCGCCGATCTGGCCGGTCACACTGCCGAGCGTCGCGGTGAGGCCCAGGTCGATCGCCGACGACTCGGCGATCCAGCACCGACCCTCCCGGTAGGCCCGGACCAGCGCCTCGACCGACAACTCCTCGGCCCGCACGACCGTCTGCGGAAGCCCGATCCGCTGGCTCTCGCGGTGGGTGTCGGAGTTGCCGACCGCCGGCTTGAAGACGCCTCTGGTGAGCAGGTCGTGCCAGCGTGTCACCGCCGCGGAGTCGAAGGCGTCCCACGGTCCGTTCCAGACCTCGATCGCGTCCATGTGGGTGAACTCGGTGTCGAGGTCCCAGCGGATCGAGGGCACGGGGACGTTCGGGTGGGCGGCGATCGAGATGCCGCCCAGGTCCCGGACCTGCTGGGTGAACTCGGCGAGGCGCTGCGCGTCGCGGTAGCGCCAGTCGATCCAGGTGCCGTTCGGGATGCCGGTCGCGAGCCAGTGGCCGAGCCGCGTCGTGACCTCCTCGCCCGGGATGACCAGGAAGCCCTCGGGCACGTAGCGCCCCCAGGTCCCGGTGGCCGAGCTCGTGTTGTGCTCGGAGGTGCCGATGAAGTCGAGGCCGGCCGCGACGGCGTACTCGAGCACCTGCCTCTGGGTCTGCGAGCCGTCGGAGTGGACGGTGTGCACGTGGAGGTCGCCGCGGTACCAGCCGGCGCCGGTCCCGGGTACGGCGGTCGGCGCCGGGGCCGGCTCGAAGTCGGCCCCGGCGGCGCCGTGGACCAGCGTCACCCGCACCTCGTAGTCGATCGGCGTGACGACCTGGTACGGCCCCAGGGCGATGCGCCACCTGCCCGGCGTGATCGGCCCGGGCAGGTAGCCAGGTGTCGCGGACGTCCGGCTCAGCCGGAAGGAGGTGCGGGCGCCGCCCGACCAGCCGCGGAAGCCCTTCGCGTTGCCGACCCCGATCCCGGAGGAGTCGAAGATCCCGATGTCGATGACGTTCTTGCTGAACCCGAGGCCGCTGTCGATCGGGTCGGGGTAGGTGTAGCTCACCTCGATCCGGCGCACCCCCTTCGGCACCTTGAACGGCAGGTAGTACCAGTCGTCCCTGGTGGAGGCCGAGAACCTCCCGCGGAACACCTTGGTGGTCCTGGTGCCCGCCTCGGCGGGCGCGAAGGTCAGCAGGGGCGCGGAGGCGACGGTGCCGGCGCCGGCGACGAGCAGGGCGCGGCGGTCGAGGTGGCTCATCGCCTCGTGCCGATCCCGCCGCGGGCCTGGCTGGAGAGCATCGAGCCGTTGCTCTGGTGGCTCAGCACCGAGAGGTTGCTCTGCGAGGAGAGCATGGACCCCGTCGACATCCACGAGCCGATCGAGAAGGCCGACATCGCCGACCCGACCGACCCGATCGACGCGAACGACGCGACGCTGCCGACGGACAGCATCGACCCCTCCGAGCAGATGGACAGGAACGAGTTGCGGGATCGCCACGACAGCACACCAGCAGGGTAGCCGCGGGTTTCGGGCCAGGGGAATGTCCGCCGTACCCTTGACGACTGTCATGCCCACTGCACGTACCTACGAGGTCCGCACCTACGGTTGCCAGATGAACATTGTCCTGACGGCCCCGCTTCGCGGTCACGACCTTTCGAGCGGTAGAGCGTGGAGATTCGCTGGTAAGGACGCGGGCAGCTTAGCGCCCGAGACCGACAGGGTGGACTTCACTGGATGCAGAAGAACCCCACTGGCTCAGCGCCAGTGGGGTTCCCTGTGAGATGGGTTAGAAGGCGTCCGCGACCTTGATGGTGTCGTAGCTGCCGAGCTTCTTGGAGTCGGTGTTGAAACAGTCCATCTTGGTCGACTCGCCCTCCTGCATCTCGTTGGAGGAGCACTCAATCTCAGTCACGACGGTCTTGCCGTCATAGAGGCGGAACGTGAGCAGCGCCGTACGCCCTCCACCAGGGACATCCTGGTCATCCTCAAGGGTGACGTTCAGGTTCTTGATGGTCGCGCCCCCGAACTGCTCTGGTGTCACCTTCCAGCCGTCCGCGATGGCGAACCCATCGTGGTCGAACGCCTTACCTTCGGTAACGGCGGTCGGCTTGTCGTTCTTGGCTTCGTCATTGATGGCCTTGTCGACAGAGTCAGCAGCCAGGCCGAGGATAGCGAAGCAGCCGCCGACGAAGGGCACCATGAGGAGGACCAGCACGAGGAGCACGTTGCGCAGCGTGTGCTTCTTCTTCTGGGGAGGCTGTTGGTAGTACACGGGCTGTTGCGGAACCTGCGCGGGCGAACCCGTCTGCGGCTGAGCCGGTCGGGTCTGCTCCGTCCAGGCGGTCCCGTCCCAGTACCGCTCGCCGTCCCCGCTCGGATACCAGCCTGCGGGTGTGGTGCTTCCGTCGGTCATGAGTCTCTCCCTACTGATTGTGTTGCTGCCTCGCGTCCGTCTCCGCGAAGTCCGCGCGAGCCTAGTGGTGACCACGGACTGCTCGCAGCGCTTGTGTGAACCTCGATGCGCTTACCCCCTCCGGGGCAACGCGCTAAGTGACTCACTGGTAGCCGGTCCGGTGCATGGTTGCCTTGGACACGTCAGAAGGCATGGATTTTCGCCAACCTCGCATAGATTTTCTCGGTTCGGATTGTCAAGGGCCAGCAGGAACTGCCCAGTGGCGGACATGAAACCTGCCCGCTGACGGTCACGAGATC
>NZ_BAAGRO010000037.1:0-10445 GCF_054782915.1 Nocardioides hungaricus | reverse complement strand
ACCCCTACAAGGGATTCTTCGTTCTACGCCACGCTCACAGCCCACACCTCATCGGTGGATCAGGGCTGAGACGTCGCTTGCGGTCGGGCGTTCTCGGTGCAAGGTGGAGGTCAACGCGTGCGACACGCGCGAAAGCGAGGTGCGTGAGTCAGGGTGTGCCCTCGTTGCAAGCTGATTGTGTCTCAGGGCTCAGGTGCGGTCGCATCCGCGAAGCACAGACGAGCGTCGTGTTTACAGCGGCGTCTGCCAGGTTCCGATGAGGGTGCGCAGGCTTGCTAGCCACGCGCCCCAGAGGCCGGTGACTTCGAGGATTCCGAGCGCGATGAGCATCGCACCGCCGATCCGCGTCACCGCCAGGGCGTGTCTGCGGGCGAACGTGAACACTTTGAACATTCGGCTGATTCCGAGCGCTGCGAGGAGGAAGGGGATGCCGAGGCCAAGGCTGTAGGCGAAGGAGAGGATCGCTCCCCTGCCTGCGGTGCCGGACGTCGTGGCGAAGGTGAGCACTGCGGCGAGGGTTGGGCCGATGCAGGGCGTCCATCCGATGCCGAACATCACCCCGAGCAGCGGGGCCCCGGCCAGCCCGACCTTCGGTTGGTAGCGGGGTCGCAGCGTCCGCGAGAGTCCCGGCACAGCGCGTAGTACACCGGCGAACATCAAACCGAGAACGATAGTGCAAACACCAAGGACCCGGATGATGACGTCCTGTTGCCGGATTAGGACGGCGCCCAGGGCTCCGAACGCGGCGCCGTAGCTGGTGAACACGAGTGCGAAGCCGAGCACGAACAGTGCGGTACCGAGCACCACGCCCGATCGACGTGCGGGGATCGCCGGGGTACCGGCGTCGGCGCCTGCGGCTCCCGTGACATAGGCGAGGTAGCCGGGCACCAGTGGCAGACAGCATGGGCTGAAGAAGGAGACCAGCCCCGCGAGGATCGCGATCGGGAGCGCGATGAGCAGCGGGCCGTAGAGGACCGAGGAGCCCAGCGACAGTGCGTCCATCATCTGCACTGCTCCGCGTCCTCAATGAGCCCGCGGAGGGTGGTGGCGTCGACCGTGCCGACCACGCGGGCGCGGATTGCGCCTTCCCGATCGACGACCAACGTCGAGGGGACGGCGCTGACCGGGATGATCCCGTTGAACGGACTGGGCAAGGACGAGCCCGTTCTGGTCGTCGAAGCTGGGATAGGTGATCTGGTACTTGCGGACGAATGCTCGTGCGGCCGCGGGGTTGTCGCGGACGTCAATGCCCACGAACTCCACGCCACGCGTGGCGGTCTCAGTTGCGACCGCGGCCAGGTCCGGCGCCTCGGCCCGACACGGCCCGCACCAGGATCCCCACACGTTGAGAACAACCACGCGACCTCGTAGGTCCGTCAGATCCAGCGCCTGACCATCGATGGTCGTGCCTCGGATCTGCGGCAATGGGATCGCTTCCTGGCCTCGATAGAGCGTCAGACCGACCCCGGCAGCCGTGCCGTCAACCACGGACTGCGACCGCAGGTGACTGACCTGCCGTACGCCGAGACCCACGAGGGCGGCGATGACTAGAAGCGCCAGGGAAATCCGGGCCCTGCTCCGCGTCATCCCACACCCCCCGCTCATCTACTATCGTCGATAGGTGATCGTAGATGGAGCTCCCCCGCCATCGAGCAATCGGGGGTTCGGCATGAGGAGCCGCAGATGAGCAGCCCGAACAAGAAGCGCATCCTCGGGCTGTCGCCCCGCGCACGACGAGTCGTGATCCCGTTCTTCGCGATCGCGACCGTGATCATCGCCATCAGCTTTGTCTCCGGGAGGAAGGCGGACGGCGAACCGGAGACCGGCCCCGTGGTGGGAGGAGACCTGCACGCTCTCGGATCACTGGACGCGCGCACCTTTGTCGGCGGACATGCAGGCGCCGGCTCTCGGACTGATGCGGGTGGGTGGACGCAGATCGAGTCGCTGGCGGACAAGGACGTGATGGGATGGGCGGCGTCCGGGACGGTGATCCTTGCCGGCGGGCACGCCGGTCTCTACGCCTCGGACGATGACGGCTCCACGTTCGACCAGGTCGATGGCCTCCCGGTCTCCGATGTCCACGCTCTCGGCGCGTCCAGCGACAGGGTCTATCTGGCCTCGCCGGAGTCGGGGACCCTGGTCTCGACCGACGGTGGGACGACGTTCGAGGAGCGCAGCACCGTGGGCAAGGACTTCATGGGCACCATCTGGGTCGACCCGACAAACCCGGATGTCGCCATGGCACCGTCGATGCGAGACGGCGCCGTGAAGACCAGCGACGGCGGCGCCACGTGGACCCCGCTAGGCAGCACACCGGGAGCAACGGCCGTAGCCGTCGACAGGGCCGGTTCGCGAGTGGTGGCCCTGAGCATGGACGGAGCCCAGGTGAGCACCGACGGCGGCGCCTCGTGGACCGCCGTGGACGTTCCGGAGAACAGCGCTACCGCCGCCTACACCCCTGACGGGAACCTGGTCGTGGCCGTGCTCAACGGCGATCGTGCCGCGGTGTTTCAGCAGACAGGCAGCAGGTGGGAGAGACTGACATGAGCAAGAGGTCGCGTCGCTCGGACGGCAAGGCTGCGGCCAGGACGCGCCCGCTTGGTGATCTCGAGGCCGTGGTGATGGGACACCTCTGGTCGGCCGAGACCCCGCTCACGGTTCGCGAGGTCCTGCAGAGGATCGAACGCGAGCCGCCACTGGCCTACACCACGGTCCTGACGGTCGTTGACAACCTCTACCGCAAGGGTTTCTTGGTTCGTGAGCGCGAGGGCCGGGCCTTCCGTTACCGGCCGACCAAGGACCGGGCCGATCACGCCGCGGAGCTGATGCACGAGTTGCTCAGCGACAGTGGGGACGCTTCGGCCACCTTGCTCCGCTTCCTGGATCACATGGATCCAGGACAGGTGGCGCGACTGAGGCGGGTTCTGCGTGACTAGCGCGTTGTTGTTGGCGGTCTACGCCCTCACCCTCGGCACCCTCGGGGTCGGGTGGCTACGCGACTCTCGATGGACACGAGTCGCCCCACGACTGGCCATCGCAGGCTGGCATACGCTCGCGGCGTCGGTGCTGCTTGCGCTGTGCGCCGCCGGCCTTGCGCTGGCGATCTCGATCCCCCGAGGTCGGCGGGGACCTCGCGCACCTGCTCAACTTGTGCGCAGAGAACCTGCAGCACGGCTACGTCTCGCCCGGCGGCACTCTCGCCGCGGCTGTGGGCATCGGACTCGTCCTGGCGTTGTGCACCCGGGTGCTGTGGTGCACGGTCCGCGCGGTGTCCTCGAACCGTCGCGAACGAGCCGCACGCCTGACCGTTCTCGACCTGGTCTGCCGAACCGACCTGCTATCCGGGGTACTCGTCCTCACACACGCCACTCCCTACGCGTTCTGTGTCGGGGGCAGACAACAACGGATCGTGGTCACCAGCGCTCTGCTCGAGAACCTGGACACCGCGGAGCTCGACGCCGTGCTCGCGCATGAACGCGCACACCTGCGACAGCGGCACCACACCGCGTTGACAATCTCGCGCATCCTGTTCGACGCGCTGGGCCCGCTCTTTCCCGGGTTTCGGTCCGGGATGCGCGAGGTCGAGTTCCTGGTTGAGCTGAGCGCCGACGACTCCGCGCGAGCGCGGATCGGCGCCCACCCGTTGCGGCAGGCGTTGACAACACTCGCCTGCCTGCGACCGGCGTCAAGCACCCTGGCCGCCAGCGCTGTCGAGGTCGAAGCCCGGATCCGGCGTCTCGACGGCCAGCACCAGAGATTGCCCCAGCCGATGCTCGCGGCCTCGTCGGTCGGATTCGGCGCGGCCATCCTCTTACCGCTCGCGCTTGCTACCGCTCCCGCCCTCGCCATGGCCTGGGAAGGCCTCTGCCTGCTCGGCTGACCGGCGCGTTTCGGCATGACCCCACCGATCAACTATCGTGCTTAGGTGATGGCCTAGCGGAGGTCCGCGACGACCAAGGAGGTCAACCCAAGCATGAGCAGCATCCGCCGCCGCGCGAAGAAGAGCGACATCGACAGCCAACTGTCCAACTGGACCAAGCGCCGGGTCCTGTCCTGGTCCCTGTTCGGGCTCGCCGGTCTCATCGCGATCCAGCACCTCGTCGCTCACGCAGGGTTCAGACCTCTCCCGATGTCGATGGGATGGCAAGACCTTCTGCTCGGCTATCCGATGGCGATCTTCCTCGCGATCATGGGCGGCATCACCCTCGACCCGAAGCCCCGGATCTGAGGATCGCGCGTGTTCGTCTACTCGTTGCCGAGCCCGGGCCAGGGCGTCTGGCACCTCGGACCCGTCCCCGTGCGGGCCTACGCGCTCTGCATCATCGCCGGCGTGTTCGCCGCTGTCTGGCTGGCGGAGCGCCGCTGGGTCAAACGTGGCGGCGAACCGGGGACGATCGCCGACATAACCCTGTGGGCGTTGCCATTGGGTGTGGTGGGGGCCCGGCTCTACCACGTGCTCACCGATCCACAGCTCTACTTCGGGCCCGGCCAGGATCCCTGGGCCGCGTTCTATGTCTGGCAGGGCGGATTGGGCATCTGGGGCGGGATCGCGCTGGGTGCCTTCGGGGCGTGGATCGGCGCCCGCCGCAAGGGTGTTCGCCTCGGCGACGTGGCCGGGGCGATGGCTCCCGCGATCCCTCTTGCTCAAGCGATCGGTCGATGGGGCAACTGGTTCAACCAAGAGCTTTTCGGCAGGCCGACCAACCTCCCCTGGGGCCTGCAGATCGCGCCAGAGAACCGACCTGACGGCTACGAGAACGACGCGACGTTTCAACCCACCTTTCTCTACGAGAGTTTCTGGGATCTCGGTGTCGTAGGCCTCGTGCTCTGGGTCGAAGCCCGCTTCAAGATCACCGGCGGCCGCCTCTTCGCGGTCTACGTGATGGGCTACACCCTCGGCCGCGCATGGATCGAGTATCTGCGCATCGACACCGTCAATCAGGTTCTGGGTCTGCGCCTGAACGTGTGGACCAGCATGGTCGTGTTCGCCGCAGCTGCTGCGTACTTCGTCCTCGCCGGACGGCGATCAGCTACCCGCCTCGACCAGGAAGACCCTGAGACGACTCCGGCATCATGACTTCCAGATCGGATGATTCACAGCATCAGGCCCGCCTGGCTTTCCATAAGCGTGCCCACTCCACTCGGATGGACAAGGGTCCGGATCGTCTCGGCAAGAGGAGGATCTGATAGTGCTGAGGCGGGAAGCCGGGGTACCTGTCGCTGTCCCTTGGGTGCGGGTCGGGTGGTCTTCGACCGATGCGATGCGCATCGTCACCGTTGGCGGCGTGGTCGGGCTCGCGGCCGCGGTCGCGATGGCCGTCTTCGGGCTGCCTTCCGTTGACTTGCACGGCCCTTTGCACCGCATGGGGATCATGGACCCGTTGTGCGGTGGCACTCGATCGGCCCGGCTCACCGCCCAGGGCCGACTCGGGGAAGCATGGGAGTACAACCCCCTAGGCATCGCCGCCACGGTCGCCGCCGCTGCCGCGGTCGGTCGAGTGATCATTGTTGTCGCGGCACGGCGCTGGGTGAACGTGCAGGTCTCCTGGACCTCGCGCCGCGTCCGGGTGGCGGTTGCGATCCTTGTCGCATTGCTGATACTGCTCGAGATTCGACAGCAAGGCCGCGCCGACCTGCTCATGAGACGCTACTGATCCCGTGGCCCTGGAGACGAAATCCCTGCCCGGTACGGCGCGACACCGTTCTGTGGGAACACATGAACGCGTGTTCCCGGTGGTAAGCCCGCGGTTGAGGACAACTGACGCCGGCCGCGGCGGGACCGTCCGGGCGATGTCTCTTGGCTCTGTCCTTCCAAGGGTGGTGGCATAGCTCCATGTCAACAGGACGCTCAGAGATCGGAGGGGCAGATGGCGTTCGTAGCTCTTGGTGCGATCGTCCTCCTGGTGGTCGGAGCAGCCTTACTGTCATCGCGGCGACACGCTTCCATCGCGGGCGGCTGTTGCGCACCGGCTGATCCCCGCCACGAACTACGGATGCGCGCTGCGTTCGAGGACGACAACGATGACCCCCGGTCGGGGCCTCGTTCGAAATGAGCCGCACTCACCAGGCGGGACGTGCAACGGGCAAGCACAAGTCGGTGCGACCCACTGCGACTCGAGTGCGAGCAGGAACTCATCGAGACACAAGCACACGCCACCGACGCCGGCTGGTCTTGGTCGTGCTGGTGCCAGTGGCTGCGACGGTGGCTGTCACCGGCGCCGCAGAGAGTCCCGATCAGTCCGACGCGAGCCGCGCCACCCGCGGGGGGGCACCAGCCACGGCGCCGAGAAAGAACGGCGTGATCATCGCCGGGAACGCCACCCCGAAGCACGCCAGGATGGTGTGCCATCCCAGCGACAGCGCCATCTGCTGACGCGCCGGCAATAGACCGGCGGGGGCATCGCCCAGCGTCACCTGGGCCATGGGCGCCGCGGAATCGGCCGCGCTCCCGATCAGGAGGAGAGGATCCAGCACCCGTTCCACCGCAGGCGTCGATCGACGCCGATCCCCTGTTCTTAGTCCCCGGACACGAGGACGGCGACCACCAGCGCGGTGCGCGCCAGTCTAGCCTCGATCTTTTTGAGCCTCTTCGGATGGGCCCAGTCGTGGGCTGAGGGTGTCTGTTGTCGTGGGGGCAGGGTCGTTCTCCGGCGCTGTGTCAGGGGCGCGAGCCGAGCACGAACAGGGCGGTGCCAAGCACGGCGCTCGATCGACGCGTGGGGATCGCATGGCTCCGGCGTCGGCGCCGGCGGCTCCCATGACGTAGGCGCGGTAGCCGGTACCAGCGGTAGGGAGCACGGACTGATGGAGCCAACCTCCGCCAGGATCGCGATCGGGATCCCGACGAGCAGGGGGCCATAGAGGACCGAGGATCCAAGGGACCACGCCTCGATCATCAAGTCTTCTCCGCGTCACCGATGAACTCTCGGAGCGCGGTTGCGTCGACCTCGCCGATCACACGGGCTCGGACGGCGCCATCCCGACCGAAGACCAAGGTCGAGGGGACGGGCTGAGGGGGATGATTCCGTTGGAACTGGGACAGGACGAGGCCATTTTGGTCGTCGTAGCTGGGGTAGGTGACCTAGTAGGTGCGGATGAATGCCTGTGCGGCGGCGCGGGGCTGTCGCGAACGTCGAGACCTGCGAAGCGCACGCCGCGCGTGGCGGTCTCGTTCGCGACTGCGGCCAGGTCCAGCGCCTTGGCGCGGCACGGCGCGCGCCAGGATCCCCACACGTTGAGAACGATCACCTTGCCGCGAAGGTCGGCCAGATCCAGCACCTGCCCATCGAGGGTGCTGCCTGCGATCGGCCGCAGCGGAGCTCACCTCGCTGTCTCGATGAGGGTCAGGCCCGACGCCGGCATCTGTGCCCGTTCGTCGAACTTGGTGACCTGAGGTGATTGACCTGCCACACAGCGACGCCCATGACGGCGGCGATGATCAGGAGCACCAAGCAGGTCCGTGCCCTTGTCCACGACATGCGGACAGCCCAGCTCATCTACTAGCGTCGATAGGTGATGGTAGATGGAGTTGCCCCAGCCATCGAGCAATCGGGGGCTACTGAGGAGTGAGCCGCGGATGAGAAGTCCGAACAGCAACCGCATCTTTGGCCTGTCGTCCCGAGCCCGGCGGGTCGTCATCCCGTTCCTAGTGATCGCGGGCGTGATCATCATCATCGGCTATGTCTCCGGTCGATAAAAGCGGGACCGGTGCGGGAGGCTGGGCGCAGATCGAGTCTCTGGCGGACAAGCACGTGATGGGAATGGCGGCGTACGGGACGACGACCCTCGCTGGTGGACACGCCGGCATGTAAGCCTGCGGCGATGACGGCTCCACATCCGACCCTCGTCTCCACCTATGCGGGACGACCTTCGAGGGGCCACAGCACCGTGGGGTAAATAGCCTCTTGGAAGAACACTGGGTCGACCCAACCCAAACCCGACACGGCAACGCACGTCGACGCAGGACGGCGCCGGAAGGGTGCAGGAGCCTGGGCACACAGGTGAACAGCGACGGAGAAGCCTCGCGGGCCGCGGTGGACGTTCCAGCGGGAAGCGCCGGCGCCGCCTAAACTCCTGAGGAGGAGCTGGTCGTGGCCGTCCTGGACGGCGATCGGGCCGACTTGTACCAGCAGGCAGGCAGCAGGTGGGAGAGGCTGACGTGAGCAAGCGGTCGCGGCACGCGGACGGAAGGGGAGTGGCCAAGTTGCGCCCGCTCGGAGACCTGGAGACCTTGGTCATGGGTCACCTCTGGTCGGCCGAGAACCCGCTCACGGTGCGCGAGGTCCTGGAGAGGATCGAGCGCGAGCCACCACTGGCCTACAACACGGTGCTCACCGTCGTTGACAACCTCTACCGCAAGGGGTTCTTGGTTCGCGAGCGCGAGGGACGCGCCTTCCGCTACCAGCCGACCAAGGACCGAGCCGAACACACCGCGGAGCTGATGCACGAGTTGCTCAGCGGCAGCGGCGACACCTCAGTCACGCTGCTGCGTTTCCTCGACCACATGTCTCCGGCGCAGGTGTCGCGACTCAAGCGGGCTCTGCGTGACTAGCGCGCTGCTGCTGGCGGTCTACGCCATCACCATCGGCACCCTCGGGGTCGGATGGCTAAGGGATTCCCCGTGGACGAGACTGGCCCCTCGACTGGCCATCGCAGGCTGGCAGGCGCTCGCGGCGTCGGTTCTGCTCGCCCTGGCTGCCGCGGGCCTGGCGCTGGCGATCTCGATCCCCGAGGTAAGTGGTGACCTCGCGCATCTGCTCAACTTGTGCGCGGAGAACCTGCAGCACCCCTACGTCTCGCCCGGTGGCACGCTCGCCGCCGCTCTGGGCATCGCAGTTTTCCTGACGTTGCTCACCCGGGTGCTGTGGTTCATGGTGCGCGCGGTGTCCTTGGATCGTCGCGAGCGGACCGCTCGACTGGCTGTCCTCGACCTCGTCTGCCGTACCGACGTGCTACCCGGGGTGCTCGTGCTCGATCACGAGACTCCGTATGCGTTCTGTGTCGGCGGACGACGACAGCGGATCGTGGTCACCAGCGCTCTGCTCAACAACCTGGATGCCAGGGAGCTTGATGCCGTGATAGCTCATGAACGCGCGCATCTGCGACAGCGGCACCACACCGCAGTGATAACCTGCCGCGCGCTGTTCGACGCCCTGGCGCCGTTCTTCCCCGGCTTTCGACAGGGGATGCGTGAGGTCCGGTTCCTGGTCGAGTTGAGCGCCGACGACTCCGCGCGAGCGCGGACCGGCGCGCACCCCCTTCGACGGGCCTTGACCACACTCGCCTGCCTCCCACCGGCTCCGAGCACGCTGGCTGCCAGCGACATCGAGGTAGAGGCCCGCATCCGACGACTCGACGGCAAGCACCCGCGATTGGCCCAGCACCGACTCGCGGCCGCATCGGTCGGTTTCAGTGCCGCCGTCCTCATCCCGCTCGCGCTGGCCACCGCTCCCGCTCTCGCCATGGCCTGGGAAGGGATCTGCCTGCTCGGTTGACCGGCTCGGCTCGGCTCCCGATGATCAACTATCCTGCTTAGGTGATGGCTTTCGTTGAGGCCCGCAAGAGCAGGAAGGTCGACCAAGCATGAGCAGCATCCGCCGCAGCACGAAGAAGAGCGACATCGACAAGCAGCTGTCCAACTGGACCCAGCGTCGAATCCTGTCCTGGTCGCTCTTCGGGCTCGCCGGACTCATCGCGATCCAGCACCTCGTCGCGCACGCAGGGTTTCGTCCACTCCCGGTCTCGATGGGATGGCAGGACCTCCTAGCGGGCTACCCGATGGCTATCCTTCTAGCGATCGTCGGCGGCATCACCCTCGATCCGAAGCCTCGGATCTGAGGTTCACGCCTGCTTCCCTTCTCGCTGCCGAGCGCGGATCAGGGCGTGTGGCACCTCGGACCTGCGCCCCTGCGCCTAGGTCCTCCTCGCCGGTGACGGCCACTGGTTCGCCCACACGCCGTGGTCGGCGATCAGTGAGTCCTGAACGCAGACTGACCGCCATGAAAACTACGGCCGCCGGGGGGTGCGGACTTGCGCTTCCTTTCTCCCATCCAGCCATGCTGTGGCGTCGAACACCTGACAGGAACCGTTGTTGCAACTCGATGGCAATAAGGTGGAGTCATGGCGCTGATCACCGACCGCCGGGAACGGACGGCCCTGGCAGCGATGGCCAGCGTGGTGCTCTTGTTGAACCTCGTCGGTTGGGGCGTGCTACTGGGCCTGGTCGTGCCCCAGCAGTACGACCTCGGAAGTTCAGGTGTGTTCGGGGTTGGCCTGGGGGTCACGGCCTTCCTGCTCGGCGTGCGCCATGCCTTCGACGCAGACCACATCGCCGCGATCGACAACACCGCGCGCAAATTGGTGGGGGACGGCAAGTCTGCTAGCGATCCTTGGTCGTTAGAACTTTGACGGTTGTCTTGAGTTTCAGGCGGCGTTGAGTCGTGCGT
>NZ_BAAGRO010000036.1:0-19396 GCF_054782915.1 Nocardioides hungaricus | reverse complement strand
CAACTCGCCGAGACCGACCTACACATCAGGCCGTACGCGGAGCGACATGTGAGGTAGTACGCGGACACCCCTGGGCCCACCGGAGGAGATCGGCGGAGCGAGACCGACGGACAACGGCGCTGGTGGCGCTCATGCTGCCAGCCCGTCCTCGCCCTCGCGGCTCACCATCATCTCCACGAGTTCGGTGGTGCTGGTCTCCTCGGCTCGCATCTGCGCGGCGATCGCGCCCCGTCGCATCACCACGATCCGGTGCGCATAGGTGAGCATGTTGGGTAGGTCGTGCGTGATCACGACGACCCCGAGCCGCTGCTGCGCGGCCGCGCGGATGATCTCGTTGGTCTTCTGCATCTGCCGCTGCGCAAGGGCAGCGGTCGGCTCGTCCATCAAGATCGCGCGGGTCGCCCAGACCATGGCTCGCGCGACGGCGACGGCCTGCTGCTGGCCGCCGGACAGGTCGCTCACCCGAGTCGTGGGAGGCGGACCGTCCCAACCGACCTTGACCAGGGCCGTCTCGGCCCGGTCGGCCATCGCCCGCTTGTCCAGCACGGCCAGGCGCCGGTGGAGCCAGCCCCGGCCGAGCTGCTCCCGACCGAGGAACAAGTTGGCGGCGATCGAGAGGTCCGGAGCAAGGGCCAGATTCTGATAGACGGTCTCGACGCCGAGCTCGCTCACCGCCTTGGTGCCGCGACCGTCCACCCGCTCGCCGGCGATCTCGAGGTGTCCCTCGTCGGGAAGGAGGGCGCCCGAGATCACGCTGGCCAGCGTGGACTTGCCGGCGCCGTTGTCGCCGACGATCGCCACGATCTCTCCGGCGCGCACCTCCAGCGACACGCCGCGGAGTGCGCTGACGTGTCCGAAGCTCTTCTTCACTCCCTCCACCCGGAGGACCACCTCACCAGCATCGGCATCCGTGGTCGTGACGACGGTGTCGACGCGGTCGTTCCCTGCACCGCTCGTGGGCTCCACAGCCTTGATCCCTTCCGTGATCGTGTGAGCAACCGTAGAACGCATACGTATGCGTGTCAACGGTCACTCCATCGAAAATCAACCGTATCTTGGTACAGTTCCGCTATGACATACGCATGTGCGCTGAGGCCATGAATCCGCCACGCCCCGATGGCGAGGCCGCGGGCACCACCGCGGGGCGGTCGGTTGTCACCAGCCACGACGTGGCGCGGCTCGCGGGCGTCACCCAGCCCACGGTGTCGCGCGCGCTGCGCGGGGAGGCCGGGGTCTCCGAGGCGACCAAGCAACGCATCCTCCAGGCCGCGGAGCAGCTCGGGTACGTGCCCATGCAGAGCGGACGCAACCTCGCGACCCGAGAGACGCGCCGGATCGGCATCGTCGCCGGCGAGCTGACGAACCCGTTCTTCTCCACGCTCGTCGGCCCGCTCCACAACTGTCTGGACAGCGCGGGCTATCGGACCATCCTGCTGACAGACGAGGGCGGATCCACCGTCGGCATGGAGCCGCTCATCGACGGCACGCTCGACGGAGCACTGCTGACCACCTCGAACCTGGACTCGCCCCTGGTCCATGAACTGCAGCGACGTGGCGTCCCGTTCGTCCAGGTCGGCCGCGAGGTCGACGGAGCGGTCTCGGACGCCTGCGTGTTCGACAACGTCGGCGGCGCCCGAGCCGTGGCCGAGCTGCTCCTGGACCTCGGCCACCGCCGGATCGGCGCGATCCACGGTCCGCTCGAGACGAGCACCGGCCGCGACCGGGAGCGGGGCCTGCGCGAGGCCCTCGCCGAGGCGGAGATCGCGGTGGCACCCGCCCGGTCGGCGCGCGGGAGGTTCGTCTACGACACAGGCCAGGATGCGCTCCCGCGGCTGCTGGGCGCCGACGACCCTCCGACCGCGGTCTTCTGCGCCAACGACGTGATCGCCCTCGGCGCGCTCAACGCAGCGCATCGGCTCGGTGTCGCCGTGCCCGGGGAGCTGACCATCGTCGGCTTCGACGACATCGCGATGTCCAGCTGGGAGGTGTTCCAGCTCACCACCGTCAACCTCGACTTCCACCGCATGGCCGACGCGTCGTGCGGCCTCCTCCTCGACCGGATCCGCCGGCCGGGAGAGCCGTTTCGGCGAGAGGTGCTGCCGGTCTCCCTCACCCTGCGTCGCACGCACGGGCCGCCGGCATGACGCAGGGGTCGATACGTGGGCTGCGTTCAACGAGACTCTCCTGACCCGGGCCGTCCGGGCTGGAGCTACAGCTCGCAGCCGACCAGCACCGGCTCGTTGACCAGCCGGATGCCGAAGCGCGCCTCGACCCCGTCGCGCACCTCGCGGGCCAGCGCGAGCAGGTCGGCGGTGCTCGCGCCGCCGCGGTTGGTGAGCGCGAGGGTGTGCTTGGAGGAGAGCGCGACCCGGTCGTCGCCGTGTCCCCTGGCGAAGCCGGCGTGCTCGATCAGCCAGGCGGCGCTGGTCTTCACGGTGCCGTCGGGCTGCGGCCAGGCCGGGGCGCCCTCGGGCACCGCGTCGGCTGCGACCACCGGGTTGGTGAAGAACGAGCCGGCGCTCCAGGTGTCGTGGTCGGCGGCGTCGAGCACCATGCCCTTGCCGGTGCGCAGCGCCAGCACCGCCCGGCGTACGTCGGCCAGCGGAGCCCGCTCCCCCGGCTCGACGCCCAGGACGCGGGCGAGCTCGGCGTAGGCGACCGGTCCGCCGAGCGATCCCTGCCGGAGCTGGAAGGTCACCGAGAGGACGACGTGGCGGCCGGGGTCCTGCTTGAAGCGGGAGGTGCGGTAGCCGAATCCGCAGTCGGCGTTGGCGAAAGTCCGGACGCCGCGGAGCGTGCGGTCCCAGACCCGCACCGACGCGATGGTCTGGCCGACCTCCTGGCCGTAGGCGCCGACGTTCTGGATCGGCGTCGCGCCGACCGAGCCGGGGATGCCGGAGAGCGCCTCGACGCCGACCCACTCCCTCTCGACGGCGAGCGCGACGAAGTCGTCCCAGCTCTCGCCGGCGGCGACGGTGACCATGACGCCACCGCAGGAGGCGTCCTCGACGTCCGGACTGATCCCGCGAGTGGCGATCTCGACGACGCGGCCACGGAAGCCGTGGTCGGCCACGACCAGGTTGCTCCCGCCACCGAGGACGAGCACCGGCAGGTCGGTGTCGAGGGCGGGGGCCAGGTCGGACTCCGCGGTCACGGTCACCCACTCGTCGGCCGGGCCGCCGAGCCGCAGGGTGGTGTGGTCGGACAGCTCAGGCACGGACGACGGCCTTCGGCATGCCCAGCACCTTCTGGCCCTCGCACGTGACGGTGAGCGCGACGGTGGTGAGCCCGTCGTCAGACGACTTCACCTCGCCGGCGACCTCGACGTCCGCGCCGCCCTCGGCGGGTACGACGACCGGGTGGGTGAACCTGCAGCCCAGGCTGACCACCTCCGCGCCGGGGAACCACGCGTCGACGGCCCGGGCGGCCAGCGCCATCGTGTACATGCCGTGCGCGATCACGCCGGGCAGGCCGACGCCGCGCGCGACCTCCTCGTCCTGGTGGATCGGGTTGTGGTCGCCGCTCGCGGCGGCGTACCGGACCAGGTCGGCGCGGGTCACGGTGTAGATACGGGTCTCGAGGATCATGCCGTCCCGCCCCGGTGCACGAGGGTCGCCGAGGTCGAGCAGACGACGGCGCCGGTGGCGTCGGTGATCTCGCTGGTGGTGCCGATGATGTCGTTGCCCGCGATCTGGCGCAGGCTCGCGACGGTCAGGGTCGCGACGAGCTCGTCGCCCGGCACGACCGGCCGCTCGTAGGCGAACTCCTGCTGCCCGTGGACGATGCGGTACAGGTCGATCGCCTCGGCCTCGAGGAACGCGTTCATCGCGTCGAACGCGAGCACGATCGGGTACGTCGCCGGGGCCGGCCCGCCGGCGTACTCCCCGCCGGTGGCGGCCACGAAGTCGCCGATGCTCTCGGCGGTCACGACATAGGGTCGGGTGGGTGGGAAGACCCGGCCGACGAGCGACTGGTCGACAGGCATGGCCTCAAAATAGACGTCGACCCGCCCGAGCGGATCGGGCGGGTCGTTCGGGAGGGTGTCGAGACGGTCGCCGCGCAACCTCCTCGACGGCCCAGCTTCCTATCGGGTCTCGCGGTGCGGCTGGTGCTTGCGACAGCGCGGGCAGAACTTCGCCAGCTCGAGCCGGTCGGGGTCGTTGCGGCGGTTCTTCTTGGTGATGTAGTTGCGCTCCTTGCACTCGACGCAGGCGAGCGTGATCTTGGGGCGAACGTCGGAGCTCTTGCTGGCCACGGGAAGTCCTCGCTTGTCGGTACGGGGTGTCGCTGGTGGTGAGTAGCGGGGGCGGGACTCGAACCCGCGACACCACGATTATGAGCCGTGTGCTCTAACCACCTGAGCTACCCCGCCACGGGCACGGCCGCACCGACCAGTCAACCGGCCGGTGGGAGGTCCTGCCCAGAGCCCCTTTACGGAATCGAACCGTAGACCTTCTCCTTACCATGGAGACGCTCTGCCGACTGAGCTAAAGGGGCAACGTCGGAGAACAATACACACGCTCTCGGACACTTGAGAAATCGGGGCGACCGGCCAGATCTCAGCCTGTGATGCGGCTCCAGGGAGCCGCCTCCTCGAGCTCGTAGGCGAGCTCCAGAAGGGTCGACTCGCGGCCCGATCCGGCCCCCAGCATCATGCCCTGCGGCAGCCCCTCGGAGGTGATCGCGAGGGGCAGCGAGATCGCCGGGTCGCCGGTCGCGTTCTGCCAGGGCGTGAACGCCACCCACTCCAGGATCCGCTCCATCACGGTGTCGAAGTCGGCGGTCGGGTCGAGGTGGCCGACCCGCGGCGTGGTCAGCGCCAGCGTCGGCGTGAGCGAGACGTCGTAGCGCCGGTGGAAGTCGGCGGAGACCCGCGGCAGCCGGCGCAGCCGGGTGATCGCGCCGGGCAGCCGGTGGAGCCGGCTGCGGCAGTGCCGGTCGAGCCCGAGGGTGAGGTTGTCGAGGCGGGTGCGGTCGAAGTCGGCGCCGAGCTGGCGGCGGCCGGTGCGCACGATCATCGTCGCGAGCATCGCCCAGTAGAGGAGGAAGTCGTCGGGGACCGTCGTGGGGGCCGGCGAGTCGACGTGGTCGACGTGGTGGCCGAGCTCCTCGAGCAGCCGGGCGGTCTTGAGCGTGAGCTCGACGACCTCGGGCGAGGCGCTGCGGCCGATGCCGGAGGTGTGCACGGCGATCCGCAGCCGGGTGCGGCCGGGGCGGGTGACGTCGCCGATCGGCGGCAGCTTGAGCTGGCGGTAGACGTGCTCGGCCTCGCGCAGGAACGCCGCGGTGTCGCGCACCGACCGGGTGAGGACGCCGTCGGAGACGATCCGGATCGGCATCTGCCGGTTGACCCTGTCCTGGGCGAGCCGGTCGCGGGTCGGCTTGAGCCCGACCAGCCCGTTGACCGCGGCCGGGATGCGGATCGAGCCGCCGCCGTCGTTCGCGTGCGCGATCGGGACGGCGCCGGCGGCGACCAGGGCGGCGGAGCCGGCCGACGAGGCGCCGGCGGTGCGGGCGGTGTCCCACGGCGAGCGGACCGCGCCGAGCCGCGGGTGCTCGGCGGACGGGCTGAACCCGAACTCGGAGAGCTGGGTCTTGCCGAGCGGCACCAGGCCGGTGGCGAGGAGCATCCGGGCGAAGTCGCCGTCCACGGGCGCGACCCGGGCGCGGTAGGCGTCGCAGCCCTGCTGGGTCGGCATGCCCGCGACGTCGCAGTTGTCCTTGACGAAGGTGGGTACGCCGGCGAAGAACCCGCCCCGCGGGTCCCGCGCCTCCGCGCGGGCCCGGTCGTAGGCGACGTACGCGACCGCGTTGAGCTCGGGTTGGAGCCGCTCGGCGCGCGCGATCGCGGCGTCGACCACCTCGGGGATCGAGACCTGGCCCTCCTGGATCGCGGTGACCAGCCCGACCGCGTCGAGGTCGCCGAGGGCGTCGTCTCCGAAGGCGTGTACGCGGGTCACGGGCCGAGGCTAGAGCGCCGCGAGCCGGGCGTCCACGGCCGCCGGGGCGAGCACGTGGTCGAGGGCGAGCGCGCCGCAGCCGACCACGCCCGCGCGGTCGCCGTGGGCGGCGGGCAGGAACCGGAGGTCGCGGGTCGCGAGCGGGGCGGACCGGCGGTAGACGCTCTCGCGCACGCCGGCGACGTAGAAGTCGAACGCCGCCGCCATGTCGCCGCCGATGACGACCGCCGCCGGGTTGAGCAGGTTGATCGCGACCGCGAGCACCTCGCCGAGCTCGCGGCCGCTGTCGCGCAGCAGCCCCCGGGCGAACGAGTCGCCCTGCAGCGCGAGCGCGACCAGGTCGCGCACGTGGTCGACAGGCTGCCCCGCCTCCTCCATCCGGGCGACGAGCGCCCAGCCGGCGGCGATGGTCTCCAGGCAGCCGGTCGCGCCGCAGCGGCACGGCAGCTCCCCGGCGGCGTCGACGGTGGTGTGGCCGATCTCCCCGGCCGCGCCGAGGTGGCCGCTGAGCACCCGGCCGCCGGCCACGATGCCGAGGCCGAGGCCGGTCGACGCCTTGACGACCAGGACGTCGTCGAGCCGGCCGGCGCCGCCGAGCAGCTCGGAGCGGGCGAGCACGTCGGCGTCGTTGGCGACGAAGAGCGGCGCGTCGGCGACGTCCGAGAGGTACGGCGCCAGCTCGACGCCGTCCCAGCCGGACATCACCGGGGAGCCGATGGACAGCCCACGGACCGGGTCGAGGGTGCCGGGGAGGCTGAGGCCGATGCCGAGCACCGGCAGTGCGACGCCGTCGAGCAGCCCGCGCAGCCGCACGGCGATCGAGGGCAGCAGCTCTTCGGGGCCGACGCCGACCTCGTGGTCGCGGGAGTCGGAGGACAGCTCCTGGCCGTCGAGGTCGAGGACCGCGAGCTGGCTGCGGGAGCGGCCGATCGCGACGGCGAGCACCACGCCGGCCTCTTTGTTGAACACCAGCGCTCCCGGCGGACGGCCGCCGGTGGAGGCGAGCTCCTCGCCGAGGAGCAGCAGGCCGCCCGCGGTGAGCGAGCCGACCCGAGCGGTGACGGCGGTGCGGGAGAGGCCGGTCAGCGCGCGCAGCTGCGAGCGGGTCGCCGCGCGCCCGGTGCGGACGAGCTCAAGCAGCTCGCCGGCCGTCGCGGGGGCGGCGCTCTCACGGAGTTCGACCAGCTGGGCCACGGCGGCGAGCATAAACCCGCTCCACTCGCATGTAACGCCGGGTTACTTCTTGTCCCCACCAGGTTGCATCCGGAGGACAACAGGAGGTAACCCGGCGTTACAACCGCGGCCCGCGCCGGAAGCAGCCGACCAGATGCGGGTCGAAGATCCCGATCGCCTCCATCAGCGCGTACATCGTGGTCGGGCCGACGAACGCGAACCCGCGCCTCTTCAGCTCCTTGCTGAGCGCCGTGGACTCCGCCGAGATGGTCGCCATCTCGGCGGTGTCGTGCCAGGCCGGCGGGTCGGCCGGGGCGAAGGAGAGCACGAGCGCCGCCAGTCCCTCGGCATCACGCAACGCGACCGTCGCCCGGGCGTTGGCGACCGCGGCCTCGATCTTGAGCCGGTTGCGCACGATCCGCGGCTCCCGCATCAGCCGCTCGACGTCGTCCGGTCCGAACGCCGCGATCGCGTCGGCGTCGAAGCCGTGGAAGACCTCGCGGAACGCCGGTCGCTTGTTGAGGATCGTCGACCAGGACAGCCCGGACTGGAACGCCTCCAGCGTCAGGCGCTCGAGGTACGCCGACTCGCCGCTGATCCGCCGGCCCCACTCGTGATCGTGGTAGTCGCGCATCACGCCCGGCCCGCCCGCCCACGGGCAGCGCGGGACGCCGTCCTCGCCGGTCACCGGTCCCATGCCGACATCCTCGCGCAGCCCACACGGGTCGTCCGCCTGAGGGCGGCGTATAGAGGTGCGAGAGGCGGACGACCCGCTCAGCGGCGCTCGCGGTCGGGCCGGTCCTCCAGGTTGCTCATGGGGAGTTCACGAGAGCTGCTCGGGCTCGACGTACCGCTTGCCCTCGTCGCCGCGGCCGGACGACGTGACCGTGCCCGCGTCGCTGGGGGCCGGGCCGTGGCCGCCGCGACCCTTGACCAGCCGGATGATCACCGACTTCGACGTCGGGCAGTTGCTGCCCTCGGCGGTCGAGTCCAACGGGACCAGCGGGTTGGTCTCGGGGTAGTAGGCCGCCGCACAGCCGCGCGGCTGGTCGTAGGCGACGATCCGGAAGTCCGGGGCGGAGCGCTCCGACCCGTCCCACTCGCTGACCAGGTCGACGTGCTCGCCCTCCTCGAGGCCGAGCGCGGCGATGTCGTCGGGGTGCACGAACACCACGCGACGGCCGCCCTTGATGCCGCGGTAGCGGTCGTCGAGCCCGTAGATCGTGGTGTTGAACTGGTCGTGCGAGCGCAGCGTCTGCAGCAGCAGCCGCCCCTCGGGCACCTCGAGCACCGTCGTCGGGCTGACCGTGAAGATCGCCCTGCCCTTCTCCGTCGGGAACGTGCGGCTGTCGCGCGGGCCGTGCGGGAGCGTGAAGCCGCCGGGGCGCTCGACCTTCTCGTCGTACGCCGCACAGCCGGGCACCACCCGCGCGATCCGGCGCCGGATCGCGCGGTAGTCGGCGCGGAAGTCGTCCCAGGGCAGGTCGTACCGGTCGCCGATCGTGACCTGCGCCATCGAGCAGACGATGTCGACCTCGGAGCGCAGGTACGGCGAGGCCGGCTCGAGCGGGCCGTGCGACGCCTTCACCACGCAGAGGCTGTCCTCGACGGTGACCTTCTGGGGCCGGCCACCGGTGAGGTCGCGCTCGCTGCGGCCGAGCGCCGGCAGGATCAGCGCCTCGCGGCCGTGCACGACGTGCGAGCGGTTGAGCTTGGTGGACACGTGCACGGTGAGGTCGGCGCGGCGCAGCGCCTCCTCGGTGACCTCGGTGTCGGGGGCGGCGGAGACGAAGTTGCCGCCCATCCCGAAGAACACCCTCGCGTCGCCGTCGCGCAGCGCCTTGATCGCCGCGACCGTGTCGAGGCCGTGCTCGCGCGGCGGCTCGAAGCCGAACTCGTCGCGCAGCGCGTCGAGGAAGTGGCTCGGCGGCCGCTCCCAGATGCCCATAGTGCGGTCGCCCTGGACGTTGGAGTGGCCGCGCACCGGGAAGAGACCGGCGCCGGGCTTGCCGATGTTGCCCTGGAGGAACGCGACGTTGGCGAGCTCCTTGACGGTCGCCACCGCGTTGCGGTGCTGGGTGATGCCCATCGCCCAGCAGAGGACGGTGCGGTCGGAGTCGCGGAACATCCGCGCCGCCGCCTCGATCTGCTCGCGCGTCAGACCCGTCGAGCGGCGTACAACGTCCCAGTCGAGGGCGCGCACGTGCTCGGCCCAGGCGTCGAAGCCCCAGGTGTGCCGCTCGACGAAGTCGCGGTCGACACAGCCCCACTCCAGCAGCAGCGCGCCGATCGCCTGGAACAGCGCGAGGTCGCCGTTGATGCGGACCGGCAGGTGCAGGTCGGCGAGGGCGGTGCCGTGGCCGGCGAGGCCGCGCACCTTCTGCGGGTTCTTGAACCGGACGAGGCCGGCCTCGCGCAGCGGGTTGATCGCGATGATCCGGGCGCCGTTCTTCTTCGCCTGCTCGAGCGCGGTCAGCATGCGCGGGTGGTTGGTGCCCGGGTTCTGCCCGGCGATCACGATCAGCTTCGCGTCGTGGACGTCCTGGAAGGTGACCGACGCCTTGCCGATGCCGATGGTCTCGGCGAGCGCCACCGACGTGGACTCGTGGCACATGTTCGAGCAGTCCGGCAGGTTGTTGGTGCCGAACGCCCGGACGAAGAGCTGATAGGCGAACGCCGCCTCGTTCGAGGTCTTGCCGGAGGTGTAGAAGATCGCCTGGTCCGGCGAGTCCAGGCCGTTGAGGTGGCGCGCGATGGTCGCGTAGGCCTCGTCCCAGCCGATCGGCTCGTAGTGGGTGCCACCGGGGCGGACCGCCATCGGCTCAGTGATCCGGCCCTGCTGGCCGAGCCAGTAGTCGGTGCGCTCGCGCAGGTCCGCCAGCGGGTGCGCGGCGAAGAACTCGGGTCCGACCCGGCGCAGGGTCGCCTCCTCGGTGACCGCCTTGGCGCCGTTCTCGCAGAACTCGGCGGTGGCGCGGTGCTCCGGATCGGGGTCGGGCCACGCGCAGCCCTGGCAGTCGAAGCCGTCGACCTGGTTGACGGCGAGCAGGGTCCTCGCCGTACGCCGGACGCCCATCTGCTCCACGGCGCGCTTCATCGTGACCGCGATCGCCGTCGGCCCGGCGGCGTGGTCCTTCGGGCGCTCGACGTCGAGGGCCTGCTCGTCGATGTCCTGGCGCGGAGGTCTGCGGCTCACGGTCCGAACGGTACCCACTTCCGGCAATGGCCCGTCTCGGGTCTGTCCGGGACGGGTCGCCAACCGCTAGGTTGCCGTCTGGGCCTTCTTTCGGACCGCCAAGGAGCTGTCGATGTCCACGAACGAGCCACCTCCCCCGCCGCCACCGACCGAGCCGCCGGCACCGCCTCCGCCGCCTCCGCCTCCCCCTGCGGCGCCGGGCTCCGGCGGCTACAGCGTGGGGAACGCGTTCTCCTACGGCTGGAGCAAGTTCACCCAGAACCTCGGCCAGATCCTGCTGGCGATCGTCGTCCTGGTCGTGGTCCTCGTCGCGATCCAGCTCGTCGGGTTCTTCGTCGGCCAGGCCGTCGCGTGCGAGCCGTCGGTCAACCTGGCCACGGCCGAGGTGAAGGACTGCGGCGGCGTCTTCACCGCGCAGAACATCGTCAGCTGGCTGTTCAGCCTGGTCGGCTGGATCATCTCGATGATCGTCGGCGCCGGCATCGTGCGCGGCGCGCTCGACATCACCGAGGGCCGGCAGCTGGAGCCCTCGGGACTGCTCAAGCCGAACAAGCTGGGTGAGGTCGTCATCGCGTCCCTGATCATCGGCGTCCTGACCTTCGTCGGCTTCATCGCCTGCATCATCCCGGGCATCCTGGTCGCGTTCTTCACGTCGTACGCGCTGTACTTCCTGATGGACCGCCCGGAGATGGGGGCGATCGACGCGATCAAGGCGAGCTTCGAGTTCACGAGGCACAACGCCGGCAACGTGATCCTGTGGTTCCTGGTGAGCCTGGTCGCCTGGTTCGTCGGTGCGCTGCTCTGCGGCATCGGCCTGATCGTCGCCGTCCCGGTCATCCTGATCGGCACGGCGTACACCTACAAGACGCTCAACAACGAGCCGGTCGCGGCGTAGCGCCACGGTCAACGGCTGGCAACGGTCAGCGCTCGTCGGGGAAGACGCGGCGGGCGATCGCGGAGATGTCCTTGTCGAGCACGTCGAGCTTCGCGGTCAGTTTCGCGTCGAGCGCGCGGATCTCCGCCTGGAGGACTCGGAGGAACGTCGTCGACACGAGTCCGACCAGGGCGAAGGTGCTCGCGGCGAAGACGCCGATCAGGGTCCAGACCTGCGGATCGCTCACGGCGGGCACCTCCTTCGGCCTCCAGTCTCACACGGCCGGTCCGGCCGGTCGACCGCTCCGGATCGGCCTGTGGAGATCCGCGGAGTCGTGACCTCGTTCCTCGGTCACGCCTGCTGGCTCCACGTCCAGGCGTAGGCCGGGTCCTCGACGGCCAGGCCGCCCTCGCCGAGGTCGAGCGGGGCGAAGGTGTCGACCATGACCGCCGTCTCGTCGAAGTACTCCGCACCCAGCGACGCCTCGATCGCCGACGGCTGGGGGCCGTGCGCGTACCCGCCCGGATGCAGCGAGATCGAGCCCAGCCCGATGCCGGAGCCCTTGCGCGCCTCGTAGTCGCCGCCGACGTAGAACATCACCTCGTCGCTGTCGACGTTGGAGTGGTAGTACGGCACCGGGACCGCGAGCTCGTGGTAGTCGACCTTGCGCGGCAGGAAGTTGCAGACCACGAAGTGGTGGCCCTCGAAGACCTGGTGCACCGGCGGCGGCTGGTGGATCTTGCCGGTGATCGGCATGTAGTCCTCGATGTTGAACGTGTACGGGTAGAGGCAGCCGTCCCACCCGACCACGTCGAACGGGTGCGTCGCGTAGGTCATCTTGGTGCCGACGACGCCTGCGCTGGTGCGGTGCTTGACCAGCACCTCCACCTCGTCGCCCTCCATCGTGAACGGCCGCTCGGGACCGTGCAGGTCGCGCTCGCAGTACGGCGCGTGCTCGAGCAGCTGGCCGTAGCGGGAGAGGTAGCGCTTCGGTGGCGCGACGTGGCTGTTGGCCTCGATCGCGTAGAGCCGGCTCGGCTCGGCCGGCACCCAGCGGTGCGTGGTCGCCCGCGGGATCACGACGTAGTCGCCCGCGCGGTAGCCGACCACGCCGAAGACCGTCTCGACGACGCCGGCGCCGCTCTCGACGTATACGCACTCGTCGCCGATCGCGTTGCGGTAGTACGGCGACGGGTCCGTGCCCGTCACGACGTAGCCGATCCGGACGTCGTTGTTGCCCAGCACCAGGCGGCGACCCGTCACCGCATCCGTGTCGGTCTCGAGCTCGTGCAGCCGCAGGTGCCGCGGCTGGAGCGGGTGGTTGGGCGTGCGGCTCTGGTCGGGCAGCTCCCAGACCTCGCTCGCGACGATCGCCGACGGGACGCCACGGTGGTAGAGCAGCGAGGAGTCGGAGGAGAAGCCCTCCTCGCCCATCAGCTCCTCGCGGTAGAGGTCGCCGTCGCCGTCGCGGAACTGGGTGTGCCGCTTCGGGGGAACCTCACCGATCCGCCGGTAGTGGGCCATGACCTGCCTCCGATCGATTATCGAACGCATTCGTCCGCTATCTGCCTCCTGGCTAGAGTAGCCAGCGTGTCAACGGAACCCGCCCTGCCCACGGTGGGCGCCGCCCTCCGCGGACTCGTCGACGACGCCGCCATCTTCCCGCCGGGCGACGCCCCGCTGGCCGCCGCGGCGACCGACCACCGGGCCCGGCGCTCCGAGCCGTACGCCGACCTGGTCGGCACGTTCGTGGTGCGCGACACCGACCTCCCCGCGCTCCCCGGGCTGACGGCCACCCCGCTCGCGCTGTCGGTCGTCGTGACCGGTGGCGCCGGCAACATCGCCGGCCTCGCCGCACTCTCCCGCAGGCTGCACCTCGCGGTCAGGGGCATCGAGATCGCGCTGCGCGACCCCGACGACCCGGCCGGCAACGCCCGCCGGGTCGGCGCGGCCGTCGACGCCGCCCGGGCCGAGGGCCGGCTCGACGACCACGTGCCGGTGTACGTCGAGCTGCCTTCGTCCGCGTCGGAACAGGCCTGGCTCGCGGCGGCCGACGAGGTGGCGGCACGGGGGTTCCGGCTGAAGCTCCGGACGGGTGGCCTCGACGTGGCGGCGTACCCCTCCTCGGTCGTGCTCGCGGGCTGGATCGACGCGGCGCTGGACCGCGAGACGCCGTTCAAGTGCACGGCCGGGCTGCACCGCGCGGTGCGGCACACCGGCGCGGACGGCTTCGAGCACCACGGGTTCCTCAACCTGCTGGTCGCGACCCGGCAGGCGTGGGACGGCGCCGGCCGCGACGAGGTGGTCGCGACCCTGGAGGAGCGGTCCTTCGACGGGCTCGACTGCACGGAGCTCGACCGCGCTCGGCACTGGTTCACGTCGTTCGGCTCCTGCTCGGTCGGCGAGCCGCTCGACGACCTGATCGCCCTGGGGCTGGTCTCGTGAGTGGCTTCGGGCTCGACCACCTGCCCTACGGCGTGTTCTCGGTCGACGGCGGACTGCGCCGGGTGGGCGTGCGGCACGAGGACGGCGTCGTCGATCTGGCCGCGGCGACCGGACGACCCGAGCTCGAGCACCCGTCGCTCAACGCCTTCCTCGCCCTCGGCCCGGAGGTCTGGCGCGAGACGCGGGCCGAGGCCCGGGCGATCGCGGAGGCCGGCACCCACACGGTCCCCCTCGCCGACGTCACCCTGCACCTGCCGGTCGAGGTCGCGGACTACGTCGACTTCTACGCGTCGATCGACCACGCCTCGAACGTCGGCCGGATCTTCCGCCCCGACGGCGAGCCGTTGCTGCCCAACTGGCGGCACCTGCCGGTCGGCTACCACGGCCGCGCCGGCACCGTCGTCCCGTCCGGCACCCCGGTGATCCGCCCGTCCGGGCAGCGGCCCGGCGGCGGCTTCGGCCCGTCCGCCAGGCTCGACATCGAGGCCGAGCTGGGCTTCGTCGTCGGCGTGGGGTCGACGCTCGGTACGCCGGTGCCCTACTCCTCCTTCGCCGACCACGTCTTCGGCGTCGTCGGCCTCAACGACTGGTCCGCGCGCGACATCCAGGCGTGGGAGTACGTCCCGCTCGGCCCGTTCCTCGGCAAGTCCTTCGCCACCTCGATCTCGCACTGGGTCACGCCGCTGGAGGCGCTCGACGCCGCCTGGGTGGCGCTGCCCGCGCAGGAGCCCGAGCCGCTCCCTTACCTCGGGCCGGGCGCGACCCGCGGTCTCGACATCGCGGTCGAGATCGTCGTGAACGGCGAGGTGATCAGCCGGCCGCCGTACTCCTCGATGTACTGGTCGCCCGCCCAGATGCTCGCCCACCTGACCGTCAACGGCGCCTCGCTGCGCACCGGCGACCTCTACGGCTCCGGCACCATCAGCGGACCCACCGAGGGCGAGCGCGGCTCGCTGCTCGAGATCGGCTGGGGCGAGGAGTCCGCGTTCCTCGCCGACGGCGACACCGTCACCCTGCGCTACACCGCGCCGTCGGTCTCCGGTGGCCGGCTCGCGCTGGGCGAGGTCGTCGGCACCGTGGCGCCCGCCCGCGGCTGAGGCTGCGGGACGTCATACGAGGTGGCTGCCCCGGCGACGCAATTGCGCCGAAATGGCAATCGGAGCGCGGCAGGCACCGTCATCACAGCGCAATTGCGCCGGAATGGCGGCCGGGCCGGGGCAAACACTGCCACAACAGCGCAATTGCGCCGACATGACAGTCGAGACAGCCCAGGCACCGCCCCCCACGACCGCCCGCATGACGTCCCGCCAACACGTTAAGCGTGTGAAGTCCCCGGGTTGGGACAGACTGCGGCCATGGGCCTGCTGACACCGCTCGCGATCCGCGTCGGAGGGATCCCCTGGCTGCCGAGGCTGCTCCCCCAGATCGTGTGGACCGACCGCTTGCTCCAGCGAGTCTCGCGCGGCCGAGTGAGCATCCTCGACATCGCCGGGCTGCCGAACCTGACCCTCACGGTCGTCGGCCGCAGGAGCGGCCTCCCCCGCAGCACTCCCCTGCTCTGCGTCCCGCACGAGGAGCCTGCTGAACAAGACGGGCGAACGCGAGCGGCGTCCGGTGCGTGCGGTGGCAAGGCTGCCCAGGGAAGGCATGGCGGGTCACGTCGACCGAGGCGAACACCGCCGACGCTCCACCGGTCGTCGCGTAGCCGCGCGGATCGTGCAGCAGGCTCCGTAGATCGCTGGCTGATCGCCGGGTCCTACTTCGGCGGGCCGGACATGCCGGCGTGGGTGCACAACCTGCGCGCGGCCGGCGGGGCCACGATCACCTGGAGGCGCGGGCGCATCGCCGTGGTCGCGCGGGAGGTCGAGGACTCGGCCGAGCGGGCCGAGCTGTGGCAGGCGATGCTGCGGACCTGGCCGAACTTCGCCAAGTACGAGGAGCGCACCGACCGGCTGATCCCGGTCTTCGAGCTGTCCCGTCTAGCCTGAGCGGGTGCAGCTCGGCCAGTACCCCCAGCCCGGTCACGTCGTCGCGCACCTGAGCGACCCGCACCTGCTGGCCGCCGGCGCCCGGCAGTACGGCGTGATCGATCCGGAGGAGGGCCTCCGGCTCGCGCTCGCCCGGCTGTCCCGGCTCGAGCACCCGCCGCAGGCGCTGGTGTTCACCGGCGACCTGGCCGACCGGGCCGAGCCCGAGGCGTACGCCCGGCTGCGCGAGGTCGTCGAGCCCGCCGCCACTGCCATGTCCGCCGAGGTCGTCTGGGTGATGGGCAACCACGACGAGCGGGCGGCGTACTCCCGCGGCCTCTTCGACTCCGACGACGACTCGACCCAGGACCGCGCCTACGACGTCGACGGGCTGCGCATCGTCGCGCTCGACACCAGCGTCCCGGGCTACCACCACGGCGAGCTCACCGGCGACCAGCTCGACTGGCTGGCCGGCGTACTCGGCAAGCCCGCGCCGCACGGCACCCTGCTCGCGCTGCACCACCCGCCGATCCCGATCCCGATGATGCCGGCGGCCGAGGTCATCGAGCTCTACGACCAGCACCGGCTGGCCGAGGTCGTCACCGGCACCGACGTGCGCGGCATCCTCGGCGGGCACTTCCACTACTCGACGTACTCCACCTTCGCGGGCATCCCGGTCTCGGTCGCCTCCGCCACCTGCTACACCTCCGACCCGGCGCCGCTGGAGCGGTTCGTGTCCGGCGTCGACGGCCACCAGGCGATGACGATGGTGCACGTGTACGACGACCGCGTCGTGCACACCGTCGTCCCGGTCGACGAGGCGGCGGAGGTGAGCGGCTTCTCGTCCGACGTACGCGCGCAGGTCGAGGCGCTCACCCCCGAGGAGCGGCGCGAGCTGCTCTCCCGCAAGGACTCGCCGATCTACACCGGTGAGCTGAAGGTGCCGGGACAGGCGTGAGCGCGGCACTCCTGTGGGGGCTCCTCGCCGCCGGCTCGCTGCTGATCGGCCAGGCGCTCGCGTCGCCACTCGGCCGGTCGAAGCGGACGGTCGGACTGATGATGGCCTTCGGCGCCGGAACCCTGATCAGCGCGGTCGGCTACGAGCTCATCCCCGAGGAGAGCCTCGAGCTCGGCTGGGAGATCGGCGCGGCGTTCCTCGTCGGCGCGCTCGCGTACTACGTCGGCGCGCGGCTGATCGACCGCGGCGGCGGCTCCAGCACGGCGCTGTTCCTCGGCGCGCTGCTCGACGGCATCCCGGAGTCGTTCATCCTCGGCCTCGGGCTGGCGCTGGGCGGGTCGATCAGCGTGGCGTTCCTCGCGGCCGTGCTGCTCTCGAACGTCCCCGAGGGCCTGGCCGGCACCGACGACATGCGCACCGCCGGCGTACCCGAGCGCCGGATCACCCTGATGTGGGTCTCGTTGACCGCGGTCTGCGGCATCGCGTCGCTGGCCGGCTTCCTGGTCGCCGACGCGGGCACGCACACCGGCGAGATCGCGAGCGCCTTCGCCGGCGGCGCGGTGCTCACGATGCTGGCCGACTCGATGGTGCCGGAGTCCTACGGCCGCGCCGGCCGGGTGGCCGGCCTGTTGACCGTGCTGGGGTTCCTCGTCGCGGGCGTGCTCAGTTCGCTTCAGTGAAGTCGGCGCCACCGAAGTAGCCCCGCGCGACCGGCCGCAGGTCGCCCTCGGTCCCGACCCAGCCGACGCCGGGCTCGTAGCGGCGCAGCACCTTCGCGGGCGCGCCGCCCACGATGCTGTGGTCGGGTACGTCGCCGCGCACGACCGACCCCGCCGCGACCACGACGTTGCGACCGAGCGTCGTGCCCGGCAGCACGATCGACCCGTGGCCGACCCACGAGCCGGCGCCGATCCGGACCGGCTGGTGAGGGCCGAACTGCTCGCCGATCGGCAGGTCCGGGTCCTGGTAGCCGTGGCTGGCGTCGCACACGAACACGCCCTGCCCGAACCACACGTCGTCGCCGACCTCGATCGAGGCGTGCGCCACCAGCGTGCTCCGCGCCCCGATCACGCACCGGTCGCCGACCACCAGCCCGCGCTCGGGGATCCCCGGGTCGCCCGGGCCGTAGCCCACCGACAGCGTCACCTGCCGCCCGACCAGCACCCCCGTGCCGAGGTGGATCGACCGGGTGTTCATCAGCGTCGCGGCCGGGAAGCCGATCGTCGTACCGGCGCCGAAGCTGCCGAACCCCTCGGCCGCCCGCGTGCCGGCCTCGATCTTGCCAGCCCGGTCCAGCCACCGCGCGCCGCCGACTACGGCGGCGTTGACCAGGCGCTTGACGATCACGAGCCGGAGACTAGCGGCACCGGGCTCCGGCTAGGTGCCGATCGACGACCCCGCCACCGGGGAATTGCGCCGAGCGAACCAGCCACGCACGCGCGCAGGTCTCTGGCTTGGCGGGGCGGTCGCGACGCACGAACTCGCCGCCACGCTCGCGCTCCGGGACCGTCCCGATCGCGCGCTGACGGGCGCTCGCGCTGCGGCTGATGTCGCTCCACTGCCAGCGGGGTCACGATGTTCGCGGCGCGCGTCGCGCCCGGTTCGTCGCATCCACGATCGACGCGACGACCGGCCGCGTCGGGGTCCAGCGAGATCTCCGAGATGCCCATGAACTGCCTCCTTGCTGGGTGGACTCGATCCGAGTCCACCCAGCAACAACTCACGACCTACGACCAGCTTCCAGCGCGAGGTGAGCACGCTCACCCGAGCACACGACTTCCTCAGACGTGCCGCAGGATCGCCTCGACCTGGTCCTTCGCATCACCGAAGAGCATCTGGGTGTTCTCCCGGAAGAACAACGGATTCTGCACACCGGCATACCCAGCCGCCATCGAACGCTTGAAGACCACCACATCGCCAGCCTCCCAGACCCGGAGCACCGGCATGCCGGCGATCGGGCTCGTCGGGTCCTCTGCCGCCGACGGGTTGACGGTGTCGTTGGCGCCGATGACGAGCACGACGGAGGTCTCAGCCAGATCGTCGTTGATCTCATCCATCTCGAGCACGATGTCGTAGGGGACCTTCGCCTCGGCGAGGAGGACGTTCATGTGTCCCGGGAGCCGACCCGCGACGGGGTGAATGCCGAAGCGCACGTCGACGCCCTGCTCTCGCAGTCGGCGGGTGAGGTCGGCCACCGGGTACTGTGCCTGCGCCACGGCCATGCCGTACCCGGGCGTGACGACCACGGAGGAGGCGTTCCGCAGGAGTTCGGCCGTCGTCTCCGCGCTGATCTCGCGGTGCTCGCCGTAGTCGGCGTCGTCGCTGCGCGGCGCCTCGATCCCGAAGCCGCCGGCAATCACCGAGAGGAACGACCGATTCATCGCCTGGCACATGACGTAGGACAGGTACGCGCCGGACGATCCCACCAGGGCCCCGGTGATGATCAGTAGGTCGTTGTCGAGCAGGAAGCCCGACGCAGCCGCGGCCCAGCCGGAGTAGCTGTTGAGCATGGACACGACCACGGGCATGTCGCCGCCGCCGATGGACGCCACCAGGTGCCAACCGAGCGCGAGTGCCATCACGGTGACTGCGATCAGCAACCCTAGGGACGGGGAGGCCACGAACCAGGCGGTCAGCACGACGAAGACCCCGAGAGCTCCGAGATTGATCGCATTCTTGCCGGGAAGCACCATTGGAGCGGACTTCATCCGGGCCGACAGCTTGAGGAAGGCGACGATCGAGCCCGTGAACGTGACTCCCTCTTAACCGGCTAAAGCGGGTGCTTCCCCAGGTCAGCGACACGCCGGGTTGTGGTGGTTGACG